>JAPPHK010000200.1 GCA_028820795.1 Nitrospinota bacterium | reverse complement strand
TGAAGGTGCCCGACGCCATGATGTTGAAGCCCTTCTGGCCGGCGAAGACGTAGGTCTCGGGGCTCGTGCCGGCCAGCCAGACGGGCGGGCGCGGCTTCTGGATGGGTTTCGGGAAAATCTCCGCGTCGATGCAACTGTAGTGCTTCCCGTGGAAGGTGAGGCATTCGCCCTCCAGCAGGCGGGTCATGACTTCCAGGCCCTCCTGCATCTTCTCCCTGCTCTCGCTGGGAGAGATGTTGAAACCCTGAAACTCCTTGGGCTGGGAGCCCCGCCCGACGCCGAGCTCCAGGCGGCCGCCGCTCAGCACGTCGACCAGGGCCGCCTGTTCGGCCAGGCGCACCGGGTTGTGGAACGGCATAATGCAGATGGCGGTGCCGATCCGTATCTTCCTGGTCCTTTGCGCGATGGCGAGCGCGACCATGAGTGCGTCGGGACACATGCCCACGCGGGAGAAGTGGTGTTCCGCCAGGAACACGGCCTCGTAGCCGAGTTCGTCGGCCGTCTCGCACTGTTCGAGCAACATATCGAATTCGCGCTTGTAGGTTTCTCCCTCCTGGCAGGCGGGAATGTAGAAAAGCGAGAATTTCATCTTTCAGGTCTCCATCCCTTGCAATAAATCGTGTGCGCAGGGCGTCTTACGCGCCCATCGTGAACACCTTGTCCGCCCGGATGCGGTAGATGACGCGCACCTGGCCCGCCTGGCGGTTCGGGTAGCTGTCCACGCCCAGGTACTTGTTCGCCAGGGCGTCGATGTGCTCCTCGGCCCCGTTCTCGGTGATCTCCACCACCGTGCCCTGGATTCCCACATATTTATAGGGATTCTCCGGGTCGACGATGGCGATCGACACACCGGGACGCGCGCGCATGTTGATGTCCTTCAGGCGGTCCTTGGCCGAATTGATCTCGATGATGTCCCCGTTGGTGCCGAACCAAACGGGTGAGACCTGCGGGGAGCCGTCCTTGTTCTGGGTGCCCAGATACAACAGGGCCTTGGTGTCGAGAATGCCGGCATGAGAATCGGGTATCAGCGCCATGTTGGGTTCCTCATATGAAAAAGGCGGTCGATTCCGCCCCAGGTACGGTCATACGCACCTGGGCAAAACCTCTTCTGTGAACATTTTGAGTGATTCGTCGAAATCCTGGTTCGGGGGGTCGATCATGATGCTCTTGACGCCGTAGGACTCGATCTCTTGGATACGGTCGACGCACTCCTCGGGCGTTCCCGTGATGGTGAAGCGGTCCAGGATGTAGTCGGTGATGAGGGGCACGTGCTTGGGATCCCGCCAGTTGCTGACGTCGAAGTTCTCCAGAAGGTGTTTGATTTCGGGCTTGTACGGGTCGGGCACCGAATCGAGCGTCATGCGGAAATTGTGGTGCGCCCGGTTCGCCACGCGCGCCCGCACCTTCTCCCGAGCGCGCACGCTGTCGGTATCCACCGAGACGACCGCGCCGAAAATAATGTCCATCTCGCCGAGGGAGGGATCGCGATTCGCCATCCCCTCGTTCAGGTATTTCATCACCCAGTCCACCGTCTCCTGGTAGACGCCCGAACCCACGATGACGCCTTCCGCGACCTCGGCCGACATGGCGAGCGTCCGGGGGCCCTCGGCAGAGGTATATATGGGGATATCGCGCGCACACCACATCTTGACGTTCACGCCTTCCGCGTATTCCACCGTCTCGCCGCGCGTGAACGCGCGAACCGCCGCGATGGATTCGCGCATCCGCGCGAGCCGGGCCATCTTCTTGCCCAGCGTATAGACGGGCGTATCGCCCGAGCCGATGCCGAACAGCACCCGGCCTCCCGAGAGTTCATCGAGCGTTGCGATGGCGCTCGCCGCGACGCTGTCGTCGTGCAGGACCGGGTTCGTCACGCCGGGGCCGATTTTCACGTGCGAGGTGTTCTCTATCGCCAGAGCGAGCGCGATGTTGTGATCCCGGCAGGTGAGGTGGCTCTCCGCTATCCAGACCTGCTCGAAACCGTTGTCCTCGGCGTATTTCGAACGCTCCGCCACGAGCCGGATGTCGTCCGGCACCAGATGCAAACTAAAACTCATACCCACGTGAAAGCGCCTCCTCACTATTGAGACAATAAAGAAACCATCAAGGCATCAAGAGTTGTTTCCGTTCGAAGCGACGGGTGCGGCGGCGTTCACCAGCGGCATGACGTCGTTTGCGAAGCTCTCTATCGAGCGCATCACCGCAGCGTGGTCCGGCCCGCGCCACGGCGCCAGGATGACGTGGTTGACCCCGTACTCATCGCGCAGCCTGCAGATGTCCTCCGCCACGGCCCCCGGATCGGCGATGATGCCGCCGCCCCTGACGATCTCCTCGACGTTCAGTTCATAGCTCCAGTTGCGCTTCAGGTGCTTCGCTTCCTCCTCGGGCATCTCCACCTCGTTCATCTTCGCGCGGTAGCGCAGATACTCGCCCTCGCCATCCACCGTGAGCCGGAAGTATTCATCCGCATCCTCCGCGTCGCACACATGGATGTGGTGAACGAGCGGCTTCTCGATCCCGGCGGGGTCGCCGCCCGATTTTCGGATGGCGTCCTCATACAGCCCGAACTTCTGCTTGTACACTTCCGGACCCGTGAAGCCGGCCGAGGCCATCACCTTGAAGCCGTTCTCCCCTGCATAGGTGTAGGTTTCGGGGCTGGTACCCGCCAGCCAGATGGGAGGCCTGGGCTTTTGGAGTGGTTTGGGGAAGATTTCCACGTCCGCGCAACTGTGATAACGGCCCTGGAACGTCACCTTCTCGCCCTCCAGAAGGCGGGAGAGAATGTGAAGCCCCTCCTTTAAGCGCTCACGGCTTTCGGACGGCCTCGCGCCGAACCCTTGGAACTCCTTGGGCTGGGAGCCGCGCCCCACGCCCAACTCCAGCCTGCCGCCGCTGATGAGATCGACCATGGCGGCCTGCTCGGCAAGCCGGATGGGATCGTGGAACGACATGATGGAAATGGCCGTGCCCAAGTGTATTTTTTTCGTCTTTTGCGCCACGGCGGTGCAGATGAGGAGGGGATCGGGGATCATCCCGACGCGGGAGAAATGATGCTCGGCGTACCAGACGCAAGCGTAGCCCAACTCGTCCGCCAGCACGCTCTCCGTGATCATATCCTCGTGGACCTGCGCCTCGGTCATCTCTTCGGGGCGGTACAGAATGTAGAACAGCGAAAAATCCATGAAAAAACCCCGGTTTCGTTACGCGAACCATGATCGGGTGAATATCCCCGGGCGGCCCGCAAGGCGGTCCACACGAAGAAAAGAAAAACGCGAATCTCGGGTTTCCCGTAATCGGAATCGGGAGTCATAATGCCGACACCGGCGCGGGCGCGTCAAGGTTGCTCGCCTAATTTACAGATTTCCGTGTATGAAATATGCTTGGCCCCTCTTCGAGTCATATTCGCCAAAATGCAGGTTTTCGCAGCGGAGGCATCTTGAATCCACTCGCATTGATCCTCGCCTTTTGCGCCGCCTTCGTCGGCTCGGGCCTCAAAGCCGTGGGCGGCTTCGGCTTCGCAACCCTAACGACGCCCACCGTGGCCATTTTCTGGGATTTGCCCACGGCCATCGCCGTCATCTCCATCCCCACCCTGTGCACGAGCCTCATGAACGCCTGGCGGACGCGCGCCGCCGTCCACGAAGGCCTGAGACCCTTCATTCCCTTCTTTTCGATGAGCCTCGTGGGTCTGGCCGTCGGACTCACGATCCTCCTGAACACCGACCCGCGCCTGATGAAATTCATCCTGGGCGCCTTCCTGATCTGCCAGATCGTCTGGCAATGGCTCCAGCCCGAAAAGCCCGCGCCCGAGGATTCGCTGGGACGCTCCCTGGGCATGGGCGCGGTTGCGGGGCTGATGCTGGGCACCATCAACATCCCCTCCCACGTCATCGCCTCCTACCTCACGGGAATGAAGATATCGAAAGAGCGCTACCTCTTCGTGCTGAGCGCCAGCCAGGTGGTGCTACGGGTCGCGGCCATCGCCTCCATCGCGGCGGCGGGCTACATCGGCGAGACGGCCCTTTGGCTCATCCTCATCCTCTCGACTCCCGTGCTGCTCGGCTTTTTCGTGGGCACGAAGATATACAACATCTTCACGGATCAGGCGTTCTTCCGGATCGTCACGGCTGTTTTGTTCCTGATGGGCGCCGTCCTCCTCGTCATGAACTACGAGGGGCTCGCCGTAATTTTCTAGATGTGGAGAGTCGAATCGGGGTTGTTTAAAAAGCATCAAGGGAGGAGGGAATCCCGATCGTCGAATTTTCACCGTAGGGACAGGCCTCCGTGCCTGTCCGGCCCTTCACGGTTGTCCTTCGTCAGGACAGGCACGGAGGCCTGTCCCTACGAAACTATCACGCGCACCGCGCGGGCTCCCGCTCCATCGCCGCGTGAATCTCCATGTCGCCCGACCTGCAAACCGGGTTTTTTAAAAATCCCGAATCGCGCTTCCCGGCGGAATTGACGGGGCGGATCATCTGCGTTATTTTTCGGATTCACGCGAAAAACAAAAAAGCGAATTCACGCTCCATCCGATATTTCATAAGGACCGAACAACATGCCGGTGAAAGTGAGCATCAAGAATCTGCACATGGA
>JAPPHK010000316.1 GCA_028820795.1 Nitrospinota bacterium | reverse complement strand
AGGGTACGGCGGACCCCGACAGCGCGCGCTGCGTCGACATCAGCACCCAGGCCGCTCTCAAGGAGATGGTGCTCCCCGGCGTCGTGGCCGTCGTCGCTCCCATCGTGGTGGGGTATCTGATGGGCAAGGAGGCTTTGGGCGGCATGCTCGCCGGCGCTCTGCTCTCGGGCGTTCTCGTCGCCTTGCTGATGGCGAACGCGGGCGGAGCCTGGGATAATGCGAAAAAAGAGATAGAAGACGGCAAACTCGGCGGCAAGGGCTCCGAGGCCCATAAGGCCGCGGTCGTGGGTGATACGGTGGGAGACCCGATGAAGGATACCTCGGGTCCGTCGATGAACATCCTGATCAAGTTGATGTCCATCGTCTCTCTCGTGTTGGCGCCGCTTTTCTAGTAATTGTGATGCTCTGATCCAAGGCGGATTTTCGCGGCTCCTCTTGGGAGCCGCTATGGCCCGCCGAGGGTATGTGTGCTAACCTGCGGCCATTATTGGCTCCTCGCTCCGGCCGCCAGAGGCCGGGGCCGCTCAGTCCGGGAGGAGGATTGAATGCGACAGTACGAAACGATGGTTTTGTTGTCCCCCGAACTCACCGATGAAACCGTGGAGGAGAAGATTTCCGGTTTCGAGAAAAAGGTGACCGAAGGGGGCGGAGAAATTCTGAACGTAGATCGTTGGGGCAAGAAGCGCCTCGCCTATCCCATCCAGCGTCAGCGTCACGGCATCTATTTTATCGTCACATATCATTCGGAGCCGGAAGTGGTGGCGGATATCGAGCGCGATATGCGCATCGATGAAGAGACGTGGCGCTATATGACGGTGCGGATGGATGAAGCTCTTCTGAGAAAGCTCGAGAAAAACGCAAAAAGCGCGGCCGCCAGGGAAAGAGAGAGCGCTTCGGAGGGGGGCGATGGTGATTCTCCAAGACGACCAGCGCCCGACTCGTCGGACGACTCGTAAATGGCAGGGGTATCGTTATGGCTCAAATGAATTCCGTGTATCTCCGAGGCAACATGACCCGCGATCCGGAAAAACGGTTTCTGCCTTCAGGTAATTCCGTGGTTTCTTTCGGGTTCGCGGTCAATCGGCGATACCGCAGCGGCGATGAGTGGAAAGAGGATACGTGCTTCGTGGACGTGGTGGTTTATGGGCGGCAAGGCGACTGGGTGATGGAGCAGACCAACAAGGGCAGTCCTCTCGTAGTGGAAGGGCGTTTGAGTTTCCGCTCCTGGGAAGCGCAGGACGGTTCGAGGCGCAGCAAGCATGAAGTGGTGGCGAACAACATCCACTTCCTGTCCACCCGGGACGAGATGACGGGAGGCGGCGGGTCGAGGAGGACGGAATCCTACACGCCGCCGCCGCAAGAATCGCCCATGATGGACGATGATATCCCATTTTGATATCGAGTTTTGTTGATCAAGTTTAGGAGATAGATATGGCGCTTGTTCCCCGTGGATTTGGCGACAAGAAAAGGAAGAGAAAAAAGCGTTTTCAGCGAAAGAAGATATGCCGCTTCTCGGCGGACGGCGTGGCGTACATCGACTACAAAGACGTGAAAACGCTTCGGAACATGGTGAGTGAACGGGGAAAAATCATCCCCCGCCGCGTGACCGGCACATCCGCACGTTTTCAACGGCAGTTGACGACTGCGATTAAGCGCGCTCGCTACATGGCGTTGATGCCCTACACTGTAGACCATTCATAAGTCGGAGATATTGAACGATGCGCTTGATATTGCGTAAGGACGTAGAGCATCTCGGAGAAGTGGGAGACGTCGTGGAAGTAGCCGACGGCTACGGACTCAACTACCTCATTCCGAAAGGTCTGGCGCTTCATGCCACGGCGAGCACGGTGCGCGCGACGCAGCATGAGCAGCGCTTGCGGGATGCGCAAATCCAGGCGGCGAAACGAAGCGCGCAGGATTATGCGGGCGAATTTTCAGGGGTCGAGTTGGAATTCTCGATGCGTGTTGGCGCAGACGGTCGGCTGTTCGGCTCGGTGACGAATCGGATGATCGAGGACGCTTTGCTGGAGAAGGGCCTCCAAGTGAACCGCCGGAAAATCGTTTTGGATGAGCCGATTAAGATGGTCGGTACTTATGACGTCGACATTCGCCTGCACCAGGAAGTGAGAGCATCGGTGCAGGTGAAAGTGATGCCCGATGAAGCGTCCATGGCGGCTGAGGCCGAAGCGGAAGAAGCTGCTGCTGAGACGGAAGAGGCAGCCGTGGCCGAGACGGCAGAAGCCTCTGAGGCTGAGGATGAGGTTCAGGCCGAAGCGACGGCAGAGGCGGGCGATACCGCTCTCGAGGATGAGCCGGAAGAAAGCCGGGACGCGGAATCCGAGGAAGAAAAGTCCGAGTAGCGTTTGCATAGCCTGTCGTTTCCGGTGTGTAGTGGCAAGACCATAGATTTCATGAGGATAACAGGGGTTGCCGTATACTGGCGCCCCTGTTTTTCTTTCGATACTGAAATTTACTTTTTCAGGCAGTTTGATCTTGGCTCCATCTGATGTAACCTAAGTGTCACGCCCGTTCTTTCCACTGAATCGTCATTGGAGTTTCGAGGTGGAAACGCCCGCTCGTGATGAGCGGTCCGCAGAGTCGGGCCATCTCCCCCCGCAGAACATAGAAGCCGAGCAGCGCGTTCTGGGTGCTTTGCTGCTCGACGGATCGATGGTGCCGCCCGTCATGGAGGTGTTGCGTCCCGAGCATTTCTACCGCATGAGCCACCGCGTAATTTACGAGGGTATGCTCAGCCTGTTTGAGAAATCCGAACCCATCGACCTGCTTACCCTGGCCGACGCCCTGAAAAAGGCGGGAACGCTCGACACCGCGGGCGGGCCGGAATATATCGCGCGCTTGGCGGACGATGTTTCCAGCGCCAGGCGCGCGGAAACCTATGCGAAACTCGTCAGAAGCACCGCATTGCTCAGGGAACTCATACACACCTCGAACGCCATCGCCCAGAGAGCCTTCACGGGCGAGGAGGATATCGATACGCTCGTGGACGACGCCGAGCGCGCGATGCTGGAGGTCTCGTCCGGCCGTTACCAGCAAAGCGTAGAGGGAATGCGCGACATCATCAAACATACGTTCCCCTACCTGGAAGACCTCTATGATCGAAAGGAACTGGTCACCGGCGTGCCTACGGGTTTCACGGACCTGGACAAGCTGACGAGTGGCTTGCAGCCCGGTGAATTGGTAATTATCGCCGGTCGCCCAAGCATGGGGAAGACGGCGTTCGCTCTGTGCATCGCCGAATACGCCGCTTTGGCGTCAAAAACCGCCACGGCGATATTCAGTCTCGAGATGAGTGCGCGCGCGCTGGCCATTCGGATGATGTGCGGGCGAGCCATGGTGAATTCCAGGCAGCTTCAAAGCGGCTACATGCCGTCCCAGAAATGGCCGGATTTGATTCGGAGCGCGGGGGAACTATCGGAGGCTGCCATTTACGTGGACGATGCGACGGATTTGTCCGTGTTCGACATTCGGGCGAAATGCCGCCGCATCCAGGCGGATCAGGGTCTCGGCCTCGTGGTTGTGGATTATCTCCAGCTTGTGCATCACAGGGGCCGCTCTATGGAGAACCGCCAGCGCGAGATCAGCGAAATATCTAGGGGGCTGAAGAGCCTGGCGAAAGAACTCGACGTTCCCGTCGTGGCCCTGAGTCAGCTGTCGAGAGCGGTGGAATCCAGAGAGGGCAAGCGCCCCAACCTGGCCGATTTGCGTGAGTCGGGCTCCATCGAGCAGGATGCGGATGTCGTGGCCTTGCTGTATCGCGAGGAGTATTATGAACCAAAACCCGAGAATAAGGGGCTCGCGACCGTCATTCTCGCAAAGCAGCGCAACGGGCCGACCGGTGAATTGGACCTCAAGTTTTTCCCGGATTATGCGCGATTCGTGAACCTCGATACATACCATGAGGGCGCCGCCGTAGGCTCGCAACATGCGGAACCGGGCTATCCCGATGAAGCGGATGCGCCGTTCTAGGGACGAAACACCAAAAATGTCTCCCCGAAGGGAGCTGTCTTTTTGAGCGAACATTTGTTGCCGTCCGGATACCGCAACGCTCTTTTCATCGATCTGGACATCCTGATTCGAAATTATAAAAATCTGACGGATCTGCTTCTCTCGCAAGAGCCGTTCGCCGTCGTGAAAGCGGAAGCCTACGGGCACGGGGGCGTGGAGGTTGCTCGCGTCGTGTATGAAGCGGGCGTCAGATGGTTCGGTGTCGCTGCGGTTGAGGAGGCGGAATCGCTGCGCGCCCTTGATGCTTGCGAGGAGCGGGGTGGATTCGCCGATGCGCGCATATTGGTGATGAGCGATACGTTGGCGTATAACGCGAAAAGGCTGGTCGAGGCGGATTGCGACGCCGCCGTCTGGCACATGGAACAGATTGAAGGCCTGGCAAGCGCGGCGAGAGCAGCGGGTAAACAGGCGAGAGTCCACGTAAAGGTGGATACGGGGATGGGGCGTCTTGGGCTGTGCCCGGCGGAAGCCGTCGATTTCATCGAGAAGGCCTCGCAAGAGAAGGGGGTCGAGATCGCCGGGTTGATGAGCCACTTCGCCCGGGCGGACGAAGTAGAGGGAGAGGCCGCGACGAGCGCGCAGATTCGCGAGATGGAGTCG
>JAPPHK010000279.1 GCA_028820795.1 Nitrospinota bacterium | reverse complement strand
TGGAGAGGCCCGGCGTGAGGTCGTAGCTGCGCACGGCGCGCACCTTGCCGGGCGCAGCGCCGTTGGGCCGCTCGACGAGTTCGTAGTCCGTCATCGTGGTGGTGCCTACCGCCTGGCCGTAGATGGCCCAGGATTCTCCGTGATCGTGCGGGGAGCTTCCGGTCACGCCCTTGTGCACATGGGCGAAGATGCAAAAGCCGAGTTCGGGGTCCTGGTAAAGGATCTTGCGGGGGGAGTCGTTCTCAGGGCCCAGGTGCTCCTGCACGAACTCCTCTTGCACCAGCACTTTTTCCAGGGCGTCGCTCACCTTCTGGAGGCCCGCCTTGCTCGAATCCGCTTTCAGTATCTCATGGCATTCGGCCGCGAACTTGTCGAGGATTTCACCCATCTTGCGCTCTCCTTGTAATTGAGAGGTTGATTTTCGCTCATTCTAACGGCAGCCCGAGTCTTTTGCAAAACGATAGAGAGGGAAGCGTGCTTTTCCCAGTTTCGGTGTATGATTCGCTGATATCTCAAAGTAGCATAAGGCGAACTACCAAAAGAGGGCTTTTGATGGATACGTCGAAACAGCGAAACATCGAGACCTTCACGCGGATGGCCGAGACCTACGGCGGCTATTACAGCGACGCGGAACAGGCGCGCCTGGGCGCGATGGCGGAGCGGGTCGGCTTCGGCGAAGGCTCCTGGCTGGTCGATTTCGGGATGGGCACGGGCACATCCGCAAAGCCTTTCTTGGCGGCGGGCGGGAACGTCGTGGGGCTGGACTTGACCCCCGCGATGGCCACGAGAGGGCGCGAGCGCCTGCGCGAGTGGGGTCTCGTGGCGAACGCGCGCTACGTCATGGCGAACGCGCACGATGCGCCCCTGGCGGCTGGCATGGCCGACGCCGCCATCTGCAGGCACACGTTCCATCATCTCGAAGACCCAAATAAAGTTTTTGGCGAAATGGCGCGCGCCGTCCGTCCGGGCGGCCACGTCTTCCTGATCGACTACCACTATCCCGACGAGGCGGAAGAGCGCGAGAAGATAGATGCGCTCGACAGGATCCGCGAGCCGACCATCACGCGGCATCTGTCCGGCAAGGAAATGGAAGGCTTATTCAGGGAAGAGGGAATCGAGATCGAGGAGACCGTCGTCGATCGCACGGACACGCCCTTCGATGAGTGGATGGACGCCGCCAAGACCGCGCCCGAAGCGTTCCCGAAGCTGAGAGCCGCCTTCGAAGCCCTGCGCGATCAGGGCGGAAGCTGGTATGAGGAGAAGGGCTACGGCGCGGAATTCTCCATCATCCGGAAACGCCTGACCATCCTGGGCCAAAAACCGGGTTGAGAACCGATTTTGCATCCCAGTCTTCTCCTCACCCTGAGTAGCTGCGGAGCAGCGTATCGAAGGGTGGCGCTCCCCTCGCCGGTCTTCGAGACGGCATGTTGCCGTGTCCCCTCCCTCGATACGTCGCGCAAGCGCGCCTACTCGGGATGAGGGAGTAGTTTATGCTTCCCCTCAAAGCCACAGCGGCGCGACTCTCGGTTCACCATGCGTCCGGTTTGCGCTATGTTGTTCGCCATAAAAAATGAATTGCTGACGCTGCATGCGACGACTGCTCTGCCCTGATGGAGCGGGTTCCCAGAGAGGACCCCAAGGTTTGTGCAAGCGATATGTGAGTATCATCCGAATGGTGCGGCTCGCGAGGTGCGCGGTCTCGCTTTTCTTGTCTGTGGGTGTCTTGATCGCCTTGGCGTCCACCACCCGTGCTGAAAATGAAGTCGCCTGCGAGGAGTGCAAGTCCGGTATCGCACTGCCGGGCGAGCCATGCAGGGTCAAACCGAGGAAAGAGCTCAATTGGACCGAGCCTGAACAATGGGCTTGGACGGAAATCTGCGAAGGACGACCGGCGGATTTTAATAAGCGCTATTCCTATGTATTCAATCTGAAAAACCCTGACGAATGGTCATACGACAACTTTGGGTTAGATTGGCGGCGGACGCTGACCCCGGATTTCCTAAGAACTATCCTCCTGAACGAGTCTTTCCGCAGCGCCATCCCGCACCGGGGTGTCCGGATCATTGGAGCTTATATTGAAGATGAATTCGATTTGAGCGATGCACCTATCGAGCGATTGTTAGGCCTCGTCAGTTCTCTCTTCAAATCGCCAGTTGTCATGCGCCGACTCACGACACCGAAAGTAATATCTTTTAATGGTTCAAGATTTGACGGCGATCTTGACATGAATTCTGCTGTGATTGGTGGGCATCTATTCATGAGTAAAGCAGCAGAATTCAATGATGTTGATTTGAGTAGCGCGGATATAGGTGGCCAACTCGAAATGGATGGTTCCAGGTTCAAAGGTAAACTCGATATGGATTCCGCCTCTGTTGGAGGTAACCTGTATATGCGGAATAACGCTCAATTTGGAGAAGTAGTTTTGAGAAACGCCGAGATTTACGGCCAACTCGAAATGAATAGTTCAACATTCGTAGGCATGCTCAATATGTCTTCCACCTCGATCCGGAAAAGCTTGCTCATGCGAAAAGCGGAATTTGGTCATGTATTTATGAGAGGAGTAAAAGTAGGCGGCCAACTCTCTATGATAGGTTCCAAGTTCAAAGACCGGCTCGACATGAGCAATACTTCGATTGAGAGCAGTCTATATATGCGGAATGACGCTGAATTTGAGAATGTAAATTTGATAGGAGCGAAAATCGGTGGACAACTCGACATGAGCAAATCCAAATTTAAGGGCAAACTCAACCTGAGTTCCGTCTCGATTGGTGGCCATTTATCCATGCGGAGGAAAGCTGAATTTGGTGATGTTTTATTAGCAGCGGCCAAGATCGGAGGCCACCTCTCAATGACGGATTCGAAGTTCAAAGGCGATCTCAATATGTCTTCCACTTCAATCAGAAATGATCTTTTCATGCGGAAAACGCAAATAGACAAACCGGCAAACTTGATATTTATCAATGTTGGTTCCAATTTAGATTTGCGAGGCGCTATTGTTAGGCAACTTTACCTTAGGGGTGCGAGGATTGAGCGCGATTTGTGGCTTGGGTTGGCCGATTCGAATGTTGCATGGAAATATTTCAAAGACAAGGATGGGAAAACCATTGCCCCAAAATTTTCGTTGCGAAACGCCAATGTCGGCACGCTTCAAGCCACTAAAGATTCTTGGCCCGATTATTTAGAACTTGAACTAGATGGTTTTACATATAATCGCCTCGGCGCGCGCGAAGGAGAGTCACCATATGAGCGAGGAAGTGGATGGTTTATCAAATGGCTAGGAAATGATCAGAACTATACACCGCAGCCATATCGGCACTTGGCAAGTGTCCTCCGCGCCGCCGGGCATGAAGACATGGCGGACCACATTCTGTATGAAAGCCGTGCGCGTGAACATAGAGAATCCGGGCTGACGCAATTCAAATGGTGGGTTTTATGGCCGCTCTGGCTCGTCATTGGCTACGGTTATGGGTGGCGCAAATTCTTGGCGTTAGTGTGGATTATATTACTTGTATTTGCAGGAATGTCTGTCCTGCGCATTGCTCGAGAACGAGACAATATAGTGTCAGGTTACTTAAATAGTGCCTTTTACAGCCTTGATATTTTGTTGCCAGTTATCCGTTTACGTGAACGGCACTACAAAGACGTGGACCTTACCACTTGGGCAAGATACTACTTCTATTTCCATCAAATTATGGGCTATGTGCTGATTTTCTTCGTAATTGCAGGATTATCCGGCCTCATAGAGTAAGGCAGGTTCCCATGTTCCATCTTAGGGTTGACTCTCACCCCCGAGATAGTTTGAATCATTCCAAGGCGCGGACTTCTCCGTCATCCGAAAACGCCTGACCATCCTGGGCCGAAAACCGGCCTGAGTATCTTTTCCCCTCATAACTCCTGCGGCGGTTTGCCCAGGGGGCGGGTTTGACGATCGCGTCGATGAGGTAGGGTTTGCCGCCACGGGCGGCTTCTGCAAGACAGGTCTCCAGCTCATCCGGCGAATAAACGCGGGCGGCGTCCACGCCCATCGATTCCGCCAGCTTGATGAAGTCGAGGCTCGGTTCGGTCAGGTCCATGCCGACGAAGCGGTGAAACTCCTTCGCCTTCCCGTCCAGGGCCAGCACGCGCCCTTTCAGGATGTGGTAGGCCCCGTTGTTCGCGATGAGGAAGACCGCGCCGACATTGTATTTCGCCGCCGTCCAGAGGGTCTGGTTGGAGTACATGGCCGAGCCGTCTCCCGAGAGGCAGATGACGGGGCGCTCGGGCGTCGCTATCTTCGCCCCCAGCGCCATGGGCAGGCCGTTTCCGATGCCCCCGCCCTTTCTGCCGAAAATCTGGGACGCCGTCCGGCCCACCGCGCGCCTGAAGCCCGGCCCGGCGGAGGTGAGCGCTTCATCCACCCACACGGCGCCATCGGGCGCGCCCGCGCCGAGCGCGCTGTGAAAGGCGGGAAGCGGCATGCCTTTAGAATAATCGCTTTCCTCCTTGGGTGGCGGGGCGGCCTCTCTCGCGCTCTGGTTTTCCCCGGCGATCCGCTCCGCGCGCGCTTTGGCCCGCGCCGCCTCACCCGCCGTCTGCGCGCGCCACGGCTTCCGTCAAGACGGGCAACGTCGTTTTCGGGTCGCCGTAGAGTGCGGCGTCGA
>JAPPHK010000265.1:3305-4762 GCA_028820795.1 Nitrospinota bacterium | reverse complement strand
CCATGCACCCGCACTACGGCAAGGGACAGACGGAAGCGTCTCTCAAGCTGGCGCCGGGGGACTACAAGCTCACGATGCAGTTCGCCGACGGCCTGCACCGCTCCTTTGGCCCGAAGTGGGCGGCGACCATCTCGATCAAGGTGCTGCCCGGCAAGTAGGCGCCGTTTGCTGGAAGGTTTGAAGAGAAGATCGCAAGGGCGAACACGAAGTCGGCGGACTCGGCACGCTCATCGGCCCCTTCGTCGGCGCGAGCTTCGTCCATTACCTGAACGATTTCCTGGGCGAATACACCGAGCGGGCGATCCTGGTCATCGGCCTGTTCTTCATCATCACGATTCTGCCGGCGCCCAGGGGCATCGTCGGCTCGATCATCGAGGTGTGGCGGGTGCAGCCCCAGGCAGAGAATGAGGAGTGAGAAAACGGTTTGCGGACGCCCCCGCCGCACCCGGCAGTGAGCCGGAGGCGGCGAGAGGGGGCGCCCGCCGCGTCATGGGTATGGGGAATGGCGGCGGGCCTTGTTTTACTTACTGCTTATACGCCCCGAATGCCCCGACGACGCTTACATTGCCATCCGCCGATGTGGCGCCGAACGTCCCGGCCATCGAGCCGGGCTGGTCGGTCGCGCCCGCGCCGTTGCCGAAGAACTTCCCGCCCCATGAGCCCGATAATGTCTCGCCGATGCTCGTCGTGACGCTGGTGTAGCCACGGAAGTTTCCACCGCTCCAGGAATTGGTGATGTCGGCCGCTCCCAAATTCATGTCGGGCAAGGCGTCTCCTCCCTCGACTCTGGCCTCGGCGATTCTGCCGAAGATGGTTCCGAGCGCACTCCCGTCGCCGAAATCGGCCTCTAGGATCGCTTTCGCGGTGACGTAGTGGAAGGGGTCCTCACCGCTTTCGGTTCTGTCCGCCAATATGCCGGTGGCCGGTCCTTCGTAGGTCGCCGTACCCGTGAGACCAGCGATGTTGTTCGCGGTGAAGGGGTCGCTGCCGCCCGCGGAGACGCCGATGGACGTGCTGCCCGTCAATTCCCCGGTGTTCGTGTCTTTGAGATAGATCGCCCAGTATCCAAGAACCAGATAGTCGAGATCGCCGGCGCCCGTTCTGTCGGTCGAAGCGTCCCAATAGAAGACAGCCGGAGGATAATCCGCCTGGGTTTCGACGCTCTGCCAACCCTGCGCAGGCGAGCCGTTCAGCCTGTTGAACGATAGTCCTGAATCGGTTGTACTGGCCATAAAGGAAGCTGATACATTAGTACGGCTGAACTGCAACTGCCCGTTGGCGTCATATTCGGCGTCCAAGAAATGTGGATTGAGTGTTTGGATGTCCGGGTGGTTGTTGTGGGACGTTTTCGTTGTGTAGCCGATTCCGTCCCTTGTTCCAAAGGCGGGCGTATTCCTGGCCGCCCTCCGGACATCACCCGCCAACTCGTCAATCACCGTGTCGACCAGCGCGTCCGG
>JAPPHK010000265.1:306-3205 GCA_028820795.1 Nitrospinota bacterium | reverse complement strand
CCCGCGCTTGCGCTCTCCAATGGGTGGAGAGGCTGTTCTTGTTCTTATCCTGCGGGTAGACCGAATCGACATCGCAGTTTTCGTGGCAGTTACACGGGGAATGATCGCGCATAACCGCTTGGAAGTCAATCGCTTATAAGCTGCTTTGCTGAGATGTTTGTCGCTTCTCGGGTGATGAGAATCCAGAGCAGGTTTCCCACGTCTTCATGGGAATTCTTGAATTGGTTGTTCGGGGTATGATTGGAATGAGGGTGCGTGGCGTGGCCGTTATGCGATCAAAAAAGTTTCACTTTGAGTCGGGTAATTATTTCCCAAACAGTGGATAGTGGCCGTTCGCCAAATCGTAGGTGAAGTCTGGGCTGTCTGCCGGAAAAATCACGACTGAAGACGCAAGTATCTCCCCTTCCTCACTCCAGAGGTGGCTCTTCGCAGAGAAACCGTTTTGTGTCCGGCGAACAGCCAAACCTACGGTTTCCGGTTTTTGTGGCATGAACATAATGGACAAAATCGATCTTTTTGCAACTATTCATCGCTTTTCACACAGATGAACATTCTGAAAAAATACGCTTTGTTGGAGTCAGGGGTTGCTGAAGTTCCGTTTCTTTTTACTGGACTGTGAATGAGGCCTGTTCGCCCGACCGCAAACGCAACCGGGCTGTCTGCGACAAAAGCGACGATCTCGAAGAGATGGTTTCCCGCCTATTCCGGCTTCCAGGCGACTGGAGGCCGTCTTGTATTCAGCGGTCAACCCGAAAACGAATAAAGACCGCGCAAGTCGCATTCACCATTCGCCGGGCGTATCAAATCGCTCGCCTTTAAGAATCTCCTCAATCGCCAAAACCTGCACACGTGGATAGCGGATTTCTTTTACTACAATAGTGTCTGACCGGAACTTGTTATGGTAATATTGCCAAGTACTCCGGAGAGCCAGCGGTTCCATGATTATCAACCCCGCCATAAGCGCGGCGTCATTTTCCAAAACGCCTTCCAAGGCACGAAGGTCCGTAATGTTCAAAGACTTTCCGCCTTTCACTTCGATTGCCATGCTTTGGAGTTTGCGCTTGCCCGGGATAGAGAAGTAACGTCGTCCGTCGATTCTCCCTTCCGCCGTTCTCTTGGTAGTGACAAAACCCCTGACTTCCTCAATGGCCCACTTCTGGAATTGAAATTTATCGCGCTTCCATAGGTTTTGGGCGCCTTTGATGGTTCGAGGAATACCGGAAATTACAAAATCCTGCCCTGCCACCAAACCAAGACGATTTTCCAGTCGCATACGCGCTGCGCGCCTGATAGCGTGAATAGAAATATCAATGCCGATCCAGCGGCGCCCCAGGTTATGAGCCGCTTCCATCGTAGTGGCGCATCCACAAAACGGATCCAGAACAACATCTCCCGGATTCGATGACGCCTTGATGATCCGCTGGAGAAGAGCAAGGGATTTCCGCATCTCATGTACCGGACGCTTTTTTGATGAGCCGTCCGGAACCGGAATGTCCCAGACATCACGGAGCGGCATGCCTTTTGTCATCTCGTCCGCAGGAATTTTTCCGGCGCTTCCTTCAGAGTCAAGATATTGTGTTGTCCCGATCAATCTTTTCAGGTCGTTCTTACCGACGGGCTCGTATTCAACGTTGAAAGTATTCTTTTTCCCTTTGCCATAGAACAAAATAACGTCGTGCATGGCTTGAAAATGCGAACGATTCGTCGGCCATTGCTTGTATGACCAAATGATTTCGTTTCGGAAATTGTAATGCCCGAAAATTCCGTCCATCAGCACCTTGATATAGTGGCTGGCCACGGGGTCGCAATGGAGGTAAATGCCGCCCGTGCGCTTGAGAATCGACTTCATGGGGAGCAACCGCTCCGCCAGGTATGAGAGATAAGCGAGAAGGTGGGGTTGCGTGTTTCGCAAGGCGTTCATCCACGATTTCCAGAACTGCGCAAATTCTTCGTCGATGCCGGCTTCTCGCATGAAAACCGGCAAGAGCTGTATCGCCTGCTCGCGTTCCTCACCCAGTGTCCATAAGTCGCAATATGCTTCTGTCTGGGCCGGCAAAGAATGGCCCGTCTCATCCTTGTATATGGCGCAGTATTCACGATTGGGATAGAAGGGCGGGTCGAGATAAATCAAGTCTACGCTCCCGGAGCGCATGTTTTGCATGATGGTGAGGCAATCGCCGAAATAGAGCTTGTTTGGACCCTTCATGCCAGCGCCGCCCGCTTGATGAATCGAATAAGGCCCTTGCTCTCAAGATTTACGGTAACCTTCTCGACTACCGATCCGCCGCGCTTCACCGTTCCGGTAACGGGCATCTTGGCTGTTCCGCGTCCGCGCTTGCCCGGCTTGTCGTCATCGCGCTTATCGCCCTTGCGAGATTTCCCGCCGATATAACCATCATCCGCCTTAACGATTCCCCGCAACAATGCGCCTTCAGACTGCATGGCCTTGCGAATCCGCATCGCCATATACCAAGCCGTCTTTTGGTTCAGGTCCAAATCACGCGCCAGTTGATGGCTTGATATGTTTTTCTCGGCGCTCAAAAGCAATCCGATAGCGAGAAACCACTTTTGAAGGGGGATTCTCGTTTTTTGGAAAATCGTGCCTGAGAGAACATTGAAGCTGGCCTTGCAGTCATGGCAATTCCAGCGACCGATGCGGTTACCGTCCGCCTTGCGGGCAACCTTCAGCCCGCCGCAATGAAGGCAAAACGGCTCATCGCCAAAGCGCATGCTTTCGAGGTGTTCTATGCAGGATTCATGGTCCGGATATCGGATGTATATCTTTAGCAGCTTCATTTTTATTTCCGCCTTTCTTGTATGGCTTGAATGTACAATCAAGGCGGAAATTTATCAAGCCCATAACTACTTAAACAGAGTTGTAATTTAGGGGTCTTGATTT
>JAPPHK010000265.1:0-296 GCA_028820795.1 Nitrospinota bacterium | reverse complement strand
ATTTCTGCGCGGGATTAGGGTGTTTTATTCTTGTGTTCTCGAATGTGCTTCGCCGCAAAGGAGTTTCCCGATGTTCCGTTTTTATTTTCTCTCAAAGAAGGGGGCAACAAGCAAAGCAAACCCTCTGTCGGCGATTCAGGAAGAAGATGAACGGGCGGGAGCATAGTCTGACGAAAGGGGTTGCTTCCTGACCTCAAACGCAGTCGGTCCAAACTGTCTGCCACAGTAGCTTACGGTCGAAGAGATGGTTTCCCGCCTTTTTCCGGCCCCCAGGCGACTGGGGGCCGGAATCCATT
>JAPPHK010000277.1 GCA_028820795.1 Nitrospinota bacterium | reverse complement strand
AAGATAGAAGCGCCGCCCGCGAGCGGTTTTTCGGACAACATGGCCCAGCCCCGGGACGGGTATGAGGCGCAGAACCTGCACCGCAACAAGAGAGGCATGACCCTCAACCTGCGCGAGGAGAGGGGCCGCGAGATATTCTTCCGCATGGTGAAAGACGCCGACGTCGTGATCGAAAACTACCGGCCCGACGTGAAACACCGACTGGGCGTGGACTACGAGGCCTGCCGCGCGGTGAACCCGCGCATCGTCTACGGGAGCATCTCCGGCTTCGGGCAGGAAGGGCCCTACCATAGGCGACCGGGACTGGACATGACAGCCCAGGGACTGAGCGGCCTGATGTCCATCACGGGCAAACCGGGGGACGGCCCCATGCGGGTGGGCATTCCGCTCGCCGATCTGTCGGCGGGCTTCATGCTCGCGCAAGGGATTATGATCGCCCTGCTCGAGCGCGAAGTCTCGGGCGAGGGGCAGTGGGTGCACACGTCGCTTCTCGAAGCCCAGATTCAGATGATGGACTTCCAGGCCGCGAGATATCTGCTCTTCGAGGACGTTCCCACCCAGCAGGGGAACAACCACCCCACTTTTTTGCCGGCGGGCGTTTTCGAGACGGCGGACGGGCGGATCATCATCCAGTCAGGCCCCCAGCATCTCTGGGAGCGCCTCGTGCGCGCTCTGGAAATGCCCGAACTCCTCGAGAATCCCGATTACGCGAGCGTGCCGAAGCGTTTCGAGAACAAGGAGGACCTTCACGAGACCATAACGCGCCGGACGCGGACGAAGCCGGGGGCGGAGTGGATTGATATCCTGAACGAGGCGGGAATTCCCTGCGGCCCCATCTACACGGTGGATGAGACGTTCGCCGACCCCCAGGTCAAGGGGCTGAATATGTCGCCCGAGGTGGAACATCCCGAGATGGGGGCCATCAAGATCGTCGGCCAGGCGGTCAAGCTCACGCGCACGCCGCAGAAGATGCGAAACGCCACGCCCGAGGTCGGCGCGCATACGGAGGAGATTTTGAAGGATTTGGGCTACGATGCAGACGCGATACGCCAACTGCGCGATGAGGGCATCGTTTAGGAACAATCCTGCCCCTTTGGGGGGCGCAGCGAATGGAGCATGGAATGCGGTTATCGACGGAGAAGATGGCTTTCGAGGTGGACGGCGGAATCGGCTGGATGATCTTCAACAACCCCGAGCGGAGGAACGCGCTCTCGCTCGAGATGTGGGGGGCCATCGCCGAGATACTGGGCTCCTACGAGGCCGACGACGCCGTCCGCGTCGTGGTGATGAAGGGCGCGGGCGATAAGGCGTTCGTCTCGGGCGCGGACATCTCGCAGTTCGAGAAAAACAGGAGCAACGCCGATCAGGCCGCCGAGTACACGCGGATATCCGAAGAAGCCAAGCAAATCATGATGAGTATGAAGAAACCTTTGGTCGCCATGATTCGCGGCTATTGCCTGGGCGGCGGGCTGGGCATCGCGCTGAACGCCGACATACGAGTCGCGGCGGACGATTCGCAGTTCGGCATCCCCGCCGGGCGTCTGGGCATCGCTTACGGCTTCGACAACCTGAAGCAGCTCGTCGACCTCGTGGGACCCGCGAAGGCGAAAGAGATTCTCTTCACGGCCCGGCGTATCCCGGCGGCGAAGGCGCTCGAAATCGGACTGGTGAACGAGGTGGTGCCCGTGGACGAATTGGAGGATTTCGTGGTGGATATGGCCTCCACCATCGCGAACAACGCGCCGCTCTCGGTCAAGGCGTCCAAGCTCACCATCGGCGAGGTGGTGAAAGACGGCGCGGAGCGTGATTTCGAGATGATCTCCCGCCTTTCGGAGGAATGCTTCAACAGCGCCGACTACAAGGAAGGCCGCACCGCGTTCATGGAGAAGAGAAAGCCCGTCTTCACGGGCAGGTAGAACGTCTCAGCGGGAGAAAGTCGATGAATGACGAGATATTCACCGAGGTCATCTCCCCCGCGGGCATCCCCAGGATACCGGACGAGGCTCTAACTCCCAGACCCGGGACGCTGGAGGGCGCTACTCTCGGAATTTTGGAGAACAACAAGGAATTCTCCGACTGGGTGCTGGACAGGGTGCGTGACCAGCTACTAGAGTTAGTCGGCATCAAGGAAGTCGTCCAACTCCGCAAGCATCATCTCGCCCAGTCGGCTGCGCCAGAAACTCTCGAAGAGTTGAACTCACGCTGCGACGCCGTTCTCGTCGGCGTGGGGCACTGAGGCTCCTCCACGTCGTGGAGTGTCCGCGACGCGGTCCGGCTCGAGCGCATGGGAAGCCCCGCCTGCGTCATCGTGAGCCGGGGCTTCAGCCACAGCGGGCGCGCGATAGCGAGAAGGCAGGGCTACGGCGGTCTGCCCATCGTCGAGATGGACCATCCCCTGGCTGCTCCGGCAAGAGAAACGCTTAAGCCTAAGGCGGACGCCGTCGTGGCCGAAGTCGTCCACGCGCTCACGGGCGATGCGCGAGTACTCCGGGCCGAATTCGCGGAGAAGAAGTTCAGAGGCCCTGAGAATCTTTGTCCGAAGTAGGGAGGCGGATATTGGCCGGTAACGTCGAAAACCCCGCTTTCGAGGTGGGCAGGCGTGTTTTGCCGGTTACCGGCACCCTCGATGAGGTGAACGCCTATTTCTATGAACGCGGCTGGACGGACGGCCTGCCCATCGTTCCGCCCACGCGTAAGCGTGTGGAGGCTCTGCTCACTGGTTGGCCGGGCGATTCTGACGAGGAGATCGCCGAGGTTCCTCCCCTGATGGGCGTAGCGACAGTCCGTGCGGTTGCGGTGAACGCCGTGATGGCAGGCTGCTTACCTGAGTATCTGCCCGTCGTCGTCGCAGCCCTTTCCGCCATTACCAAGCCGCGCTATGGCCTGAGCCACCGCCAGACGACGACGCATCCCGCCACCGCGCTCATCATCGTGAACGGCCCCGTCGCGAAGCGTCTCAGGCTCAATTCGGGCTCCGGTCTCTTCGGCCCCGGCTGGCGGGCGAACGCGACGATAGGGCGCGCGCTCAGGCTCTGTCTCATCAATTTAGGTGGCGCCGTTCCCGGCGAGGTGGACCGCGCCCAGCACGCCCATCCAGGGAAGTACACCTACTGCATCGCCGAGAACGAGGACGCGAATCCTTGGGAGCCTTATCACGTGGAGCGCGGCTTCGCGCCGGAAGAGAGCACGGTGACGCTCGTGTGCGGGGAGGCGCCCCACTGCATCACGGACAACTACAACACCGAGCCCCGCACGCTTCTTTTCGGCTACGCGGATTCGATGGCCACGCTGGGCGGGAACAATCTCTCCTCCCAGGGAGAGCCCGTTCTCGTCATGGCGACCGAACACGCCGCCTACATCGCACAAGCGGGCTGGAGCAAGGCGGACGTGAAGCGCTATCTCTTTGAGAAGGCGAGAAAACCCTGGAAGCACGTGGGTGCTCGCGGAAAATCGAAAGGCCCCGCCTTTCCCGTCTGGGTCGACAGGACGGACCCCGAAGCCTTCGTACCCATCCTCACCCACGCGGACGCCCTCATCCTCATCGTAGGGGGCGGCGAGGGCCAGAAATCCATGTGGATACCCACCCCCGGCGCGCAGACGCTGAGCGTCATCGAGAAAATCCGGGAGTAGGGGCACTTGATTTGTATCAATATCGTTTCGCAAGTACGCTTGACGGATGGGATTTAGATAACGACATTTGTTGTGTTTTGGCCGCTTGTCTTGATGTATCTTTAGGGATACAATTAAGTGATGATCGAGGTTCGTCAAACCGATCAATACGCCCGATGGTTCGAGAAACTTCGGGATAAGCGGGCAAAGGCGCGCATCAATACTCGCATCAGGCGGTTGTCTCTGGGTAATCCCGGAGACGTGCGAACTGTCGGGCATGGCGTGTCTGAACTTCGGATAGACTACGGACCCGGCTATCGGATTTACTTCGTACACAAGGGCAATCGGTAGTGATCCTGCTAGCCGGAGGAGATAAAAGCACTCAGGCGCGAGATATTCCAAGAGCGCGGAATCTGGCGAGAGAGTTATAGGAGTTTATGATGGCGAAGACGAAAACCCGTCCGTGGGACGCGGCGGATCACCTCAAGACGAAAGAAGATATTGTGCTCTACCTCGAAGCGGCTTTCGAGGACGGCGAACCGGCGCTCATCGCGGCTGCGTTGGGGGATGCCGCGAGGGCCAAGGGGATGACGAAGGTCGCCGCCGAGACCGGTCTCGGCAGGGAGAGCCTCTACAAGGCGCTCTCGCCCTGCGGGAATCCCGAATTCGCCACCGTTCTCAAAGTCATGCGCGCTCTGGGCCTTCGGCTTCGCCCATCCGCTTGATTACTCCATGACATTTCATGGTGGTCCTGCAGCGCCGCCGGCGCGTTTCTCGATAGTTTTTCTTCAAAGTTTCAGTATATTTCCCCACTTTCAACTCGTATAAATTGGAAAAAGGTTGTGAGAGCATCCCCATCATGTTATTTTTCTCTTTCCATATTAGGTACATGCCAGAGGACCTATCTTCATTTTCTTGACGCCCGTGAGGGCCTACGAGGGAGACGATTACGATGAAAAAATACCTGTTCACTCTAACTTGCGCGTTTGCCGCCGTGGCGGTAATCGCAAGCGCCGCCATCGCGGCCAGCCCGACGCTGGAGACGGTGAAGAAACGCGGCAATCTTATCTGCGGCGTCAACACCGGCCTCACGGGCTTCTCCGCTCCTGACGACAAGGGCGTCTGGAGGGGTTTCGACGTCGATTACTGCCGCGGCATCAGCG
>JAPPHK010000088.1 GCA_028820795.1 Nitrospinota bacterium | reverse complement strand
TCCGTCCGGCCACCGACTACGTGCGCGAGTTCGTGCGCGAGGTGAAACGCGGGCGGATACTGAAGACGGGCGACGTCATGTGGCCGCCCGACGAGGCGGCGACCGGCCCGACCATCTCGCGCGACGCCGTGCTGCAGGACGCGCTGCCCGTGTCGATGGAGAGCGAATACCCGCTGCGCGTGGTGGACGAAACGGGCGCGATGGTCGGCGTGCTCTCCCGCTCGGCTCTGCTGCGCGGACTGACCGATCGCGGCGGGGAGATGTGAGGGCGCTTTCCCAATCCTCATTTTGTTGAAGCAGGGTTTGTAGTGACAGCCCCTCTTCGGGGCTGTCCCGCAGGTCGCGACCTGTCCCTACAGCCTCTTCCTGATTAATGGAATCCGCAAGCCGCATTGACGGGGTTGTTGAAAAATCCCGGATGCGGTCCCTGCGCAAGACCACGTCCTCTCTTATATGTCGTGTCCGCCTATGGGAAATGTGGTTTTCGCAACCACTCACCGGGCGACCCCGAACCCTCATCCTGAGCAGGCACGCAAGCGCCGTATCGAAGGTCAATCGCGACCAATGCGGGAGCGATTGCCGACCAAAAAGGGGAGCGCTCACCTCGACAGACTCGGGCAAGCCCTTCGATACAAACGCTCCTTTCTCAGTCGCGTTTTACCTTCGGCGGATACTCAGGGTGAGAAAGGTGGGGATACGGCGGAGCCTGTCCCGAGCGAAGTCGAGGGGCCGCAACTCAGGGTGAGGCGGAGCGGCGGGTTGCTCAGAGGGAGGGAGATAAAACGCGCCGGGGCGACGGGGGCGACGGGGGCGACGAATGCGTCGTGAACAAATTCCC
This sequence comes from Nitrospinota bacterium, assembly GCA_028820795.1. GTDB lineage: Bacteria > UBA8248 > UBA8248 > UBA8248 > UBA8248 > Bin107. The sequence goes on along the minus strand of JAPPHK010000088.1, from coordinate 3,954 downwards.
CTTATAAAGATTTTTTCTACAACCCCGTATGCGGCCCACCGCCTTACACCCCCGCCCGGTCTTGCAATCGGGCCGCAAATCCGCTTCATTACGGTCGAATGTCGTGCGCGAGCGAGTGCGCGCTTCCTCGAGAGACGGGGTTTTACGAGGCGAATGAGTGATTTCGAAAGGGAGACCATCGTCGCACTGTCTACCGCCCCCGGGCGCGGGGCCATCGCAATCGTTCGCCTGAGCGGAGCGAAGTCGCTCCCCATCCTCACGGCAATCTTCAAGCCCAGAAAAGAGAGAAACCACTTTCCCAAAGGCCGGCCCGTGCTGGGGCGCTTTGTGGATAAGGGTCAGGCCTTCGATGAGGGGCTTGCGCTCTATCATCAGGCGCCCGATTCGGTGACCGGCGAGGACGTGGTCGAGATGCACTGCCACGGCGGCCCGGCCATCGTGGGGACCATCCTGCGCCTCGCGCGCGAGATGGGCGCCAGGCCGGCCGCGGAAGGTGAGTTCACCCGGCGCGCCTTCCTGGAGGGCAAGATCGACCTGGTTCAGGCCGAAGCCGTGGCGGACCTCGTGGCCGCACAGACCGAAAAGGCGGCGCGCGCGGCGCTTAATCACCTGGAAGGCCGCCTATCGAACGCTCTTGAAGGCGTATGGGAGAAGATCGTGGAGGCGGGCGCGCACATCGAGGCGGCAATCGATTTTCCCGATGAGTTCGAGCCGGGCGCCGGACCTTCCGTTTCGGGCGCGCCGATGGGAAGCGCCGAGCTAGCGGGACTGTTTGCGGAGACAGAGGAGGCGCTCGAGCGGCTCATCGAGAGTTACCGCTCCGGCAGAATCTTGAGAGAAGGCGCGCGCGCCGCCATCCTCGGCAGACCCAACGCGGGGAAATCCACGCTTTTGAACGCGCTCCTGGGAGCGGATCGCGCCATCACGAGCGAGATTCCGGGCACTACGCGGGACACCGTGGAGGAAATCTGCGACTTCGGCGGCGCGCCCGTGCGCCTCATCGACACGGCGGGCCTTCGAGATACGGGCGACCCGGTGGAACTCGAAGGCACCGAACGCGCCCGCAAGGCGGCGGGAGAAGCCGACTTGAGCCTGATGGTCCTGGACATTACGGCGGGCGATTCGGAGGTGGCCTGGGCGGTCAGGGAGGCGAGCGCGCTTGATTGCAAAAACCTTTTTGTTTTCAATAAGATGGACAAGGCCACGCTTCAAGCGCAAGAGCGCGCCCGCACGGTTTTGCGTGAGTCCGCGCCTCATGCGCAAGAGGCGGTTTTCATCTCGGCGCTTACGGGCGAGGGTTTGACGAAGTTGCGCGAAGAGGTGGCGCGTGTTTTGATGGATGAGGGTGGCCTTTCGGGCGCGGAATCCGTTCTCACGCGGGAGCGCCATCACGGCCAGATCGCGAAATGCCTCGAAGCCGTGCGAAGCGCCCGGGCGGGCGCCGAGAGGGATATTTCCCCCGAACTGGTGGCGGTTCACCTGAACGAGGCGCAGACCGCGCTCGCCGAACTCCTGGGCAGAGACTACGGGCAGGCGCTTTTGGACAAGATTTTTTCCACGTTTTGCATCGGAAAATGAAAATAATATAATTTTGAGTTAGCGGAGCAGAGTGAGATGGGACCCTCCCGCTAGAGAGCGAGCCGCATACTACGAACGGCAAACTAAATGAGCGAACCCGGGAAAATGAACATCGTGTAATCCGAGTGAGCCTATGGGCGGGAGGGGTTCCATCCCACACTGTTCCACTGCCAAATTCAGAGAAAAGAGACAACAAATTTAGATAAACAAAAGGCAACTTAACAAATATTTATGAATTTCTGGAGGTTTTCGGTTGAAGATACCCTATGACGTCATCGTCGTGGGCGGCGGCCACGCCGGATGCGAGGCGGCTCTTGCAGCTGCGCATATGGGCGCGCGGACCATGATGCTCACGATGAACCTGGACACCGTGGGCCTCATGTCGTGCAACCCGGCCATCGGCGGGCTGGCGAAGGGTGTCCTGGTGCGCGAGGTGGACGCATTGGGCGGCGAGATGGCGCGCGCCATAGACGCTACGGGGATACAGTTCCGGATGCTCAACACGAAGAAAGGCCCCGCCGTACAAGCCCTGCGCGCCCAGGCGGACAAGCAGCGCTACCGCGCGTACATGAAAAATGCGGTCGAAAGCCAGGCGGGACTCGATCTTAAGCAGGGGATGGTGCAAAGGCTTCTGGTGAAGGACGGGGCGATAGCGGGCCTTCAGGATCATTTTGGCGAAACCTGGGAGGCGCGGGCGGTCGTGCTGACGCCGGGCACCTTCACGCGCGGCCTTCTGCACTATGGCGACCGAAAAGTAGAAGGCGGACGTGCGGGCGAGGGTTCGGCGAACGAACTCACGAAGCAACTCGTCTCGTTCGGCTTCGCCATCGGCAGAATGAAGACGGGAACACCCCCCCGGCTGGACGCGAAATCCATTGATTTTCAATTGCTTGACTTACAACCCGGCGACGATCCGCCCCTTCCGTTCTCATACCGCACGCCTGCCATCGAACAAGAGCAGATGCCGTGCTGGATCACCTACACGAACCCTAAGGCGCACGAGGTCATCCGCCAGAACATCGAGCGCGCGCCCATGTACAACGGCCAGATCGACGCTATCGGCGTGCGCTACTGCCCGAGCATCGAGGACAAGATCATGCGTTTCGAGGGCAAGGGGGAGCACCAGATATTCCTGGAGCCCGAGGGGCGCGAGACTTGTGAGATCTACGTGAACGGCCTTTCCACCAGCCTGCCGGTGGACGTGCAAATCCGTATGTTGAGAACAATCAAGGGTTTAGAAAGGGCCGAGATGATGCGCCCGGGCTACGCCGTCGAGTACGATCACGTGGAGCCGACAGAGCTGGGGCCGAGCCTGATGACGAAGAAGATGCCCGGACTCTTCCATGCCGGCCAGATCAACGGGACGACGGGGTATGAGGAGGCCGCCGCCCAGGGGATCATGGCGGGAATCAACGCCACACGTTACCTTCGCGGCGAAGAACCCGTCGTCTTGAGCCGCGAAGAAGCCTACATCGGCGTTCTGATCGACGATCTCATCACCAAGGGAACGGCCGAGCCCTACCGGATGTTCACCAGCCGGGCCGAGCACAGGCTCCTGCTTCGCCACGACAATGCGGATTTCAGGCTGATGGAGCTCGGCCACAGGGTCGGTTCGCTGGATGGGGCCACGTACCGCGCTTTTCAAGAAAAGGCGAAACAAGCAGGCGGGGCCATCGAATACCTGGAAACAACGACCGTGAACCCAAAGCCGGACGTGCGGAGCGCCATGGAGGCGGCCGGCTCCAAGCCGCTCAAAAAGCCGTCCGCACTTGCCGACATCCTGAGACGCCCCGAAGCGGGGCCGGAACTGGCGATCCGGGTCGACTCCGTTGATAAAGGCCGTTTTCAGGCGATTTGGGAGGCGCTGGACCGTGAATCGCGGCGATACGTGCTGGCGGAAGTGAAATACAAGGAGTATTTCGAGAGGGAATACCAGCAGGTTCATCATCTGAGGATGGCCGACCGCGTGAAGATACCGGATAGCATCTCATACGCCGACGTGGGCCACCTCACCGCGGAGGTGCGCCAGAGGCTCGAGCAGGTACGCCCCAAAACCCTCGGGCAGGCGAGCCGCATTTCTGGCGTGACGCCCGCCGCCGTCGCCGTGCTGGAGGTCTACATCCGAAAACAGAGCGGAGATTCGCGGAAGGAGGCCCCTGCGCCGGTTTCGTGATCCCGCCATTGGAAGTTTCTACCGAAAACCGTATTTTACCCGTAGGGGCGGACCTGTGTGTCCGCCCTGTTTGTTTGAGGACGTTTCTGCAGATTGTGGGACGGGTGAACAAGAAAAGCGGGGGGGCACACACGTCCCCCCCAACCACCAACCCCAAGGGGTTTTTTGGGAAAACCAATTTGGGGGTGCAGCCCAACGTGGTT
>JAPPHK010000061.1 GCA_028820795.1 Nitrospinota bacterium | reverse complement strand
CGTCGAACAACGGCCTTACCATGTCCGTCATCGTGGCGCAGGGGCCGATCAGGTTCACGTTGATTCCGTGCGGCCCCCATTCGATCGCGAGCGCTTTGGAAAGCAGCAGCACGCCGCCTTTCGTTGAACAATAGACCGAGAAATTCGGCATCCCGACGACGGCGAAAATAGAACCGAGGTTGATGATGCGTCCGCCGCTCTTGCGAGCAATCCACCGCTTGCCGGCCTCCTGGCAGCAGAAGAAAAGCGCCTTCATGTTGGTATCGGCTACCTCATCATACTGCGCCTCGGTGACATCGAGCGCAGGACGATCCCCCTGCACGCCCGCGCTATTGACGAGGATCGTCGACTCGCCGAGTTCGCTCTCGGCTTTGTCGAAGACCCCTGGAATCGAGGCGACATCACGGAGTTCCGCCGCAATGGCGGCGGCCTTTCGGCCACGCTGCTCGACCCCGTCAACCGTTTCGGCGAGGGCGTCTTCGTCTCGCCCGACCACGGCCACGTCAGCGCCCTCATTCGCGAATTCCCACGCAATCGCCTGTCCAAGCCCCCGCGATCCGCCGGTCACGATTGCGACCCGGCCCGCCAGCTTTCCGTCACTCATGATCTCTCCCTCTTGTTTCCGGTTTGCGTCATTCTACGACCAGTGACACCATCTCCGGCGGGTCAACCCGCAACAACCCTTCGTCGGAAAGCCGCAGGTCGCCGATTTCGCCGCAGGCGAAGCTGAACTCAAGCTGTGAGAACGGGCTCGCGAGATCGCACCCGAGTTCGCGTATGGCGTCGAACGCCCTGTCGAACTTCGCCGTAACCGTCTCCGTCGGTTCTTCGGACAAAAGCCCGAGAAGGGGCAACTCCACCAGCGCGAGGATCTCGCCATCGGCGACGACGATCTTCCCGCCGCCTATCTCGGCGAGCTTGTTCATGGCGAACGCCATATCGGACGTGCTCGCGCCGACCGCAACCAGATTCTCGCAGACGGCGTTGACGGTCGACGCAATCGCCCCGCGCTTGAGACCGAAGCCGCGCACGAAGCCGTTGCCGATGCGCCCCCCTCCCTTGCCGAACCGATCGGCCATCGTCAGCGGCAGGATATCGTTGTCGAGATCAGGCCGGATCACGCCGTCATCGACTTCGAGGACCGCCCTTCCGTCATCGGTTACGAGGCTGCCGTCGGTCACGCCGATCACCCGAACGGTCACCGGGCCCTCCTCATCGGTCCGTGGTTCGAGATAACCGGCGGTGATCTCACGCTCGATCTTGACCGTGCCGCGGAAGTTGTCTGGATACTCGATGGGGCCCAGGTCCGCCAGGAACTCGCCGTCCCGCACTACGGTTTCCCCGCCGACGAAAACGCGGGCGATATCAAACGTGACCAAGTCGTCTACGAGCAGGATGTCGGCGTAGCGGCCGGGAGCAACCGCTCCCATGTCCCTCTGCAAATAGAAGGCCTCGGCGACATTGAGGGTCGCCATCTGAACAGCGACGACGGGCGGCACCCCGTTTCGAACGGCGACGCGGATATTGTCGTCGACCCCGCCCTCGCGCAGCAGTTTCTCCGGCGACGCGAGATCGGCGCACATGGCAAGCGCTCTCGGGTCGACCTTGTGCTCGAGATACGCCTTGACGAGTTCGGGCACGTCAATCGCGCCTGATCCGAGCCGCATGAGCAGGCGAAAGCCGGCCCGGGTCTTGTCGACCGCCTCGTCTGTCGCAATGGACTCGTGGTCGGTACTGGTTCCGACCGCGGCGTATGCCTGCATCTGGCGCCAGCTTGCACCGGCGGCATGCCCCGTAATCGTTTTGCGCTGCTCCAGGCACCGGTCGAAGAGGTCCAGATAATCTTCCCACTTCTCGCAGACCGGCAAGAACGGCGGCTCCTCCAGGCCCACGCAGTTTTCCCAGTCGAGCATTTCGTTCATCTCTTCGACGCTGATGCCCGGCGTGGGCTCGAGGCCGAGTTCGCGGTTCTGCAGGTGCGCGAGGGTGGGGACCAGGAATATCAGCCTGAGGGGGGTGGCCTCGAGCGCATCCTTGAAAAACCGGATCGCGTCCCGGCCGCCGACGATCCCCTGGCCGTAGAAGCCGTCTGCGTAGGCGGTGACGCCGTGCCGCAGCATCCCCTCGACGAACTCGTTCACGCCCAGGTAGGAGTGATACATATGGAGGTGGCCGTCGACCAGGCCGGGCGTCACATAGCGATTCTCCGCGTCGATGACTTCCGTGTTCTCACCGATCGCATAATCGATGTCGCCGACCGCCGCTATCCGGTCGCCCTTGATAGCGACCCCGGCGCTGTAGATTTCACGGGTATGTACGTTGACGACGCGACCATTCGTGATGGCGCGTTCCGCAGGTTCATTGCCAAGGGCGACATCGATCAGGGCTCGGCGTGAGGACATTGCTCCAATCTCCTCTGTAGATTGGGCATTCCCGCTGGTGTGAATCGTAGGCCTCCGGCGGAAACCGGAAGACCAACAATATCTTATGAACTGCCGATGATGAAAAATTATACATGACTTCGAGATCGGTAACAAACATCTCAAAAACCGCTCACTTTGGGCACATCCTCTGCCACCGGATCGGCTTCGCTTCCGAACGTGAGCGTGTGGAGCGCCTCTTCGCCCTGTACGAGAAAATGCGCGCGCGCCTGGAAGCCAGAGTGAGGAAAGGAAGATAAATGAAAGGAACCTGTTTGATTGCTTACTGAACCAAGGACACTTACGACCAAGAAGAGAGAGATTACATAGGGGCGGCTCGCGAGCCGCCCTTTGCAGTGGCCGCCGATCTCTTAGGGTCAGACATATATGTCTACCCCCCGTTTCCGCTCGTGTTTGTTCGTAACTCCGGCATGCGTCGGAATGACGGTGTTTTTCTTCGGGCCGACCAAAGCGTTAGAGACCACGCCCCGAAATGTGCGATAGTCCCGTCCCATGAGGACCAAAATGAAAGCATCGCTTCACCCTGCATCCCTAACCGCCGCCTGGCGCGGCTTTGCCTGATGCCGGGAGCACGCATATCTTGCAACGTACGTGTTTTCGTGTGAAAGAGATGATGAACGGCTCGACTGGTGAGCGTCATGGAGCACGAAGCAAATGTGGCGACAGGGGCAATCCGCTTCGTTCGGACGATGGCCGGGTCGCCGCCGCGCCCCCGGGCCCCTGTGGCGCCGGATGAACCTTGAAAAATTCTCGACAATGCACGTAATGAGATTCGCGCATATAATTGCCCATTGAACAGACGGCCTTGAAAATAAGGATAGTAATATTGTCCAACCGGAACCCAAAAAGACGCATACTGAAATATTCCCTCGGAGTCGCGGTTACCATCCTCGCTATCGGTATTTTCTCGTTTCAATATCCCAAGCTCATAACGCAGATTGTTTTCGGGGCGAATACCTCGCCGATAGAGCTCGCTCTCCGCGGCTCCTACGGCGCGCGCGAGGGGGACAAGAAAACCGCAGCTATCGCCTCGGCGGCAACGGCCTTTTTGGCCTCGCTGAACGATGCGCAGAAAAAAGCGGCGATGTTTGCGTTTTCCGACAACGCCCAGCGGTCGAACTGGTCGAACTTTCCCGAGGGCATGTTCCCCCGCGGCGGCTTGAAACTGGGTGAAATCACCGAAGCGCAGCGCGCGAATCTTGACAATCTGCTCGCTGAATTCATGAGCGAAAAAGGCGTCAGGAACATTGGCTACCAATTGGCGGCCGCAGACACGCTGAGATCAAGCAGTTTTATGAGATACGGGTCCGAATTCTATTCTGTCGCGTTTTTGGGAGAACCTTCCGCGAATCAGCCCTGGATGTTCCAGTTCGGGGGCCATCACCTCGCCATCAACATCACCGTCTACGGCTCCGACGTTTCTTTCTCGCCGATGCTTACCGGCGGCAGCCCGCTCCATCTGCGCTACGAAGGCAGGGAAATTTTCATTACCGGAGAAGAAACCACCGCGGCCCGGACTTTCCTGGACAGCCTTGACAGCGATCAGAAAAAGCTCGCCGTGCGCGGAGAACAATCCATCGACCTCCAGTCCGGGCCGGGGGAGTACGGGACCGTCCTCGCACCGGAAGGCATCAAAGGCAGTGACCTGACGGATACGCAGAAAGGGCTCCTTCTCGACGTGATAGCCGCGCGTCTGGGCTTCATGAACGCTGACGACTACGCGGCGAAGATGACGACCGTGAAGGCGGAGATCGACGATACGCATTTCGGTTGGTGGGGACCGCAGGGCGTCCAGGGCGCCGCGTATTTCCGAGTGACCGGTCCCTCGATCGTGCTCGAGTACGCTCCGCAAGACGGCGGAAGCGCGACAGGCCACGCGCACAACATATACCGCAATCCCCGAAACGACTACGGCTCCGCCTGGATCGGAACCGGCAGGTAAAATCGAAAAACCAGACGCTCGCGCGTACACGGAGGGCGGGACAGGCACAGGGGCCTCCGTAGGGACAACCCTCCGTGGTTGTCCGTCGGTCGTATTCACCCCGATACAGGACGGGCGCGCGGGCATCGGACAGGCACGGAGGCCTGTCCCTACGCGAAACGCGATGGTCCCGTAGGGGCGGCCCTCTGTGGCCGCCCACATCGGATATGCCCATCCCCGTGGTTGTCCTTCGTCAGAACAGGCGCGGGGGCCCCGGACAGGCACGGAGGCCTGTCCCTACGCGAAACGCGATGGTCCCGTAGGGGCGGCCCTCTGCGGCCGCCCACATCGGATATGCCCATCCCCGTGGTTGTCCTTCGCCAGGACAGGCGCGGGGGCCTCGGACAGGCACGGAGCCTGTCCCTACGCGAAACGCGATGGTCCCGTAGGGGCGGCCCTCTGTGGCCGCC
>JAPPHK010000236.1 GCA_028820795.1 Nitrospinota bacterium | reverse complement strand
CCGTCTTCTCCTCGAAGCGGCGGATGCGCAGCATGTTGCGGTACATCGCGTTCAGATCCTTTTTCGTCAACCTTTTCGGCTTTGCCGATCTTCGCTTCGCCCTGGTGGCCACGGCCTCCCCCTCCCGGCGATGACAATGGAATACGCCATTTGAAGTATTGCGAGTAAATGATTTTCAGGCTTTTATGAGTATCACATGGCGTGGCGGCGGTTCAATCGGCGCGGTGGGGGGTTGTTGAATATTCGTAGTTTCGTGAATCGGTGTATGGAGCCGACCGGGGAGGGAGGGTTTGTCGATTAGGGAGGAGTGCGGTGGTCTTGTAGCCGGACAGGCGTAGGGGCCTGTCCGGGGACCTGCGTGTCCGCCCGATTTTTTGTCTCCCGTATATTCCGAGGTGATGTGATTGGTGATCGCATAGGGCGGACACGCAGGTCCGCCCCTACGGGAAAACGTCCTTCTGGAGAGAACACAACTCACGTCACTCCGGCTTCCTGGCGTAGCGCAGGAACAGCTCATCCCCCACCTGGCGGACTTCCACGAGCGCAAGGCCCAGAAACTCGCCCGAGCGGAACCCCGGCCCGTCCATGAGCGTAGGCGCCGATGCGCCGCCGGCCAGCCAGGGGGTGAGCGTCACGTGAAACTCATCGATATAATGGGCGAACTCCCATATCAAAGAGCCGCCGCCCTCGATGAGCACGCGATTCATCCCCCGCCCGCCGAGATGGGTCAGCACCTGGGGCGCGAGAGGTTCCGCTTCATTCAAGACGATCATTTCCCCGCCTGCGGTTTGGGTTTCATCGAGGCGTCGCGCCCCCTCCGGCGCGATGAAAATGAGCCGCTCGATTTCATCGGCGGAAAACCAGGGCAGTTTCTTCGGAAATTCGCCGCTTTTCGTGACAAGGGCGTTCGCCGGATGCGGCGGGAGGCCGCGCTCCACGCGCTCGCTGACCAGGGATTCCTCGCGCACCCTTGCGGGATAGCGCGCCGTCCTGAGCGTCCCCCCGCCCCATATCACGACGTCCGCCTTCGCTCTCAGCCGATCCATCTCCAGGCGGTCCGCGCCTGAGCCCAGGGAGAAATCCTCGCGGTCGAAACTCGCGATTTTCCCGTCGAGCGTCATGGCCAGATTCGCGAAAACGAAGGGCTTCTCCATCCGGTTCTCACCTTGAGGTTGTGGTTCGCCCGTATAAGGCAGTAAAGTTTCCTGTCACCTCGTCTTCATGAACGTTGGCATTCATCAGACAAAGGAGAGAAAACGACATGGGTGAATTCGACCAAAGGGTGGACCTTCCGGCGCTCGATTTGCAAAAGCTCAACATCGGCCCCTACAGCAACAACGTGTACGTGCTCACATGCAAGGCGACGAAGGAATGCGTCATCATCGACACCTCCCATTCCGCCGAGCCGATTCTCGCTGCGTGCAAAGGCGCCACGCCCAGGTACATTCTACAGACCCATTGCCACGGCGACCACATCGACGCGCTGGACGAGGTGCGCAGCCGCACGGGCGCGCCCCTGGGCCAGCACGCCGAGGACGCGAAGGAGTTCGGCATCAGCCCGGACTTCACCATCGCGGACGGCGAGGAGATAACCTTCGGCGAGATTACACTCAAGGCCATCCACACGCCCGGCCACTGCAAGGGCATGCTGATGTTCTACTATCCAGGCCACTGCGTCTGCGGGGATACGATTTTCCCCGGCGGCCCCGGCAAGACCTGGAACCACGGGCAACTGCTTCAGTCGCTCGATTCCATCGAGAGCAAGGTCTTCGCCTTGGCCGACGAAACGGTTCTCTACCCCGGCCACGGAGCGAACAGCACCGTCGCGCAGAGCAAGGCGGAAGTCGCCAGATTCCGGGCCGCGGGCAGGCCGGGGCCGGATGAATTCGGGGACGTTACCTGGGACTAATTCAAGAGACAGGAGCCATGCAATGAGTTCAACCAGCATCGTATTCGATCACGTGCACGTCATCAGCAAGGACCCCGAGGCGAGCGTGAAGTGGTTCGTCGAAAACCTGGGCGGCGAGCGCGGAGAGGGCGGCGTGTTCAAGGGCGCGCCGCAGATTCCGGTGCAATTCGACGGCGCCACGGTCATCGTCCGGGGAGAGAGAACGGGCGAGAGCGCGGGCGAGAAGAGCGGATTGGAGTGGGGTACGGATCATTTCGCCTTCGAGGTTTCGGGGGATTTCGACGCCTACTGCGACGGTCTCAAGGGAAAAGGCGTGAAGTTCACCGTGGAACCCGTACAATTCAACCCGAAAACGCGCATCGCCTTCATCGAGGCGCCCGACGGCGTCAGCATCGAGTTGCTGAAGCGGTCATAAAGCCGAGAGCCCATTCCGCCCTGGACGGTAGCCCGCCTTGAAGAGAAAGGCCTTGATTCACATCACGCGAATCGCAGCGCTGTGTCTCCTGACAGCGGCGCTCGGGTGGGCGCCTGCGCCGCTTGCGCAAGCGCAGGACGCGCGCGTAAAGGCTCAGGAGGAACTCCCCCCGGAACCGCCCCTTGGCCTCGACGACGTGCCCGTGCCCGATGATAACCCCATGACGCGGCCCAAGGTCGAACTCGGAAGGCTCCTGTACTTCGAAAAGCGCTTCTCCGGCGACGGGAAGGTCTCCTGCGCGACGTGCCACATGCCCCGGCGCGGATTCTCGAACGCGCGTCAGTACGGAAAGGGCTTTGACGGCAGGCTCACGCTCAGGAACGTCCCCACCGTCATCAACGCCGCCTACAACGAGTCCCAGTTCTGGGACGGGCGCGCCGCGAGCCTCGAGGAGCAGGCCAAAGGGCCCATTCTCCATCCGAGCGAGATGGCCTCGAGCGAAGCGAGGATCATCCGCACGCTCGGCGCGATCCCCGAATACCGGAAGCGGTTCGAAGAGGCGTTCGGCAGCCCCGGCATCAGCCTCGAGCGCGTGGTCCAGGCCATCGCCACCTTCGAGCGCACCCTGCTATCGGGGAATTCCCCGTTCGACCGCTGGAAATACGGAGGCGATGAGGCGGCGCTCCCGTCTCGCGCGAAAAGGGGATTCGAGGTCTTTAAAAGCAAGGGCAATTGCGTGAAATGCCACCTGGTGGATGAATTCAGCGCGCCGTTTACGGACGATAAGTTCCACAACTTAGGTATAGGGATGGACAAGAAGCCATTTGAGGCCGGCCGAGAGAAAATCACCGGAAAAATCAAGGACCGGGGCAAGTTCAAGACGCCTACGCTTCGCCACATCACCCAGACGGCGCCCTACATGCACGACGGCCGCTTCGCCACGCTGGCGGAAGTCGTCGATTTCTACGAAAAGGGTGGACACCCGAACCCCTTTCTCGACCCGGACATGAAGCCCCTCAAGCTCACCAAAACCGAAAAAGAGGACCTGATCGCCTTCATGGGCGCCCTCACGGGCGACCTCCCGGAGGTCAAAACCCCCGAGTTGCCGAAGTAAGGCTTTTTCGGCAAACTCATCTTCACGATCAATCGAGACGATTCGTTTGAATCAAGGACCATCCGGATGAGACGCATGAAAAAGATGTTTCTCCTCGCCCTCGCGGGAGTCTTGTCTCTCCTGCTCTCGTCCGCTCCCTCGCATGGAGCGGACGTCGAGGCCGGAAAATTTTTTTTCGAGCGAAAAGGCTGCGGGAGCTGCCACACCACGAGCGGCCCGGAAGCCAGGATACCCCCGCCCGCGCGCCACGGGATAAAAGGCCCAACGCTGTGGTTTGCGGGGAGCAAGTTCCGGCCCGGATATCTGGCGAAATGGCTGGCGGAACCGGAACCTTTCCGTGGCGTCATCTACGGCACCATGAAGCGGGGCAGATACCCGCACCCCGCCCTTTCCGCGAAGGATGCGGCGAAGGTGGCGGCCTATCTCGAAAGCCTTAAAGATCCGCAAATGCCGGTGGGCGTGGTTCCGCGCTGGAAGAAAATCCCCCGAAAAGTGCTCAGGCGGGCGAGAATCCTCTTTCAGAAAAAACAGCCGTGCTATTCGTGCCACATGGTCGCGATACGAAAGACGGTGTACCGGGCGAAAATCGAGGTGGGCGGCCACAGCGCGCCTCATTTCAAAAAGGCGGGACACAGGCTGAACCCCGATTTCATCGTGGCCTTTTTGAAAAAGCCTGCGCGCTATAACCCCAACGGCAGAATGCCGGTGTACGGGGACAAGCCATTCACCAAGCTGAGCGAGAAGGATTTCCTCGCGCTCGCCGCCTATATCGCGAGTTTCAAATGAAGCGTATGTCTCGTCTCATCGCCGGGGTTCTCATATCCGCTGGTATTATCGGTGTTACGAGCGTCGCCCCCACACGAGCGGAGGAGTCCGCGAGCCGCGTGAACGCGCAGGAGAATTTCCGCTGGTACTGCATCCAGTGCCACGGCCCCACGGGAGACGGCAAGGGGGTGAACAACACCAAGAAGCTGCCCGTGAGCCCCCGCAATCTCACCGACGGGAAGGACATGGCCCAGTTCTCGGACGAGGACATGATGCGCACCATCACCCACGGGGGCGGTGCGAGCGACCTCTCCCCCATCATGCCGCCGTGGGGCAACGTGTTTACAAATCAGGAGATTCGTGATTTGGTTGGCCTGATACGCAAGATGTGCAATTGCCGTTTCGACCCCAAGGCGAAAGAGGCGTTTCTTAAGCAACAAGGCCGCTAGGTTTCATACCATGCGCGACATTACTCTCTCACTTGTCATCTCCTCTCTTTTGTTCTCGGCTCCTGCAAGCGCGCTCGCGGCGGGTGAGCGGGTTCTCGTCACGAACACGCGCGACGGCACACTGAGCGTCATCTCGCGCGATACGCACGAGGTCATCACAACGATCCCGGCGGGCAGGAAGGCGAACCGCCTCTCCCTCGCGCCCGACGGGCGCCACGCCTACGTCATCAATGACGGCAGCGCCTTCGTGCGCGTTTTCGACACGCATACCCTCAAGTTCGTCCGCCGCGTGCGCGCGGGGCGCG
>JAPPHK010000255.1 GCA_028820795.1 Nitrospinota bacterium | reverse complement strand
CGACCCAGCGCGAGGTGGACGAGGAGGTGGAGAAGATACTGGACGGCGCCTATGCGCGCGCGACGGAGATTTTGACCGAAAGGCGCGACGACCTCGAAACCCTCACCGCGCGCCTGCTCGAGCAGGAGACCATCGGCGGGGACGAACTGCGCGCCGCGCTCGGCGTGGTGGAGGCGCGGGAGGGAGACTCGGTTTCCTAATCCTCGTCACTCAGCAAGGATAATCAATTCGACTCTCGTCCCGCTCTTGCCGTTTAAGGCGAGACATGAGGAAATCACCGCCCGGTTCTTTCTGTGCCACTGAGCAGTGGCGAAAGGCGCACTCCAGCCCCGAACACCCATTTCTTTGTCTTTGGTAATGGAAAGAGTGTGCCAGATTTCATCCTTCTTTATTAAAGCTTCGCTTCTCAAAGCTAACAGCTTTGTCGATGAATTCTTTCCTTCTCTTTTTGGCTTTTACTGTCACAACGCTTCATACTGCACCTGAAATGGAGAAGACTAGAAAAATTCTATTTCATTTTTGCGTCAAAACGATTGACGTAAGATGCTAAAGCATCGCGCTGCAATGCTCGTCTGCATTGTTATGACAATGCTTGACTAACAATAATTAGAGGAATCTCTTCAGCGTACAACAGAGTTACTAAAGAATACTTCTAATCGGATTGTATACTGCGAAGATTTTTTTCTTTCTTCTGTATTGCTGGAGATAATATAAGTTTTTGTGAAAAAAATCTGCAAGTTTTTTGAAAAGATTTAGGGAATTATATACATATCCATTATTGGTAAAATTTACAGTAATGCAAATACTAGAGACGAAAGGATGCACTACGGACGTTTTTATGGGGTGCTCGCCACATGCGGACTACGAAACCGCATGTGGCGAGCGATTGAAGGCCTTCTCTTTTACCTATTCAGTTAACTTTTTTGACTGTCATTGACATTAAATTGCGATTTGCTCCCACTGGTTCGGGGTAAAATTATATTTGTTCTTTTGGTTGGGTCTTGGGATTAATGGCAAGATTTATATCACGTTAAGTTGTGAAAATGAGCAATAAAATTTATATTGTATATATGCGGATTGGTTTCGCGGGATCCGCCGCCTTGATTTTCAAACTAATCTACCACCTGATTAAGACCTCCTCCGTGAGCGCCTGCATGGTAGGATATGACGATGAGAAAACAGGCTACGGTTAAAATGGCAATACAACGCTTCGGGTCCACCACAATTTATTCTGGTTGACATAATTTTTATTAGGTGGATAGCCTGTGCAGGGGAAGGGAAATTACACCTACCCAAGGAGAAGAAAAGAATGGGAACACGTATCGAAGATATCATAAGAATGGATGTTGCTTTTGTCGACATTCAGCTATCGCAAGAAATGCGATTAATCGAAGAATTATCGAAGGCATTAAGTACTGATATTATTGTACTGGGCGATTCCTTGGGGACCTTGGGGAACATAGGATCGCCTAATGAAAAAATGTTTTCCTTGCCCAAAGAACGTATAACTATTGCCACTTCATCGAATCCTAAAATCACTCGCATACTTATTGATTACCCACACAAAGATTTCTTGCCTCGATTTGTGCAAATTGCCCGCCAAGCAGTACTGAGTCTAAATTTAGATGTAACCCCGAATGCCTTTGGATTCAACGTTGATATTTCCTACGAACAAGATAGTGGGAAAACCGCTATGGAATACATTGCAAGTCGCCTTTATTCGCCTCTCTTCTCCGGCCCCCAAGAAGGGGAACTGATTGAAGGCGCAGGCAGATTCACGCTCAAAAAAGACGCTACAAATAATTTGGGCGTGAGAATTGAGCCAAGATTAAATGACCGAACCACATCAACAGTTTTCATGTCTGTTAATCACCACGTAAATGAAGCTCGTTTTCCTGAAGAGCCTGAAATTTTAAGATATTTACAAAATATTCTTCAACAGACATATCATTTAGTGGAGCTTATTGATGGCCCTGACCGCCCCAAATAAACATATACAAGATACCGCAAATTTCATAAGGGAATCGCACAATTCACCACAAGAAAGAATCCTTGGAGAACACCATCGGTGGAACAACAGATCTAGAGCGACACCGATGGTGTTCTCCAAGGATTCTTCTAGGGGATGGTGCATTTTTACAGTTAGTCCCAACTTGGATGACCGCAGACAGCATGGATTCTTTCTCCCGGAACCCAAAATAGTTTATGTCGTTGACTCCAATGAGTGCGCCTCAATATCAATACGATTTCCAGGCATTGAAGAGAACATAAATCAAATAATGTCTGTTCCAAACAATAAGATCCGGGATGAACTGTTTAAATTTCGGAATGGTGTCGAAGGCAATAAACCTTCTAATGAGATCGTTGAAAATGCAATTAGAATCGCCAAGGCAATGATCGAATCGGTTGAACACCCAGATATGGTAATGGATTTTGACGGAGAACTTTCTTTTGATTTTAGATTGCGAGATGGTCGCTTAATCATGGCTGAAATGGAAGTGTGTGGGAAAATAGATATGAGCATTTACGATTCTGAAAACAAATTCTTAGATCGAATGATGGACGCAACGGCCAGCGAATTTATTGAGATATTAAAACAATAAGAAATGAAAGTCCCTCTGCAAGAAATCCTGTGTAGATTCATTCGGCCAGACGACTGGAGTGACGCAGAATCCAGACCTAGGGCTAGTGCGTTCAAATTCAATAAAAGAACACTATCTGCCTGGAGTGTAACTAAGCTGGAAGAGAATGATGTAGAAATGGTCGAACTGCAAATTGAGGAGTTTTACGATTCTAGGCAGGCACACTGCAAAGCGGAAGATTATCTGATCATCGTAGAAAAGGTGAAGGAAAAGTTTGCGTTCTGCATTCAAATCGTATGGCGTCCAGATGATATAAAAGAACCTTGGGAAAAATGGGCGTATGCTCATATCAATTTAGAAATTACTAAAGATTTGGATGATAAATCAGGTGAAAAAGAATTTCGACGTGCGCTATCCATGGCAGATATATTCACGTTTGATCCCACCTAATTTTAAACTTTGATCCACTGCCCTAAAAAACACTTCTCGAAGAGAGATAAGATAAAAATCTATGCACAATAGGTTTGTCCACCAGCGCCTTGAAGGGGCGTAGGGTTTTCTCGCCTGTTCCGGCCCGCAGATGAACGACATCCTCCAGCGACAAAATCTTGACGTCCAGA
Source organism: Nitrospinota bacterium (assembly GCA_028820795.1). Classification (GTDB taxonomy): domain Bacteria; phylum UBA8248; class UBA8248; order UBA8248; family UBA8248; genus Bin107. Next base: position 41,849 of record JAPPHK010000255.1, on the reverse strand, counting down.
AACACCTGGTTTCTGTCGTGCTTACCCCAGATGCACGGCATAGGAATAGGAGCCCAGATTGGCGGGCGTGTCGTCGATTTTCTGGATCGAAAAGAGCCCGTCCTTAAAAAATCGGGCGCCCGCGGTCTGCGCATCCTCGGCCGTGTCGAAAACCGCGACCAGCTCCTTGTTCCTGAGAAGCGCGAATTTGCCGAAGTGCTGCTGCTTGAGGCGGGGAAGCTCCGCCAGGAAGAATTCGAGGTTGTCGTCGATTTCCCGCTCTTTTTGTTCTCTCGTCGGTTTCATAGCGGCCTCCTTCCCGCTTTACCGAAACTATAGCACATTTCACGTGAGCCATTTTCGCCGAGAAGGGGCGATGCTGCTTTGTAGGGACGGGTTGCGACCTGTCCCTACCACTCTAAAGCGACTCCGCCCCTAATCCTCGTCACTCAGCGTGAACGCGCCGTCGCTCGCGGGGATGTAGGTTTCGGGCAGGCCGAGTTCTTTCTTCACGATGTTCGTCCCCCTTGAGAGGGCCACCATCTTGTAGAACGCGTGGCGGCGGCTCATGCCCTCGCGCCCGAAGCCGCAGTCGGTCGAGATGCACAGCCGTTCGGCGGGAATCGTCTCGAGCGCCTTGCGGATGAGGGCGGCCACCTCTGCGGGGCGCTCCACCTGCAGCCCCCGGTGGTTGATGACGCCGATGGCCACCTTGGGTCTGGTGATGCGCTTTCCGATCTCGCCCAGGTCCATCCCGCCCGTGCTCGCGCACTCGAAGGTGAGCACGTCCACGTCCAGCTCGTTCATGTATTCCAGGGCGGGCGCGTAGCTCTTGGATGACTCGTAGAACCGCTGCTGGGCCGGGTTGCCCCAGCAGGTGTGGCACCACAGTTCCAGCTTGTCCCTCAGGCCCGCCACGCTCCTGTTGAACGCCTCGACGTAGAACTCCATCGACATCTCCGAATCCTCGGCGTGGAAATCGAAGCGGTGCACCCAGGGTTCTTCCACCTGGAAAATCTGGCAGCCCGCGTCCGCCAGGCGGTGGAATTCGGCGTGCATGATCTCGCACAGGTCGAGGCAGAGCTCGCGCCTGTCGTCATAGAACTCGTTCGAGACGATGGACTCCACGCAATCCGCGCTGATGGAGCCGAACTTGAGCGGCTTGTCCGTCATCGCCTGCGCGCTGCGCCACATCTGCGCGTATTCGAGGGGGCCTTCGCCGACTTTCGAGGTGACCTTGGGCAGCATCCGGGCTTCGAGCACCTCGAACATGATCTCGCCCGGCACGGACCCGCCCCAGGTGGCGTGGCTCCTCGATGTCTCATGGCCCGAAAAGCCGCTCAGCCTGTCGACGATGTAGCCCACCCAGTCGCGACCGCCCACGTTCGTGTCGAAGCGCGCGTCGCCGTCGGTCACGATGTCGAGCCCAGCGCGCTCCTGATCGCGGATGACGCAGGAGACGTTGTCGAGATACTGCTCGCGGAATTCCGCGTCGATCATCGCTTCACGGAACGTCCTGCGCCCGATGTTCTGGCGGAACCAGGCGGGCCGGGGCAGGGAGCCGGTGATGGTGGTGGGAAGTATGAGGTCACTCGTGGCGAGGTACATGTCGATTCCTCCGCTCGAAATGGTTTCGGCGAATCATCTTGTTCGGATGAGCTTCCTGCCGTTGTTCGATGCCTCCTGAATTCTGTGCGTACGTCTTAAAGTTTCATGAGCCTCGCCGGCGTCTCGCGCAGGATTTTCGCCTGCGCCTCTTCGGTGAGGCCCGCTCCTTCCACGTAATCCACGACGCGCCCCTGCATCATGTCGTAGGGGTAGTCCGTGCCGCACACGACGCGGTCGGCCCCCACCTCCTCAACCATCCACTTGAGGGCCGAGGGGTTGAAGGTGATGACGTCGAAATAGAGGTTCTTGAAATAGTGCCTCGGCGGATGCGGCGTGTGGACCTTGGTTTCCGGCCGCACGTTCCAGCAGTGCTGGATGCGCCCGACCGCCCAGGGGAGGTTTCCGCCCGCGTGGGCGAGCAGGAGCTGGAGGTTCGGGTAGCGCTCGAAGTGGCCCGAGAGGATGAGCCTCGTCGCCGCGATCGTGGTGGACAGCGGGTTGCCGATGCAGTTCGCCATGTAGTAGGGGAACAGCGCCTTTAAGTCCGCGAAATCGGGGTGGATGAACACCAGCGCGCCGAGCCGCTCCGCCGCCGCCCAGAATTCCTCGTACTGGGGCTCGTCCAGCGCGTGGGAGCCGATGCGATCCGAGATGATGCAGCCGAGCAGGCCCCGCCCCATCGCGCGCTCTAATTCTGCTGCTGCGGCCTCGCCCCCGTTCTGCATGGGCAGGTTGCAAAGCCCCCGGAAGTGCGCGGCGTTTTGGTTGCAGAAATCGACCACGCCGTCGTTCTGGATTTGGATGATCTCCTCGCCCGCAGTACCTCCGATCCAGTAATAGAACGTGGGCGGCGGCGGGGAGGCCAGCGCCATCTCGAGCCTGTCCGCCTTCATGTCGCTCAGCTTGCGCTCGGCGTCTGCGAGTTGCACCGCCCAGTTCTCCTCCGTCATCTTCGCGTTGTAGCGCGAGGAGACGGGCGGGAAGAACCCCTCGAAGCTGTCGGCGTGCTGGGGGCGTCTTTCGCGCTCTTTGGCGGCAAGCGCTTCCGCCTCCGGGATGTAGATGTGGTGATGCAGATCGATGTTGGGCAAGGGTGCTTCCCTCCGTTTGAATGCTTTCGGGGCGTCTTGGCGCCCGCTCGGTTGTAGAAGTGATGATGACCTTTTCGGAGAGAGTAGAATCTGGCGCATCCTGCGTCAATCGAGATTCACGCCCGCCGATTGACGGCCATGATTCTGGGTGAGAAACTTTGCCCTCGCGCTCGAAGGGCGCGCCGGCGGTAATTTTCCGGCTCCCGGCCTTGCGTGGAGGGGACGATTCCGGTGAATGGCGAGGACGCTCCCAGGCTGCCGCGCTCCTACGAGGGGCTGCGCGCCCTGCAAGGCGAATTCGCGCGCTATCAGGAAGAGGCGTTTCCGGAGCGCGAACCGCGGTTTTTCGCCCTGGAACTTGCGGGCGAGACGGGCGAACTCGCGAACCTGGAGAAAAAGGAATGGAAGGGCCGCGAAATCGACTTGGCGGCCTATACGGACGAGGCGGCGGATGTCATGATCGCCGTCATGAACTACGCCAATGCGCGGGGGATCGATTTGGGCGAGGCCGTTTCGGAGAAAATGGCCAAGATCGAGCGCATCAGACAGGAGCAGCCCGAGAGATAGACCGCGGTACCCCGCAGTTTTCCGGTTCGGCGCTTGGGGCGGCGCCGAAAAGATTGAGACCGAAAGACGAACCGCTGAACCAGTGTTCTGCGAAGCAGAGCGGAAAGGATGAGATTCGATGTCAGGCCTCCCGACGGAGCCGGCCGACCTCGCCGACGTGCAGGCGAGTTCCGATGAGCGCAACGTCAAGATAGACAAGGTGGGTGTCAAGAACATCCGCTACCCCATCGTGGTGAAGGACCGGGCGAAGGACGCCCAGCACACCATCGGCAACGTGAACATGTATGTGGACCTGCCGCACCACTTCAAGGGCACCCACATGAGCCGTTTCCTGGAGGTGCTGAACGAGCACACCGACGCCATCGGCGTGGACAGCGTGCCCTCGCTCCTGCAGACGATCCGCGAGCGCCTGGACGCCCAGACGGCGCATTTCTCCGTCACCTTTCCCTACTTCATGCAAAAGGCGGCCCCCGTGACGGGCGCGGAGGGGCTGATGGCCCTCGAATGCGGCTTCGAGGCCTCCGCCGGCGCGGCGGACGACTTTGTTCTCAGCATCATGGTGCGAATCGCCACCCTGTGTCCGTGCTCCAAGGAGATCAGCCTGCGCGGCGCGCACAACCAGCGGGGGCACGTGCGCATCAAGGTGCGCTTCGACGGGGAGTTCTGGATAGAGGAACTCGTCGAGGTCGCCGAGAGCGCGGGAAGCTGCGCGCTCTATCCGATCCTGAAGCGCGAGGACGAGAAGTTCGTCACCGAGACGGCTTTCGACAACCCCCGCTTCGTGGAGGACGTGGTGCGCGAGGCGGCCCTCCTGCTCAGAAACGACAAGCGCATCCGGTGGTTCCAGGTGGAGGTCGAGAATTTCGAGTCCATCCACGACCACAACGCCTACGCCTTCATCGAGGAAGAGGTGAAGCGCGGGGGGTAGTTGGAAAAACCCCATCGAGAGTGTTCACCGTCATTCCGGTGTCGGAGCCGACCAAGGCGGGAGGGTTCGACGGAATCCATTTTTTACGCCTTTTGCCTTTCGTCGGGGTTCCCGCGCATCGGCGGGGAATGAACGCCGCCGTGTATTCATCCGCACCCGCGAATGGATTCCGGCTTTCGCCGGAATGACGATCAAAAGCAAAGGGACGCATGTTTGGGCCTGTTGAAAAACCCCTCGCCGGAGGTATCGGTTTTACCCCCCTGACAAGAGGGGACAGGGGGTTGGTTTTGTAGGGACAGGTCGCGACCTGTCCGCGTGAATTCTCTGGCGACCAATATCACAGGCGGGCGGACACATCGGTCCGCCCCTACGGGATGACGGCGGCCCTGTCTGCGGCGCAAGTGTAGGGGACGCATATATGCGTCCCTGCTTTTTTGCCGTCTGCCATGGGTCGCATGTATGCGACCCCTACAGAACCATTGCGACCTGACGAGGGCTTTTCCAACACCCCCCTGAAGATCGCCTATCTTGCGAGGCAACGTTTCCGCTTGCGTGAAGAGAATGTGTATTAAAGGGCCGACAAACGAGAATACCCCCTCGCAACTAAAGGAGTAGCGGTATTCCATGCGCCGCGCGGCCGCACTCAAAATCCCCTCATCAAATTCTGCGCTTTTCTCGCGCCCCAAAATCGCTTATAACCACTCTTTGGTGTTGGATTCAAACCTTTAAGCGTTTGATTCGGGACGGCTTATGGACGCACAAACACGAGACAGGCGGATTGACGCCCTCTTGGAGCTTCTGGCGTCGCGCATCGTGATCATCGACGGCGCGATGGGCACCATGCTCCAGGACGAGAATCTGGATGAGGCCGCCTACAGGGGCGAGCGCTTTGCCGATCACGCTTGCGACTTGAAGGGCAACCACGATCTGCTCAGCGTCACCCGGCCCGACGTCGTCAGACGGGTTCACGACGATTTCCTGGAAGCGGGCGCGGACATCATCGAGACCAATTCGTTCAACTCGACGGCCATATCCATGGCGGACTACCGGATGGAGGAGGTGGTCTACGAGATGAGCGAGGCATCGGCGCGCCTCGCCCGCGAGGCGGCGGACGCCTTCGAGCGCGCGCACCCGGGGGAGCCGCGCTTCGTGGCCGGCGTTTTGGGCCCCACGAACCGCACCGCTTCCATCTCGCCGAGGGTGAACGAGCCGGGTTTCAGGAACATCAGCTTCGAAGAGCTGGTGGCGGCCTACACCACCTCGATTCAAGGCCTCATCAATGGCGGCGCCGACCTGCTCCTCGTCGAGACCGTCTTCGACACCCTGAACTGCAAGGCCGTGATGTTCGCCGCCGAGCAGTATTTCGAGGACGAGGGCGTTCGCGTCCCCGTCATGATTTCGGGGACCATCACCGACGCGAGCGGGCGCACGCTTTCGGGCCAGACGACGGAAGCCTTCTGGAACTCGGTCGCGGGCTACCGGCCCGTATGCGTGGGGCTCAACTGCGCCCTGGGAGCCGAGGACCTTCGCCCCTACATACGCGAGCTGTCCCGCGTGGCCGACGTGCCGGTGAGCATTTATCCGAACGCCGGCCTCCCGAACGAGTTCGGCGAATACGACGACACGCCTGAGTACATGGCCGAGGTGCTCGCCGAATTCGCCCGTAGCGGCTTCCTGAACCTGGTGGGCGGCTGCTGCGGCACCACGCCCGCGCACATCCGCGCGATCAGGGAAGCGGTCGAAGGCTTCGCTCCGCGCCGGATCCCCGAAATCCCCCCGCGCTGTCGCCTGAGCGGCCTGGAGCCGTTGAACATCGGCCCCGAGACGGGGTTCGTGAACGTGGGCGAGCGCACCAACGTGGCGGGCTCGGCGCGCTTCGCCAAGCTGATCCGCGAGGGCGACTACGAGAAGGCGCTCGAGGTCGCCCGCCAGCAGGTGGAAAACGGCGCCCAGCTCATCGACGTGAACATGGACGAGGGGATGCTCGACTCCGAAGAGGCGATGACCACCTTCCTGAGGCTCATCGCCGCAGAGCCCGACATCAGCCGCGTGCCCGTGATGATCGACTCCTCCAAGTGGGAGGTCATCGAGGCGGGGCTCAAGTGCCTCCAGGGAAAGCCCATCGTCAACTCCATCAGCCTGAAAGAGGGAGAGGAGGCCTTCATCGAGCAGGCGCGGCTCGTGAAGCGCTACGGCGCGGCTGTCTTGGTGATGGCCTTCGATGAAACGGGCCAGGCGGAGAGCGTGGAGCGCAAGTTCGAAATCTGCGAGCGGGCCTACAACATTCTCACGCGCGAGGTCGGCTTCTCGCCCAGCGACATCATCTTCGACCCCAACATCTTCGCCGTCGCCACCGGCATCGAGGAGCACAACGGATACGCCGCCGCCTACTTCGAGGCCGTTGCGCGCATCAAGCGGGAGCTCCCCGGCGCGCTCGTGAGCGGCGGGGTGAGCAACGTCTCCTTCTCCTTCCGGGGCAACAACGGCGTGCGCGAGGCCATGCACTCGGCCTTCCTCTACCACGCCATCAGGAACGGGATGGACATGGGCATCGTGAACGCGGGCCAGCTCGTGGTGTACCAGGAAATTCCCGAGAACCTGCTCGAAAGAATCGAGGACGTGCTCCTGAACCGCCGTGTGGACGCCACCGAACGGCTCTTGGAGGTGGCCGAGGGGGTGAAGGGCAAGGCGAAGTCAAGGGCGGAGAACCTCGCCTGGCGCGAGCGGCCGGTGAACGAGCGCCTCGCCCACGCGCTGGTGGAGGGGATAACGCAGTTCATCGTGGAGGATACCGAAGAAGCCCGTCTCGCGGCCGCGCGTCCCATCGAGGTCATCGAGGGCCCGCTCATGGACGGCATGAACGCCGTGGGCGAACTTTTCGGCTCGGGCAAGATGTTCCTGCCCCAGGTGGTCAAGAGCGCGCGGGTGATGAAGACCGCCGTCGCGCATCTGGTCCCCTTCCTCGAGGCGGAAAAGGTCGAGGGTGAGGATCGCTCGAACGGCAAGGCGCTTCTCGCCACCGTGAAGGGCGACGTGCACGACATCGGCAAGAACATCGTGGGCGTCGTGCTCCAGTGCAACAACTACGAGGTCATCGACCTGGGCGTCATGACCCCTTGCGCGAAGATCCTCCAGACCGCGCGCGAGGAGGGCGTGGACGTCATCGGGCTGAGCGGCCTCATCACCCCCTCGCTCGATGAGATGGTGACCGTGGCGGGCGAGATGGAGCGCCTGGATTTCGATATTCCGCTCTTGATCGGCGGGGCGACGACTTCGAGAGTCCACACCGCCGTCAAGATCGCGCCCGGCTACAGCGGCCCGACGGTCTACGTGGAGGACGCATCGAGGAGCGTGGGCGTGATGGGCAGCTTGATGAGCGATTCACAACGCGAGGAGTTTCTCGCCGCAAGGCGCGAGGAATACGAAGGCGTGCGCGAGCGCCACGAGGCGCGGCGCGCCCATGCGGAGTTCTGTACTTTGGAGGAAGCGCGCGAGAACCGCCTGCGAATCGACTGGGTGGGGGCGGCGCCTCCGGCTCCGAATGCCCTGGGCGTGCGGGTGTTCGAGGATTACCCGCTGGCGGATTTGAGGGACCGCATCGACTGGACGCCGTTTTTCCAGACCTGGGAGCTGAGCGGCTCCTATCCCGCGATACTCAAGGACCCGGTGGTGGGCGAGGCGGCGCTCAATCTCTACAGCGACGCGCAGGAGATGCTCGAGCGCATCATCGAGCGCCGCTCGCTCAGGGCCAGAGCGGTCATGGGCCTGTTCCCGGCGAATTCCGCCGGCGACGACGTGGAGATTTATGCGGATTCCGAGAGGAGCGAGGTGCTCGCCGTGGCCCGCTTCCTGCGCCAGCAGATGCGGAAATCCTCGGGCGGCGCGAACATGTGCCTCGCGGATTTCGTGGCCCCCATAGAGAGCGGGGTGGCGGATCACATCGGCGCATTCGTTGTGACGGCGGGTCTGGGCGTGGACGAGGCGGCGGGCGCGTATGAGCGGGCGAACGACGATTACGGCGCAATCATGGTGAAGGCCCTGGCCGACAGGCTGGCCGAGGCGTTCGCCGAGCGACTTCACGAGCGCGTACGCAAGGAGTTCTGGGGGTACGCCCGCGACGAGGGGTTGAGCAACGAGGCGTTCATCAAGGAGAAATACCAGGGCATACGGCCCGCGCCGGGTTATCCGGCGTGTCCGGACCATACCGAAAAGCAGACGCTCTTCGACCTCATCGACGCGGAAGGACATGCGGGCGTGAAGCTCACGGAGAGTTTCGCCATGTGGCCCGCCGCCTCGGTGAGCGGGTGGTATTTCGCGCATCCCGAGGCGCGGTATTTCGGCGTGGGCCGGATCGGCCGGGATCAGGTGCGCGACTACGCCGGGCGAAAGAGGATGGAGCCCGCCTTCGTCGAGCGGTGGCTCGCGTCTTCCTTGAACTACGAGGTCTCCCGCGCGGGGCGCGATGAAGAGGCGGCTCCCGAAAGCGAAGCGTCCGTCGAGCGCCGCTCTCCCCTGATTCCCTGATATGCCTCCGCCCTTTCGTATTCTGCCCTTATGAATGACCGCGTCGTGGTTTCGCCGTTGACGGCCCGCCCGTGCGCGGCTAGATTGAGAGGCGCGTAATCCCGGCCCGGGGGACTCTCTGCGGGCGGTGGATTCAGGAGTGGTTTTCGCGTATAAGCCTTTGTTCGCCAAGGGGATGCGAGGGTGGCGGAACTGGTAGACGCGCTGGATTTAGGATCCAGTGCCTTCGGGCGTGGGGGTTCGAGTCCCCCCCTTCGCACCAATGGTCCTGATTTATTTTCAGTCGTTGTTATTTGATTTCGTTTCGATTCTGGAGAGTAAGGCATGACCGGCACAGTGAGCGACATCGACGCCTGCACGAAGCGTCTCGAAGTCGCCGTACCGCGCGCCGAAGTCGTCGACGAGATGGATCGCGCATACAAGAGGCTCTCGGGGCGCGTGAAGATGAAGGGTTTTAGAAAGGGAAAAATCCCCCGCCGCGTACTCGAGCGCTACTACGGCGAGGAGGTGCAGGCCGAGGTTCTGAACCACGTCATATCGACTTCCTACCGCAGTTTGCTGGCGGACAAGGGTATGCGTCCGGTGGGCGAGCCGAACGTGACCGACATCAATATGGAGGACGACGCGCCCGAGTTGACGTACAAGGCGACGGTGGAGGTCATTCCCCCCTTCGAACTCGGCGAATACAAGGGGCTGAAACTCAAGGTCCAGCGCCAAACGGTGACGGACGAGATGGTCGATCAGCAGATCGAGGCGCTCCGGCAGCGGGCCGCCACGTTCGAGGACGTGGACAGGGAGGCCCGGGCGGGAGATTACGTTCTCTTCGACATCGAGGGTTTCGAGGGCGAGGAGGCCGTGCCCGGCACCCGGGGGGAGAACCAGGCCCTCATGATCGGGGGCGATGAGAGCGAAAAGGAGTTGAGCGACGCGCTCACCGGCATGCGGACAGGCGAGGAGACGGACGTCGACATCGACGTTCCCGAAGGCGCCTCGCCCAACATCGCGGGCAAGAGTCTCCGGTTCCACCTTCATCTGAAGGAGATCAAGGAGGCGCATCCGCCCGAACTGGACGAGGAATTCGTGAAATCCTTAGGGCGCGGCTACACGAGCACGGAGGACCTGCGGGCGGACGTCGTCAAAGAGATGGAATCCATGGAGGACGCGAACGCGCGCGGCCACGGGATCTCCGAGTTGCTGGGCGCTCTGCTCGAAGCGCATCCTTTCGAGGTGCCTCCCACGCTGGTCAAGGGGGAGGCGGATGAGCAGATCCGCGAATACGAGCGCAGGCTGCGCCAGGAAAACCCCGACGTTCAGCTTTCGGAAGCCAGGATCGAGGAGTTGCGCGAGGAAGTGAGGCCCCGGGCCGAGGAGCGGGTGCGCCAGCTCATCATTGTGGAGCGCATCCGCGAAGCCGAGTCGATCGAGGCGAGTAGTGAGGAGGTCGAGGCGCAGATCAGAATCTCGGCCGCGCGCTACGGCATGACGCCCGAGAAACTTCGCGAGCGGATGTTGACGACCGGGGCGATGGCCTCGCTCGTCTCGAACATCAACTACAACAAGACGGTGAGTTGGCTCTATGATCAGGCCGACGTGGAATTCGACGTTCACGATCCCGCCGACCACGATGCGCATTCCCGCGACTCCGAGGAGGAGGCGGGGGAGGAGCGCGCCGAAGACGGCGATTCGAAAGAGGATGGATAAACAGTGGCACTCGTACCCATGGTGGTGGAACAGACGAACAGAGGCGAGCGGGCGTATGACATCTACAGCCGCCTGCTCAAGGAGCGAATCATCTTTCTGGGCACGGCGATAGACGACACCATCGCGAACCTCGTGACGGCCCAGCTTCTTTTCCTGGAGGCGGAAGAACCCGATAGGGATATCGCCATGTACGTGAACAGCCCGGGCGGCACCGTCACGGCGGGTCTCGCCATTTACGACACGATGCAGTACATCAAGCCCGACGTGTCGACCATCTGCATCGGCCAGGCGGCGAGCATGGGCGCGCTGCTCCTGACGGCGGGGGCGAAGGGCAAGCGCTACGCCCTGCCCAACTCGCGCATCCTGATCCACCAGCCCCTGGGCGGCGTGCAGGGACAGGCGAGCGACATCGACATCCAGGCGCGTGAGATTCTCCGCATGCGCGAGGAACTCAACGAGATTCTCGCGAGGCACACCGGCCAGCCGATCAAGCGGATTGAAAAAGACACCGATCGTGATAATTTCATGACGGCCGAACAGGCGAAGGATTACGGTCTGCTCGACGACGTCATTGTCGCGCGCTCGGATTCATTGGGCGGCATGCAGGGCATCGGCGGCGATGACGGCACGAACGAGGAGAACAACGGCTCCTGACCGGAAGCCGGTTTATGTTTTTTTAGAAGCGTTCTTCTCCGAGGGGGAATGATTCGATGGCGAGGCGAGCCTCAGAAAAAAAAGACGCTCTTCGTTGCTCTTTCTGTGGGAAAAGCCAGGAGGAAGTGAAGAAGCTCATTGCGGGTCCGCACGTGTATATCTGCGATGAGTGCGTAGAGCTATGCCAGGAAATCATGATGGAGGAGTGGAACGAGGAGCAGAAAAGCAAGGCCAAAACCCTCCTCAAGCCCACCGAGATCAAGGCCATCCTCGATGAGCACATCGTCGGACAGGAGAAGGCGAAAAAATCGCTCTCCGTCGCCGTCTACAACCACTACCGGCGCGTGGAGGCGCAAATCGACTTACACGACGTGGAACTGCAAAAGAGCAACATCCTGCTCATCGGCCCCACCGGCTCGGGCAAGACGCTCATGGCGCAGACGCTGGCGCGCCTGCTCGACGTGCCCTTCGCCATCGTCGACGCCACCACCCTCACGGAAGCCGGCTACGTGGGCGAGGACGTGGAGAACATCATTCTCAAGCTCTTACAAGCCGCCGACTTCGACGTGGCGAAAGCCGAACGCGGCATCATCTACATCGACGAGATCGACAAGATCAGCCGGAAGAGCGAGAACCCCTCCATCACCCGGGACGTCTCCGGCGAGGGCGTGCAGCAGGCCCTGCTCAAGATCATCGAGGGAACGGTGGCCAACGTGCCGCCCCAGGGCGGACGAAAACACCCCCACCAGGAGTTCCTGCGCGTCGACACCGCGAACATCCTCTTCATCGGGGGCGGCGCGTTCGTGGGTCTCGAGGAGCTGATCAAGAAACGGGTCGGCCAGATGGGCATGGGCTTCGAGGCCAGCCTCAAGAGCGAGAAGGACGACTCGCTGAACGTGCTGCTCGCCCAGGTGTCGCCGGAAGATCTGCTGAAATACGGCTTGATCCCCGAGTTCGTGGGCCGCCTGCCGGTCGTGGCCACGCTCGACGATCTGGATAAGGACGCGCTCGTGCGCATCCTGACCGAGCCGAAAAACGCCCTCGTCAAGCAATACCGAAAACTCGTGGAGTTCGAGAGCGTCACCTTGCAATTCACGGAAGGCGCCCTCGTCGCCATCGCCGAAAAGGCGCTCGAGCGCAACACGGGCGCTCGCGGGCTTCGCTCCATCATCGAGGACTTGATGCTCGATACGATGTACGAGTTGCCGGGCATGGTCGGCGTCAAGGAGATCATCATCGACGAGAACGTGGTGGCGCGGAAGGAAAGTCCGCTGCTGGTCTATGAAAAAGCGAGTTGAGCCATCTTCCGCACGATTATTCGATCGTTTGAGCGTTTCGTGAGTCTCAGGCCGCATAATCCTTCCTGCGCGGCATCGGGAGAGTTTGCGAACCGGCGCGGGCGGATTGGTTTTTTGTGTGATGGGCGTTATTTTTTATTGACGTGGGAAAAGCGAGCGTTGACAATTCGCAGGCCGCTTACCTATCATTTCGCTATACCGGATATGCCGGACGAAGGCGCGTAGCTCAGGGGGAGAGCGCTTGCTTGACACGCAAGAGGTCGGCGGTTCAAAACCGCCCGCGCCTACCATGTTGGAAATGACGATGCGGCGGGTCGCCGCCGCATCGTGGAGATAATTCGAGGAACTTCAAGAGGAGATTGCGGCGCCAGCCAACGCCCGTTTATGTCCCAGCAAACCAAGCAAGAAAACTTTCCCAAAGACGCCATCGCGCTGAAGATTGGCGGCGCACCCGTTGATTTGAATCGCGGCCTTCCCGACGCCGCCGAGCCGGAATTCATCCTCCTCGATTCCGAGGAGGGCTTGGAGATTCTGCGCCACAGCACGGCGCACCTCATGGCTCAGGCGGTGCAGGAACTCTACCCGGGCGCGCAGCTCACTATCGGCCCTCCGATCGAAAACGGGTTTTACTACGACATCGACGTGGACGTCACCTTCACGCCCGAAGACTTGAAGACAATCGAGGCGAGAATGAAAAAACTCGCCAAGAAGAAATATGCCATCGAGCGCGAGGACATCTCCCGCGCGGACGCTCTGGACCTGTTCGAGAACAGAGGCGAGAGCTACAAGATAGAGATGATCCACGACTTGCCCGAGGAAGAGGAGCTTTCGATTTACCGCCAGGGCGATTTCGTGGACCTCTGCCGGGGGCCGCATGTGCCCGGCACGGGCTGGTTGCGCAACTTCAAGCTCCTGAGCGTGGCGGGCGCCTACTGGCGGGGCGATGAGAAGAACAAGATGCTCCAGCGCATCTACGGCACCGCCTTTGCGACGAAAGAAGACCTGGCCGATCATCTGCAAAAGCTCGAGGACGCCAGGAAAAGAGACCACCGCGTCATCGGCAAGCAACTCGGCATTTTCCTGGTCGATGAGGATGCGGGCGGCGGCCTTATCTATTGGCAGCCCAGGGGCACGACGGTCAAGAAGGTGATCGAGCGTTTCTGGGAGGATGAACACGTCAAGCGCGGCTACCAGCTCGTCTCCATCCCGCACATCACGCGCGACGTACTCTTCAAGACTTCGGGTCATTATGATTTCTATCGGGAAAACATGTATGTCCTGAACATCGACGGGGATGAATATGTCCTGAAGCCCATGAACTGCCCGGGCCACATCCTGATCTATCAGCAGAAAATCCACAGCTACCGCGATCTGCCCTACCGCCTGGCGGAGTTGGGCACGGTCTATCGCTACGAGCGCAGCGGCGCGCTGCACGGGATGCTCCGAGTGCGGGGCTTCACGCAGGATGACGCGCACATCTTCTGCACGCCCGAGCAGGCGGAAGACGAGGTGCTGGGCGTCATCGATCTGGCGCATTTCATGCTGAAGACATTCGGGTACGAGGATTTCGAGACCGAGCTCTCGGTGCATGATCCTTCCGATTTCAGCAAATACGCCGGCGTGCTGGAAGACTGGGAAGCGGCGGAGTCGGCGCTCACCAGAGCGCTCGAGAAGCGCGACATCTCCTATAAGCGCATCGAGGGTGAGGCGGCGTTCTACGGGCCGAAAATCGACATCAAGATGTGCGATGCCCTGGGCCGCGGCTGGCAGGGACCCACTATCCAGTTCGACTTCAACCTGCCCAAGCGCTTCGACCTGAACTACGTCGGCGCGGATGGCGCGCGCCATAAGGTCATCATGATCCACAGAACCGTTATGGGTTCGATGGAGCGGTTCGTGGGCGGGCTGATCGAACACTACGCGGGCGCGTTCCCGCCGTGGCTTGCGCCCGAGCAGGCGCGCATCATGACGATCACCGACGATCATATCCCTTATGGTCGCGAAGTGGAGAGCCAGCTGCTCGCCGCGGGCTTCAGGGCGGAGGGGGATTTCCGAAACGAGAAGATTGGGTATAAAATAAGAGAAGCCCAGAGAGATAAGATACCTTACATGCTCATCCTCGGCGCGCGAGAGGCGGAAACGGGAGGAGTTTCACTGAGGCTGCGCGAACAAGGCGACTTGGGGTCCATTTCACTGGAGGAACTTATGCAGAGAATGCGAAGCGACATCGAGAACAAATCACTCACCGCGGGAGCGGTCTGATATGGCGTCACGCTTTAGAGGGCGGGATATTCACCCGACGGCCACAGGCCCCAGAGCTAACCGGGACATTCGCGTACCGATGGTGCGGGTTATCGACGAAGATGGACAACAGTTGGGCGTACTCCCCGTGGAGGAGGCGGTAGAGGCGGCAGAGGACAGGGATCTGGATCTCGTCGAAGTATCTCCCAATGCGGACCCGCCCGTGTGCAAGATCATGGACCTCGGCCGCTACAAATACACGCAGCAGAAAAAGGCGCAAGAGGCCAAGAAGAAGCAGCGCGTTGTGGAAGTGAAAGAGGTCAAGCTTCGCATCAAGATTGAAGAACATGACTACGCGATCAAGAGAAGACACGCGGAACGGTTTTTGAACGACGGTAACAAGGCGAAGGTCACCATCATGTTTCGTGGCCGCGAAGTCACGCACCCCGAACTGGGGCGAAAACTGCTGGAAAGAATGGCGAACGAACTCATCGAAATCGGCACGGTCGAGCAGTTTCCCAACCTCGAGGGTCGCAACATGACGATGGTGCTCGCGCCGAAATCGACAAAACCGCCTAAAAAAGATACAACACCGCGCAAGAAATCGGGCAGGAAAGCGGCCGACGTATCGATGGACGACGGAAAGCTGACGGCTCCGTTGGCCGAGGCGCTCCAGGGAGCGGAAATTGAGATCAGCCCGGACGACGGAGCTGAAGATATGAAACCCGAAGGAGAAGTGAAAGAAGATGCCTAAGATGAAGACGAACCGCGGAGCGGCCAAGCGTTTCAAGATAACGGCCACGGGCAAGGTGAAGCGGAACCGCTCCCATCACCGCCATATCCTGACGAAGAAGACGACGAAAAGAAAGAGAGAACTCCGCCACAGCATCATCGCGAATTCCACGGACGCGAAGATGATCAAGCGGCTGATACCTTATCTTTAGACTTTTCGCAGAATCAGTGACGGCTTCGCCACGGGCGCGCTGCAATTTCGCCGGAGTAGAGAAAAGATGGGCAATCCGGTGGGCGAGTTGAATGACTTTATCAAGTCGATCCTAGGCGGCATCGGGTCTTATGTCGGCGAATATCCCTACGTTGCAGGGACGGTCCTTTTTTTGGCCATCATCCTCAGGCGCACCCTCAAACGCGCCCGGAGGTAACGCGCCTTTTTTCCGGCGTCTCGGGCTTGCGGTCATCCTGCTGTGCGGGTATATTCCCCCGGTCGGTCGCGAGAGTTTGCGGTAATTCGAGGCGGCTGTCGAGGGAATGAAAAAACATCAACGTTTGAGGGAGTAACCGAATCATGCCGCGTTCAACGGGAACACCGGCTGCCAGGGAACGACATCGAAGGCTTCTCAAGGAAGCGAAGGGCTATCGGGGCGCGCGCTCGAAGAGGTTCCGCTCCGCACGGGAGACCGTGTTTCGCGCACGCGCCTACGCCTATCGTGACCGCCGTGTGCGCAAGCGCGAGTTCAGGCGTCTTTGGACGGTTCGCATCAATGCTGCGGCCCGGCTGCATGGCCTCAATTACAGCCGCTTCATCTGGGGGCTGGGCCAGGCGGGCGTAGAAGTGAACCGCAAGATTCTGGCCGATTTGGCGATTACAGACCCCCAGGCTTTTGGCAAACTAGTGGAAATCGCCAAGGCGCAGGCTGCCTAGAGCCGGGCGAGAAGAGGTGCTGGAGGCTCCACCCTGCCGGGTGGGGCCTTTTTTATGCGGCCCCGAGTGGATGGGGATTGAGGAGCGAGTGTGAGCGAAGACCTGCTTGTCAACATGATCCGTGAATGTTCCGGCGCGTTGTCGGACGCCTGGGCCGCGCACGACGCTGGGGCGGCCGAGGGAGTGCGCATCCGCTATCTGGGACGAAAGGGCGGTGAGCTCAGCGAGGTCATGCGGGGCCTCAAGGATTTATCCGCCGACGAGAAGCGCATCGTGGGTCCGCTGGCCAACTCCGTTCGCGCCTACATCGAGGCGAGCGTTTCGGCCATCAAGGAAGATGACAAGGAAAAGATAATTGAAGCGCACCGTACCCTCGGCGAGCATCTGAGAGGCAGAGAAGAGGGCGACGCCTTGAGTGAGATGATCGAGCAAAGGGCGAGTGAGATTTCAGGCGCCGCTGTTGCCGTCGCATCTTCGCGCTCGCGGCTCGACCTCACGATTCCTGGACGCGCGCCTCTCATCGGCCACGAGCACCCGCTCGTGCAGACGATGGAGGATCTGATAGAGGTGCTCACGCGCCTGGGCTATTCGGTGGCCGAGGGTCCCGAGGCGGAACTCGATTATTACAACTTTGAAGCTTTGAACATCCCCAAGGACCATCCTGCGCGCGACATGCAGGATACGTTTTATCTCGCCGGCGACGCTCTTTTGCGCACGCACACCTCGCCCGTCCAGATACGGGTGATGGAGAACCAGCCGCCGCCCGTCAAGGTCATCGCCCCCGGCAAGGTGTTTCGCTGCGACGCCGACGTCACCCATTCGCCCATGTTCCACCAGATCGAAGGCCTCTATGTGGATGAGGGCGTGACGTTCGCCGATCTCAAAGGCACGCTCGAGGCCTTCGTTCGTGAAATCTTCGGACCCGAGTACCGCGTGCGGCTGAGGCCCAGCTTCTTCCCGTTCACCGAGCCGAGCGTCGAGGTGGACATCGCGAGCGATTACGTGGCCGGCGGGGAATGGATGGAGGTTCTGGGGGCAGGTATGGTGGACCCGGCTGTTTTCGAGGCGGTGGGGTACGACCCCGAGCGATGGACCGGATTCGCCTGGGGGCTGGGGGTGGAGCGCATCACCATGCTGCGCTACGGGATCAGCGACATCCGTCTCTTCTTTGAAAACGATTTGAGAATGCTGCGGCAGTTTTGATCGAGCAAGCATACGCACGATGAGGAACTCAGATGCGGATTAGCCTGGAATGGCTCGCCGATTATATTGACCTGCACTTGGAAGACGCAGAGTTGCCGGAGCGCCTCGCGAACGGGCTTTTGCTCGCGGGTCTGGAAGTCGAGGCGCTCGAGCGTCCCGAAGCGTCTTTCGACGGGCTGGTGGTGGCCGAGGTGTTGTCCGTGGAGGCTCATCCCAACGCGGACAGGCTGAAAATCTGCCGTGTCACCGATGGCGCTGGAGAACGCTCCGTGGTGTGCGGCGCGCCCAACGTCGCAGCTGGCCAGCGCGTCGTTCTGGCCACCCCAGGGGTGCGGATGCCCGGGGGGGTGAAGGTTGAAGTTGCGCGGATTCGCGGCGAACGGAGCGAGGGCATGATCTGCTCGGAGCGTGAAATCGGCCTGGGTGCGGATCACAGCGGCATCATGGTGCTTGATAACGAGCTCGCCATCGGGAGCGACGCGGCGGAGATACTGGGGCTTAACGATGTGATTTTCGACATCTCGATTACGCCCAACCGCGCGGATTGCCTCTCCGTTTTGGGCGTGGCCCGCGAAGCGGCGGCCCTTTTGGGAACCTCTTTGCGAACCCCTGAAATTTCCATTCAAGAAGACGAGAGCGTATCCGCCGCTTCTGTCTGCGCGGTGGAGATATGGGATCCGGATAAATGCCCGCGCTACGCTGCCCGCATTATCCAGGGTGTGGAGATCGGCCCCTCGCCAGCGTGGATGGCGCGGCGCCTGCGGGCGGCAGGTATGCGGCCGATCAACAACGTGGTCGACGTGACGAACTATGTGATGCTCTCACTCGGTCAGCCGCTCCATGCGTTCGACCTCCACCGCCTCGCCGAGCACAAGATTATCGTGAGGAGGTGGGCCGAGAGCGACGGCCCGTTCACCACGCTCGACGGCCAGCAGCGCGAGATGGACGACGAGGACCTCATGATTTGTGACGGCGAAAAACCCGTCGCCATCGGCGGCGTGATGGGGGGGCTCTACTCCGAGGTGAGCGACGACACCCGCGACATTCTTTTGGAGAGCGCCTATTTTACGCCCCAGACCATCCGACGCACCCGCAGGCGTCTTGGAATGTCCACGGAGGCGTCGTATCGCTTCGAGCGGGGGGTGGATCCCTCGGGCACAGTTCGCGCGGCGGACCTGGCCGCCGAATTCATCCGCCGGACGGCGGGCGGCGCAGTCGCCCGGGGTGCCGTGGACGCGCATCCAGCGCCCATCGCTCCGAAGCAGGTGCCGATACGGGTGACGCGCGCGTCGAGCCTGCTCGGCGTTTCTCTTGATGCTGCACGGGTGAGGGAGAGCCTCGAATCACTGGGGCTTCTCGTGAATGACACTGGAGACGGGGTTTTCAGTGTCGAGGTCCCTACTTTCCGGCCCGACATCGAACGCGAGATCGATCTCATCGAAGAGGTGGGCAGAAGGGTGGGCTATGAGAACATTCCCGCAACCCTGCCGATCTCGGAAAGTCCCGCCGCCAGGCCGACGCGCACCCGCTCTCTGGAGCTGAAAGCGCGCCGCATCATGGTGGCTGGCGGGTTCAGCGAGGCCATCAACTACAGCTTCGTCAGCAGAGAGGCTCTCCGAAGTATGGGGTGGCTGGATGAACAAATGGTGGAGTTGCGCAATCCCTTGAGCGGTGAGATGGACGTGCTCAGATCCACGCTGCTCGCCGGTTTGCTGGCGAACGTGGCGCACAACCTGAGTCGCGGAGTGGGCGAGGTTCGCCTGTTTGAGCTGGGGCGCTCGTTTCATCCCGTGAATGGAGAGGCTTTGCCGGATCAGGTATTGCGCCTGGCCGGCGTCATTGTCGGGAGCGCGGCGTCTAAAGACGGTGTCTCGCTTCCGGGAGCTTTGTCGGAACAAAAAGGAGTGCTCGAGCGTTTCCTGGAATCCTTGGGACTGGACAACCTCCGGTTCGCACCGGCGGACGCCGTTCCGGGTTGGGAGCCGTCGGCGGTTTCGAAGGTTCTGGTCGGCGAGATGAATATCGGCCACGTCGGTTTGGTGGCGCCAGAGGCGCTGGGCGTCTGGGATATCGAGACGGGCGTGGCCGCTTTCGAGATAAACCTCGCCGCTTTGGCCGAGATCGACCCTGCCCCTCGCCGTCTGACGCCCTTGCCGAGATATCCGGCTTCGTTGCGCGATCTCGCGGTGGTGGTGGATGCCGAGCGGACCAATGGGGAGATCGAGGCGATCATCCGCCAGTCAGGTGGAGACTGGCTCGAGTCGGTAAATCTGTTCGACGTCTACCAGGATGCCGCGCTCAAGGCATCGGGGGAGAAGAGCCTTGCGTATTCGTTGGTGTTCCGTCACCCTGAAGCGACGCTCACAGATGAGCAGGTGAGCGTGGCGTTCGATGGAATCGTAGGGGCGTTGGGCGCGCGCCTGAATGCGCGACTTCGCTCGTGATGGTTTCTTGACACCGCTTTTTTCCGAACCTAGAATTATTTTCACGCATCGTCGAAACTCATTTCTTGTCATACGCCCGTGGAAAGAGTGTCCGAATGGTCTTAGAAAAATTAAACGCTCTTGAAACCGCGCTTGCGAATCTTTTGGAGGAACGCGATTCCCTGAGGCGTTCTCGGGCGGAACTGGAGTCGCAACTCCAGAGGCTGAGAGAGGAGGCCCGCGCAGATTCCGAGTCCGTGCGCGCTCAGGCTGAGGAGTTGGCGAAATGCCAGGCGGAATACGCGCGGCTTCAAAAAGAGCAGGCCGAGGTTCGAGAGCGCGTGGAGAAGATTCTGACGCACATCGAGTAGTTTGTCGCAATATATGCAAGTCAGCGGCATAAGGAGACAGCTTATGGCCGGGGAGAATAAATTCGTGGTGGAGATATTTGGTCATTCCCTGAACCTGAGAAGTTCGGCTAATTCGGATTACACGTTGCAATTGGCCGAATATGTAGATTCTCAAATTCACAAGGTCTCACGCCAGTCGAATGATCCGATAAAGGTCGTTCTGCTGGCTTCGATGAACATCGCCAATGAGTTGTTCGAGCAGAGAAAAGCGAATGAACAAAGCGAGGAAACCCTCTCGCAGCGCGCTGATTCTCTATTGGAGATGGTGAGAAAAGCGGGCTGAGCAGAAGTTTCTTCCCACGCAATAGGTTTTTCCTGTATTCATCCCCAGATTTTAGTGTCATAATGCTCACTTGCTTTGACCCTGCCGTGTTCGTGATGGGGGAAAGCATTTTGACCCAGTACTATTGTACCGGGAGTCCTGATCCACGGTGGTGAGCTATTCCTCTCGGGGAGTTCGGCCTAAAGCCATGGAGGTGGACGCCCACCTGGCGAAAGCTGGGTTCAAAGCGAACCTCACACGGCACAAGGCGGGGTCATTACTGATATGGGCCTCGAGTCTTCGGGCGTGATTCCTGTTTTGCTCATGATGACTCGGGTTTGGCGTTGAAAGAGGATTCATGGCCGAATCAGACATCGAGAAACGCGACGTTCGGCTGAAAATGAAGGAGATCAGAGAACACTTCCCCCCTGCCGAGGCTGGCGTGTTGAGCCGCTTGGCGGGACGGCGCCTGGATGCTCTTCTGGCTTTCATGGGGGCGCGCAGGGTGGGGATATATGCGGCGGTTCGCGGTGAGATGGACTTCTCGCCGCTCTGGAGTGAAGGCAGCGATGCAGATAGGACATATTGCTTCCCCCGGGTGGGGAAAGATGTTTTGCACTTCTGTCCGGTAAATCATCCCGAGGCGGAGCTTCAGCCTGGCACGCTTCGAATTCCAGAACCTGTTCGCGATATTCCAGCCCTGAATGTGAATGAACTCGATGCGGTCGTGATCCCCGGCCTTGCGTTCGACCTGTATGGCGGCCGGCTGGGAACCGGCGGGGGATTCTACGACCGCACGTTTCAGGGGCGCCGCGGCGGCCTGGACGGGTCCGGCCCTCTTCTTGTGGGCGCTTGTTATGCGTTTCAGTTGCTCGTCGGTGAATCCTGGAAGCGTGATGCCTGGGATGTCGGCGTTGATTGGGTGATAACCGATCGGGGGGCGCTGCGTTGCCTCCCACGTGAATATATGCCCTAGGAGGCGAATATGGATAACGTGGTTTTGTTGCAGATAGCCGTTGTTGCCGCCGCCGTTGTTTGCGTGGCTGTGATTTTGAACATGCGGGCGATGAGGCGACGGCATGAAGAGACGGTAGTCCGCTTGGAGGCGGACGCCGACAAGCGGGTTCAACAGGCGAACGAGAGCGCGGCCGCAGAACTCGCGCAGAAGATTCAGGAATCACAAGTCGCGCACAAGGCGGAGTTGCTGCAGGAGAGAGAACGCATTGAGCGGGAGAACAAAACCCGCGTGGATGAGCTTCAAAAGCTCGAACAAAGGGTGAACCAGCGCGAAGAAAAACTGGACAGGCGCCGCGAGAGCCTGGACGGCAAAGAGGCAGCGGTAGAGCGGCGCGAAGCCGAATTGAGCGAAAAGGAACAGGAACTGAAGCGTGAGGAAGTGCGCTACAGGCAATTACAGGAAGAGGAGATAAGAAAGCTCGAGGAGATTTCCGGTCTTAGCGTCGAGAACGCGAAGAAAGAACTCAAGGATCGTTTTATGGAGGAGGCGAAACAGGACATAGCCACCGAGGTGCAGCGTCTCGAGCGCCGGGCTAGGAATACCGTGGAAGCCGAAGCGAAAAAGGCGCTCGCCCTGGCCGTGGAACGCTTTTCTTCCGAGCACGTGGCGGAAAACCTGGTGAGTGTGGTGGATTTGCCGACCGATGAGATGAAAGGCCGTATTATCGGTCGCGAAGGCCGCAACATTCGCGCCCTGGAGATGGCGACCGGCGTGGACGTGATTATCGACGATACGCCCGAGGCCGTCGTTGTATCGGGTTTCGACAAGGTTCGCCGCGAGACGGCGCGGTTGGCGCTCGAAGCGCTCGTACAGGACGGGAGAATCCACCCGGGGAGAATCGAGGACATCGTCAACAAGACGAAAAAGGACCTCGACTCGCAGATACGCCGGGCGGGCGAGGAGGCCATCATGGAACTCGGAGTCGGCGACGTGCATCCCGAACTCGTGAATATGCTGGGGCGCCTCAAGTACCGCACAAGCTACAGCCAGAATGCGCTGATGCACTCGAAGGAAGTAGCCTATCTGGCAGGAATGCTCGCGGACGAGTTGCGCATCGATCCTACGATGGCCAAGCGCGCGGGCTTGTTTCATGACATCGGCAAGGCGGCGACGCACGAGGTCGAGGGTTCCCACGTCCAGATAGGCTACGATATCGCCAGGCGATACAACGAGCCGCCCGAGGTTCTGAACGCCATCGTCTCTCACCATGAGGACGAGGAGGCGAATTGCATCGAATCGGTCCTCGTGAAGGCGGCTGATACGCTTTCCGCCGCCCGGCCGGGTGCAAGGCGCGAGATGGTGGAAAGCTACATCAAGCGCCTCGAGGCGCTCGAGAAGATCGCCGAATCCTTCAAGGGCGTGGAGAAATGCTTCGCCATCCAGGCGGGCCGGGAGATTCGCGTGTCGGTCCTGCCCGATGAAGTCAACGACTCGCAGGCCACCTTCCTGGCGCGTGACATCGCCAAAAGAATCGAGAGCGAACGCACATATCCCGGAGAAATCCTCGTCACCGTCATCCGTGAAACCCGCCACGTGGCCACTGCGCGTTGAGGTAGTCTTGAGGCTTCTGTTCGTCGGAGACATCACAGGAAAAGTAGGCCGACGGATGGCCTGCGCCCATTTGGGAGAGCTCAGGAAAAAACACGAGGTGGACGTTTGCGTCATCAACGGAGAGAACGCCGCCGGTGGCTTCGGGATCAACAATTCGCACGTCGATGAGTTGCTTGACGCAGGGGCAGACGTCATCACCTCTGGGAATCACATCTGGAACCGCAAGGAAACGGCTGATTTTATCTTGCATGAACCCCGCTTGCTCAGGCCCGGGAACTACCCTCCCCGAACGCCGGGAAAAGGCGTCTTCGTGCTGGAATCAGAGAAAGGCCGCCTCGCCGTTTTGAACCTCATGGGCCGCGTCTTCATGCCGCCCATCGAATGTCCTTTCAGGGAAGCTGATGCTCTCATCAGACGGGTGAGTCAAGAGACGAATATGATCATGGTCGATTTTCACGCGGAGGCCACGAGCGAGAAGGTGGCGATGGGCTGGCACCTCGACGGACGCGTAAGCGCCGTCTTCGGTACGCATACCCACATTCAAACGGCGGACGAGCGGGTGCTTCCCAAAGGTACGGCCTTCATCACGGACGTCGGCATGACGGGGCCTCGCAATTCCATCATCGGCATGAAAACGGAGATTGTTCTGGATAAATTCATATCAGGGCTTCCGCGCCGTTTCGAGGTGGCCGGTGGCGATGGTCAGCTGAACGGCGTGATTGTCATGATAGACCCGGATACCGGAAAGGCTCTTTCCATCAAACGCGTCCAAGTGCTGGAGGGAGATCGCTGAGTGATTGCGGGCGCTTTCCCTTCAACCCGGAAAAGGTTTCAGTGTCCGTTTCTGTGGGCGGACTTCTCGTAGTCGGTAAGGCTGAATCTCGAGGGTTTGTCTTTTTTTAGGAATGCGAGCAACCGTTTCAGCCGCCACCTGAGAGAACGCGACCCCAGCAAGGACTGCTTTTCCCGAAGTGGCAGCCTGAGAACCTCGGCAACGGCGAAAGAGAGGCGGAACGGGTCTTCCAGTAATTCATCGGGCAAATTCCGGGGCGCCGAACCGCTTTTCTCGAGAGCGTCCCACACCATTCGGCATAAGTCAGAGGGGTCGTCCCCTTCCTCGTCATGAAAATCGCTCACCTCCCCCTCGAAGTAGGGCCGGGTGTCATAGACGCGGATTACCTCGAAACGCTGTTCTCCTTGAGTAAGGATGTTCATCCTGCCGTCGGGAAATTTTTCGAGCACCTGGGTGATGCGTGCCGAGCATCCGATTTTGTGGATTCCTTCTGTGCCCACCAGAACGACGCCGAAAGGGGCATCGTCTTCGATGCACTCGCCGATCATGGTCTTGTAGCGTTCCTCGAAAATATGCAGGGGCAGTCGCTGGCCCGGAAGGAGTACGACTTGAAGCGGGAACAAGGGCAGACGATAGGTAGTCATGAGAAAATTGTAACTTGTATTGCTTGATTTTGAAATTCGAGAGCAATCCCCAGAAGGAGTTGCACCCCACGCAATCACTCCCAGCTTGAGTCTTGCATTTCGCCTCAAGCTGGCCTGCTTGCACGCGAATATGGTATTTTGCTTTTTGTTGCTAAATCGTCATTCGGGTTCTCGTTGTTAGGGGGTTCCATGTTGAGCGAGCCGAGCATCGCCATGGCCCAAAGGGCTTGGAATGAGCGTACCGAAGAAGAGGGTCGAGCCACTCTCTCGGGCATCACGCTGCCTGCGTTTTTCGGACCGGGAGATGTGGATTCTGAAAACCTGGACGAGGAGCCGGGAGCGCATCCCTACACTCGGGGAATCTACGAGAACATGTACCGGGGCAGGCTATGGACGATGCGCCAATACGCCGGTTTCGGCAGCGCAAGGGAGAGCAACCACCGCTACCGCTATCTCCTGGATCATGGTCAGATGGGAATTTCCGTGGCGTTCGATCTGCCCACCCAGATCGGCTACGACCCCGATCATCCCCTGGTGTACGGCGAAGTGGGACGCGTGGGAGTGTCCATCGCCTCTATCGAGGACATGGAGGTTCTGCTCGAGGATATCCCTCTGGACAAGATTTCCACCTCGATGACCATCAACGCCACCGCACCCATTTTGCTGGCCCTCTACGTCGCGGTGGCCGAGAAGCACGGCATTCCGTCCGAAGCGCTCCGTGGAACCGTTCAGAACGACATCTTGAAGGAATACATCTCGCGAGGAACCTATATTTATCCACCAGAAGCGAGCCTGCGTCTCATCACCGACACCATGGAGTTCTGCAAAGACAGGGTTCCGAAGTGGAACGCCATATCGATTAGCGGCTACCACATTCGCGAGGCGGGCTCGACTGCTGTACAGGAAGTGGCTTTTACGCTCGCGAACGCCATCACCTATGTGGAGGCCGCGGTCGCCGCGGGTTTGAACGTGGATGAACTCGGCTCGCAAATCTCGTTTTTCTTCAATGTCCACAATCACTTTCTGGAAGAAATCGCAAAGTTCCGAGCCGCGAGAAGGCTTTGGGCGCGGATCATGCGTGAGCGCTTCGGGGCTCGGTCGGAGAAGGCCTGTATGCTGCGGTTTCACTCCCAGACCGCAGGCAGCGCACTGACGGCACAGCAGCCGAAAAACAACGTCGTACGAGTCGCTCTACAGGCAATGGCCGCCGTGTTGGGGGGTACGCAGTCGCTTCACACGAATTCGATGGACGAGGCGCTTTCCCTGCCCACGGAAGATGCGGCGAGGCTTGCGCTAAGAACCCAGCAGATAATCGCTGAGGAATCGAACGTGCCGAACGTAGCGGATCCATGCGGGGGGGCGTACGCCATCGAGGCCATGACGTCCGAGATTGTCTCCCGCGCGGAGGAAATCATTCAGCATATCGACGAAACCGGCGGCATGCTCCATGCTATCGAGACGGGTTGGGTCCAGCACCAGATTCAAGACAGCGCCTATGCCTACCAGCGTCTCGTGGAAGAGGGAGAGATGGTCGTCGTCGGCGTTAACCGATATCAACAGGAAGAAGAGTCAGGCATTTCGACGCTCCAGATTCGCCCCGAGGTCGAGGGAGAGCAAAAAGAGCGCGTCGCCTCGCTCAGGATACGGCGCCACGCCGATCGTACGAGCGAGGCGCTCGACGCCTTGAGCCACGCGGCCAGGAGCGATGACAACCTTCTGCCCTACATCCTGAGGGCGGTGAAGGCCGAGGCCACGGTCGGAGAAATCGCGGACACCCTGCGCGAGGTTTTCGGCCTGTATCAACAAGACGTCGCCGTCTAAAGCGGACAGGACGTATCTTGCCGCTGAATTTTTCGCATCAGGTGCGTCATTTGGAGAAATCAATATATGAAGGGCAATGAAGTCCGCCAACAATTTCTCGAATTCTTCGCCGACGAGGCGCACAGAATCGTCCGCAGTTCCAGCCTGGTGCCCATGAACGACCCCACCTTGTTGTTCACCAACGCCGGCATGGTCCAGTTCAAGGACGTGTTCACGGGCCTGGAGAAGCGCGATTACTCCCGGGCGGTGACTTCCCAGAAATGCCTCCGTGTGAGCGGAAAGCACAACGACCTCGAAAACGTCGGCAGAACGGCCCGGCACCACACGTTCTTCGAGATGCTGGGCAACTTCTCCTTCGGCCAGTATTTCAAGGAAAAGGCGATCGAGTTCGGCTGGGAGTTACTGGTGAATCGCGTGGGTCTCGATGGGGATCGCATGTGGATCACCGTCTTCAGGGAGGACGACGAGGCGGCGGAGCTTTGGCAGAGACTCGTGGGCGTTCCGCCCGAACGCATCGTCCGCATGGACGAGAAGGACAACTTCTGGGCGATGGGGGATACCGGCCCCTGCGGCCCCTGCTCGGAGCTGATTTATGATCAGGGGGATCACATCGTTGGCGCGCCGCCGGGCAGTGGGCACGCGGATGAGGACGGGGATCGCTATCTCGAGCTTTGGAACCTGGTGTTCATGCAGTTCAACCGGGAGGCATCCGGCAAGATGGAACCGCTGCCCAAGCCATCCGTCGATACGGGAATGGGACTCGAGCGCCTCGCGGCTGTGGTGCAAAAAGAAGACAGCAATTATCACACTGATCTTTTGATGCCGCTCATTCATTCGGTCGAGGAGCGTTGCGGAAAGGAATACACCGGAGGCGACGCGCCGAACGACGTTTCTTTCCGCGTCATCGCGGACCACGTTCGGGCGGTCAGCTTTCTGGTGGCAGACGGCGTTTTACCCAGCAACGAAGGCCGGGGCTACGTGCTCAGGCGCGTGGCGAGACGTGCCTTGCGCCACGGCAGGATGCTGGGAATCGAGGGGCCGTTCCTGCATCAGACAGCGGGCGTGGTGGCCGACATGATGGGCGATGCCTTCCCTGAACTGAGGGAGGGCCTGAGCTACATCTCCCGCGTCACGCTGGCTGAAGAGGAGAGGTTCGCCAACACCTTGGCGCAGGGTCAGCCGCGCATGGATGCGCTGGCGCAGGAAGTGAAATCATCGGGCAGCGTCACTATCCCGGGCGGAGATGTGTTCACTCTCCTCGATACCTACGGCTATCCGTGGGATTTGTCGGTGGAAACGGCAGCGTTCCACGGGCTTGAAATAGACCAAAGTGGTTTCGACGAAGCGATGGAACAACAGCGTGAACGCGCCCGCGCACACTGGAAAGGTTCTGGCGAGGCCGCCGTCGATGAAATCTGGCATCAAGTGCGCGATGAAGCGGGCGCGAGCGAATTCACCGGCTATGAGAATGATGAGGAAGAAGCCTGCGTCCGCGCCCTCATCGTGGACGGGACGCTTTGCGATGAAGCCGCTGCAGACGATGAAGCGCTCGTCGTGCTCGACAAGACACCGTTCTACGGCGAAGCGGGCGGACAGGAAGGCGACAAGGGCGGGTTCTCCTGGTCCGATGGCGCCGCGTTCGTGTTCGACACGCAAAAGCCGCTCCCGGACGTGTATGCCCATCACATCAAAATAACGGAAGGAACCCTCAAGAAGGGACAAAGTCTTACCGCGCGTATCGATGTGGAAAGGCGTGATCTATTAAGGCGCAACCACTCGGCTACCCACTTGCTACAATACGCGCTGCGCCAGGTGTTGGGAGATCATGTGAAACAGGCGGGTTCTCACCTCTCGCCCGATAGGCTGCGGTTCGACTACACCCATTTCGCGGCGATGACGACTCGTGAGCGCGAAAGGGTGGAGGACATCGTGAACGAGCGGATTCGTGAGAACGCGAGTGTGGAGACGAGCCACATGTCGATTGACGATGCACTGGCCGCGGGCGCAACGGCGCTTTTCGGCGAACGCTATGGCGAAGACGTGCGGGTTGTCTCCGTGGGCGATTTCAGTATGGAACTTTGCGGGGGCACGCACGCGCGAGCCGCTGGAGACATCGGGTTTTTCCGCGTCCTCCACGAGGGTAGCGTAGCCTCGGGCGTGAGACGCATTGAAGCCTTGACGGGGGAAAGCGCGCTCATGCAAGCGCGGAAGGAACAACACGTCCTTTCCGAGATCGGGGAACTCACCAGGGCAGCGCCATTAGATGAAGCCGAGCGAGTGAAGCGCCTGCTCGATCGCGTGAAGACGCTCGAACGTGAACTCAGGGATTCGCGTGATAGGAAATCGCGTGACGAGATTGGTGATCTGGCTTCAGAAGCCAAAGAAATTTCGGGCGTCAAGCTCATCGCCTTGAGGCGCGATGGCCTGCAAGCAGGCGATTTGCGTGGAATCATCGACGCGGCGAAAGGAAAGCTCCAAAGCGGCGTCGCGGTCGTCGCAGCTGTAACGGACGGAAAAGTGGCCATCGCTGCGGGCGTCACGAATGACCTCACGTCTCGCATTCATGCCGGGAATCTGGTGAAGGAGGTAGCCTCGCTCGTCGGTGGCAGAGGCGGCGGCAGGCAGGACTTCGCGCAAGCAGGCGGCAAGGATGTTGAAAAAGTGGACGATGCACTTGCCGCCGTTCCCGGACTGATCCAGAAAATGACATAATCACCTCACATCCGAGTCTGGTTCAGGCGGGTTCATTGCAGTAATTTAGTGTCGGAGAGCGTTGTTGAAAGAAACGGTCGTGGCGGGCGCGGTTCCAGAGCGCCTCAAGAAAAGAAGAATCTCCCTCCTTATCGTCGCCCACGTCGCGAACGACAGCTATTTCGGTTTTCTCCCGCCGCTGCTTCCGCTCATCGTGGAACGCATGGACCTGCCCTTGAGCCTGGCGGGGCTTCTGGCCACCACGCTTTCCGTCACGGGCGCCGTGGGCCAGCCCCTTTTCGGCTACTTCGCCGACAGGATCAGGAAAGGATGGCTTCTGGCCCTTGGGCCGCTGGGCGGCGCGCTTCTGGCGTTCATGCTCTATATGCCGAATTTCTGGATTCTCATGTTGCTCATGCTGATCGCGGGCTCGGGGTCGGCCTGTTTTCATCCCGTGGCTTCGGTCATTGCCGGTCAATCCGCGGGCGCGAGAAAAGGGTTCGGGATGTCTCTCTACGTTGCGGGTGGCCGCCTGGGGGTAGGGCTGGGCTCGGGCATGGCGACGTTCATCGTCACCCGGTGGGGCATCGACGCCATGCCGTACGCCAGCCTTGTTGGCATCATCATCGGGCTTCCCTTGTTTTTCATCGCTCCACCCATCCGGGACGTGGGGCGCGGCGCTTCGCAGAGTTTCATACAGACGATTCGCATGCTCAGGCTCGTGTTTCGTCCGCTTTTCCTGTTGTGGCTCGTGAATCTTTGCCGCACCACGGTGACGATGACGGTGCAGGTCTTCTTGCCGATATACATTATCGCCAAGGGCGGTTCGCTGGCCGCGGGCGGAACCGCCGTCACCCTGTTTCTGGTCGCCGCGGCAATCGGAGGCATCTACGGCGGGCATCTCTCCGATATCTTCGGCAGGCGGATCGTGACGATCATGGCCATCTGTGTGGGAACACCCGCATTGGGCATGGCCTTTCTGTTCGATGAGCCTCTTCGAACCGTTTTCGTCATTCTCTCGGGCGCAGCCTTTTACGCGCAGATGGGGGTTTCCGTGACGTATGCGCAGGAGATTGCTCCCGAACACGCCGCCCTGGTCAGCAGTTTCATGCTCGGGGTGGTCTGGTTCGTGGCGAGCATCGGGATGATCGCGGTAGGCGGTCTGGCCGACTACATCGGCGTGGAAACCGCCCTGCCGCTGGTCTGCATGGCATTCGGCATTGTTGGTTCGTTCCTCTCACTCGGACTGCCCAGGGAGACGGCGTAGAAGCATGAGTGAAAAATTCAAGCCCTTGGCCGTGGAGCGCGAGATAGCCGAAGAAATGGCCTCCACGCTCGGCCGCATCGGCAGCGAGTTTTCCAAGCGGCATCAAAGGGCGTGGGCCGCCTGGCGCGCCTGGGAAGAGGGTGGTGAGCTCGGCGATAAAATCAGGAACAGGCTCAAGCGCGCGCTCCACGTCGCAATGGACGAGGCGGAGCGCTACCGGTATTTCCTCATCGTGCAAAGAGAGGCGATGGGGCTGCGAAACCATGCGGAGGTGAGCCGCAAATACCCGCTTCCCCAAGTCCCGGGCAGACCGCCTGCCGCGGGCGACCCCACTAACCCTCGTCTCTCTTGGCCCGGAGGATTTTCACGAGGTTGGCGTAGGAAGTTCTCCGGATGATCGATCGGAACTGGTCGCGGTAGTTTTTCACGAGACTCACACCCTCCACCACAACGTCGTAGACTCGCCATTCACCCCCCGCTTTGTGAAGGCGATAAACAATATCGACCTCTTTCTTGTCAGTTGTGATGATCACGGTGTTAACTTTTGCGAATTCCGCGTCGCTGGTCTCCTTGCCGAGAACGACTTTCTCGTTGGTATAGCTTTCCAGTGTGCTGGCGTAGTTTCGTTCCATGAAATAGCTGAATAGTTCGATGAATTCGGCCTTTTCCTTGGGTGTGCGTTTTCTCCACGCCCTCGCGAGGCTTCTCCGGGACATTTCCTCGAAATCGAAATGCCGGTGGATGACTTTACGCATCCGGTTCCTGCGCTCCGCCTTTTTCTCGGGAGCTTTCAATTCGGGTTGGCCGAGGATCTCCAATACCCCGTGAATCCCCTTTCGCACCACTTCGGACGGCTCTCCCGCTTGAGCGCTCGGCGTGAGAAGCACACAAACGATGAGGGTGGTGATGAGGAACGGCAAACGCTTTTTCAAAAACATGGTTTTCCTCGTACGGTTAATCCTGAATCCGGGAATGGCGGCGAAACCGGGATGATATGATGATCTTAATCTTTGTTCCTGCCTCTCAATACGGAATCCATCTCCAAAGGTCGCCACATAGGGCGATGATTCTTTATTTCTTCACCTTGCCGAAAACAAAGTCGCCGATGAGTTTCTCGATGTCAACCGGGGGTTCCGTCTCTCGAATCCGTCCGCCCGGTGGAATGATTTTTTCCGACCCTCCCTGGCTGAGGCTCACGTATTTGTCCCCCAAAACCCCTTTCGTTCGGATGGAGGCGATGGAATCCCGCGAGAGTTCAATGCTCTCATCGATGCGCAGCGTGATTTTCGCATCCTCCCCGTCGAGGGAGATTCCGCTCACTCGCCCGACCCGCACGCCCGCCATTTCCACCGATGCGCCTTTTCTCAAACCCGTGGCGGTCGTGAAATTCGCCGAGACTTCATAGGTGCCGTCATCGAAAATATCCAGACCGCCGAGGTTGATCGAGAGATAGGCGAGCGCAAGGATACCCGCCAGAACGAATATGCCGACGCCGAATTCCACATTTTTTCGGTACAAGGCTCCGTTCCTTCTTTAAATGAGGATCGAGGTGAGGAAATAATCGCCCACCAATATCAGGACGGAAGAGAGCACCACGGCCGAGGTGGTCGCCTTGCCCACTCCCTCGGCCCCGTGACCGCAATGATACCCCTTATAGCAACAGACCCACGTGACGATGAGACCGAAGACGATGGACTTCCATAAGCCTACGTTGATGTCGACCATCTCAATCTTATCCTGCATCTCTCCGAAAAAGGTGCCCGAACTCAATC
Organism: Nitrospinota bacterium; assembly: GCA_028820795.1. Classification (GTDB taxonomy): domain Bacteria; phylum UBA8248; class UBA8248; order UBA8248; family UBA8248; genus Bin107. The sequence goes on along the minus strand of JAPPHK010000255.1, from coordinate 9,743 downwards.
CCATTAATTCCACGCCTACGAGGTAGGCTCCGAATATGCCGATAAGGTCGCAAAGCGCCGTCAGCAGGGGGAATACTATCACGCCCGCGAGCAGCCGGGGAGAGACGAGGCGCTGCAGAGGGTTCACGGCCATGCTCTTGAGAGCGTCCACCTGTTCTGTGATCTGCATGATGCCGATTTCTGCCGTCATGGCTGAACCCGCCCTTCCGGTAACGACGAGGGCGGTAAGCACGGGCCCAAGTTCGCGGATGAGGCTGAATGCTACGGCGGGTCCCAGGAAGGCTTCGGAACCGAATTTTCGAAAAGCGTAAATGCCCTGCAGCGCCAGCACCATTCCGGTGAACATGCCGCTTAGCAAGACGATGGAGAGCGAACCCGTGCCGATGATGTATATCTGGCGCATCAGGAGAGAGGGCCGCCACGGAGGTGCGAATATCCACCGAATGGACTCGAGCAGGAAGAGTGCGGCTTTTCCCATGCCGGCGATGATCTCCATTGCGCGCCTACCAAGCGCCTGGATGCCTTGTGTCACCATTGTCGCGGAACTCATGGAGCCTGCCTTCTATTCCTCATCATGAGCGAGTATAGTGTCGTCATCGGTTGCGGGGCGGTTTACTCGAGCGGTCTCGCGATTCGCAGGGCGGCGGAAGTAGGTTCCTAGTGTATCGTTCCTGAAGGATGGAGATCAACGCTGGCGCTAGTGACCACATTCTTCTAAGGGTTTGTTTTTTATATGAAAAATACAGCACTCGGACCACTTTCCAGATATATCGAGTACGGTGTGCGCAACCATGCGGCGGATTTTGCGCAGATCACCCGCCTTTTCGTCGCGATTTACGTGCCCATATCCATGATTGCGCTCTCGGTGCATCCTTCCATCAAATCACTGATGGAACCCGAGGCGAATCTCATGTTGCTGTTTCCGCTCATGATCATCTCGCAGTTGATTTTGCGCGTATTGCAGGTGTTCCTGTTCATACTCCTGATATTGCGGGTCGAGTCCAAGCGCGTGGGTGATGGGGCCGTTTGGGACATCGCAGAAGCAGTGAATCGCCTGAAAGCCGTCGCCAAGGTCGACCTGGCGTATACCTTTGGTTTGCAGTTGCTGGGTGTCATCGGGTTTGCGGCAGCGTTGTTCATCTTTGGATTTCTGTTCGGAGAATCGCCCATCGGGCTCCCGTTCTCGTTCGCCGTCACGGTTTTTCTCGTTCTCACGCCTGCGGTTCGGTATTATTTTTGCACTCTTACAGCGTTGCTGTATGGGGATGACTTCGCCCAGGCCTTCCGCCGCGCTGGCGGGATATCGAGCGGTGGCGAGAGAACCATAGTCGTCCTGGCGATGACCTATCTGCTTGTCTGGTTCATACTCTGGCAAGTGATACAGGGGATTTTCGGCGGCGGCCTCCTAGGGCAGGTTCTGCTGCAGACGGGCGTGATGGTGACTTCGATCTCGTATTACCTGGCGGGGTATCTCCTGTTTTCGGACCTTTGCGAGGCTGCGAGCGCAAGGCGGACGGATGAGGCGGAGCAAATTCCCGAAGATACGGGCGACGCATAGCGCGATTACCTACAAGAAGACCTCAAAACTCAACCCGTCATAGGCGAGTTCGACGCCACGGGGCAGGTTCCGGTTCGTTTCGTAGTATTCCAACTCGAAATTGGTGTGGGTGAAATACGTCTGCTCGGGCTTGAGTTCCTTGACGATTTCCAGTGCTTCGGCGACCGTGAAGTGTGAGGGGTGCTCCCGGTGGCGCAGGGCGTCCAGGATGAGGATGCGCACTCCTTTCAGTATTTCCATGGATTTTTCCGGAATGGCGTTGCAATCCGTCGCGTAGGCGAAATCCCCCACCCGCAGGCCCATCACCTTCATGCCGGCGTGTTCGAGTTCGAAGGGTATGACGTTCATGCCGGCCACCTCGAAAGGGGAATTTCCAATCTCCGCCAGCGTGAGTTGCGGCTTGAAGCCGCTGTATTCCCGAGTGTGATTGAAAATGTAGCTGAAATTCTGGTAGAGAATCTTTACCGTATTGGGATAGGCATAACAAGGAATCGGTTTTCCCATCAGAAAATTAAAGGCGCGCAAATCGTCGATGCCGTGCGTATGGTCCGCGTGATAGTGTGTATAGACCACGGCGTCCACACGGGTAATCTCGTGTCTGAGCGCCTGCTCACGCAAGTCGGGACCCGTATCCACCAGCAGGTTTCGCCCGTTGTGCTCGATGATGATGCTTGGACGCAGCCGCTTGTTCCTGGGGTCATCCGAAAGACACGCAGCGCTTTTGCACCCGATGGAAGGAACGCCGGTGGAAGTTCCGCAGCCCAGAACGGTGACGCGGGCGCTTGCGTTCATCTCACCGAATCCGCCAGAACCTGAGCGGCGGTTTGCACGTCTTCCCTCGAGACGTCCAGATGAGTGACGGCGCGGAGCATCTTCGCGTTCGGAACGGAGAAGGCGACGCCTTTTTCCCTCATCGTCTCGCTGATCTGATGCGCCGTCTTGCCGGTTTCCGAGATGTCGAGGAACACGAGATTGGTGGGCGTGGTGTCATGGACGGGCCGAACGCCCGGAACACCGGCGGTGAGTTCAGAGAACAGCTGTGCGTTTGCGTGGTCATCCGCCAGGCGCTCCACGTGATGCTCCAGGGCGTAGAGCCCCGCAGCTGCGAGAATACCCGCCTGTCGCCAGCCGCCACCGAACATTTTCCAGTACCGACGCGCTTCTTGAATGAACGCTTTCTCCCCGAGCAGGATGGAGCCCACCGGGCAGCCCAATCCCTTGGAGAGGCAAAAGCACATCGAATCGCAGCGCTTCGCCCATTCATTTGGCGGGACCCCGGAGGCAACGATGGCGTTGAAGATTCTGGCGCCGTCGATGTGAAGGGGGATATTTTGCTCTTTCGAAAAAGCGCGCAACTCATCGAGTTTTTCGAGGGGGAACACGTGGCCGCCGCCCTGGTTGTGCGTGTTCTCCACCCAGAGCAGGGTGCTATTCGGGTACCCTGCCGTGGGCCGGAGCCATTTCTCTGCATCTTCTCGGGTGTATGCTCCGCGATTCGCCGAGATCAGAGCGAATTGAACACCCGATAATACTGGGCCCGCGCCGAGTTCGTTTCGAAAGGGATGGCAATGGGAATCGGCGATGATCTCATCACCCGGGTTCGTATGGGCCTTGATGGCCAGTTGATTGGCGAGCGTGCCCGATGACACGAATAGGCCGTCTTCCTTGCCGAAGAGGGCAGTCGCCTTTTCGATGAGTGCGTTGACGCTCGGGTCCTCTCTGAGCGTGTCGTCGCCCACCTGTGCTTCGGCAATGGCCTGGCGCATCGCCTGCGTGGGCCGCGTTGCGGTATCGCTTCTCATGTCGATGAAATGACGGGACAAAGATAAGACCCCCCGGCTTCCGGCCCCCGTCTCCGGGAGTCGGGTTTTAAGCACTCGGTTAGTTGTATTCCGCTTGGTGGAGAATATATTTGCATAATCACAAGTGATTTGCCAAATTATCGCTCTGTCATTTTCCGGCTTTTGGACTCCTCGTGCACGCCTAGGGACTGAACGGACATGCGGAATACCAGTGGATATCCTGTTTTCGAGGATGAATTCCTGAAACGTGCGAGGTCGTATCAAAAGCGGCGTCTGTACGTGGGGTTGGCGTCCTCCATTCTGGAATTCGCCGTCCTGATAGCGTTCCTGTTCTGGTATCTGGGCGCGGAGGCCGGGAAGTCTGCAAACGGCGCGTTCCTTAGTGGATTCGCTGTTTTCTCCCTCATTGCCCTCTCGAAAACGCTGGTCTCTTTCCCCTTTGACTACTATGGCGGCTACGTCCTCGCCCACCGGGAAAATTTGTCGAACCAATCACTCGCTGCCTGGCTTTGGGACAGATGCAAGGGACTGGCGCTTCTCTTGCTGTTGGGCGGCTCGGCCAGCGGTATTTTTTTGAAGATCATGATCGCTTGGCCGGCTGATTGGTGGTGGATAGCCGCGCTGGCTTCGGTACTGCTGGTGGTTTTTCTCTCCCTCATCGCTCCGGTATTGCTCGCGCCCATCTTCTTTCGCTTCAAGCCATTGGCGGATGAGGAACTCAAAGAGCGGCTACTCGCCTTACTGACGAGGACGAAGACAAAAGTTTATGGCGGTGTTTGGGAGATGGATATGAGTTCCAAGAGCAATACGGCGAACGCCGCCCTTGTCGGCTGGGGGCCGTCCCGGCGGGTGGTTCTCTCCGATACCTTGCTTGATTTCACGCCCGATGAGATCGAGGCGGTCCTCGCCCATGAAATCGCGCATCACGTGGGTCGTCATATCCCGGCCCTCATCGCGATGAAGAGCGCGATGCTGGTTTTCGCTATGTATATTTCCAGCCACGTGCTGGAATGGCTCGGGGAATGGGCGGTCCCCGCTCTCGTGCAGCCCGGAGAGCCCGCTTGCGTCGTGGTTTTATGGGTTGTTCTGGGCCTGCTGGGAGCGGTCGTGACTCCTGTGTTTCTCGTTATTTCACGCGCTTTCGAGTATCGCTGCGATCACTATTCCGCCGAATACGCCGAGGCGCGGGGCGGCTTGTCTTCCGCTCTTGTCAAGTTGTGCAAACAAAACCTGACGGACCCCGATCCGCCCGGCTGGGTAGTCGCGCTCTTTCATTCGCACCCCTCGGTTTACGATCGATTGGCCAGAATCGAATCCTGGGAGAAAGCCTAGACGATATTCAGTTCAGCGCGTTTTGAGTATTTTCCTGATGAAGGGAATGACCCGTTTCGCGATGTTGGGGTGCGTGAGTGATTCGAACGGGCCCTGGTTTTTTATTCTCTGCAGTTCCGCTATTCCGCCTTTTTCCTCGATGGCTCTTAGAAAAGCCTCTGCGCCGCTGAGCGGATAGGAACCTCCTTGGCTGTGCAGAAGCAGAACCGGGGCTTTTATCTTGCCCGCCACCCGGATGGGCGAGCGCTCTCGGAAAGCATCCTCATTTTGAGCGGACGTGCCGCCGAGCAGCGCGCGAATTTTGCTCTTCTGTTTTTTCGATAAGAGCGGGTAGGTTTTCTCGAGGTCATAAAATCCGTTTTCAAGAATGAGGCCCGAAATCTTCGTGCTCATCGTTCCTGCGAGGGCGGCGGTTGAAGCGCCTTGTCCAATTCCGTAGACGAAGATTCCGTTTTTTCTGACGCTCTCTCTGGCGTCGAGATAACGGACTGCGCCAAGGGCGGCCTGTATGCTTTTGGGTCCTGCAAAATCTTCCGGCCCGGTGGATGCGCCGAACCCGGGCAGAGAAATGCTCATCATGATGAATCCATCATGCACATGAGCCAGCATGGCTCGTCTGAATCGTTGGGCCCGAGCGTCCGCTCCGTGGAGGAGGAGAATTGCCGGGTAGCGTACTTGCTGAGAAGGCCTTCTTTCAGGGGGCCAGACGGCGTAAGTCTCGACGCGCCCCCAGGGAAATTCAATGAACCATTCGCGGATCACCTCGCCACGAGCGGTTTTCGTTTCGTGGTCAGTGGCGCATCCGGCGAGCAGAAATGTGGAAATGAGGAGAGAAAAAGTGCCGTGGAGCATTTTTTTCGAGAAATTTTTCAAGATCACGGTGGGTCCTTTTGAACTTTCTGAAAGTTGTGGGTCAAGATTTTCGTCCATCAGGAATGAATGGAAAACATAAAAAATAACATTTTAACATACTGAAATGGTGGCGCTAGACACATCAAATAGAAAAAAGGGTTGCAAATTTCTTATTTTCGTATTATATTCGTATAATTGGAGGATATAAAAATTCTCCATATAGTAACAATTTTTTAATATGATTTTCACACAAAATGTAGTGCGAAAATGTATGAGAGGCACTATATATAGATTATTGAACCACTCTCCACCAAGTAGGTGGAGAAGCTGGAAAGGAGGCCCGTCATGGCGATGACAACTCAAAGACCCGGATACAAAACACATGGGACGAGCCAGACCTCGAAGCATATTCACCAAGCCTGCATGCGGAATCTCGCCCTCTATTTGCAAGGCCATGTCTCGTATGAGGATTGGCGCAGCAGACAAGAGGAACTCGAATCGAGACTTACGCCCGCGCCCGAACTTCCATTCGAAGCATGGGAGCCAAAAACCCCCGAGGCCGCATGATTCCCTCCCTCGCCTGGGCGCAATGGTCCAGGCAAGCGCATCGCTTCTCCCTGATGCGCTTACGCCGCTTTCTCCGCTCGGTCCTGCAATTAGCGGGGCATCGCCCGTAGGCGGCATGAGGGATGGGGAGAATCCGGCAAACAATCTAATCTTTCTTCTTGACCCATAAATTCCCGAAGCCATGGAGAGAAATCCCGTTTCCGTCATGCGGGTGGTATGGCGTAATCGTTTGTAATTCTTTGTTTTTATCCCTTGCGCATATACACAGTAGGTGATAGAGTTCAGTTTCTTTTCCCACAACAGGTGTGGGTAAAAGGTTTGTGGGTATGCAAGACGAATGAAGATTCCCTTCCTAGAGACGCTCCATTCATGATTACATCCCCTCAGTTCAGTCTCTTTTTCTAGAGGAAAAGTATGTCAACAGGTACAGTAAAGTGGTTCAACGATGCAAAAGGGTATGGTTTCATCACGCCCGAAGACGGTGGCGAGGATCTGTTCGTTCACCACACGGCCATCCAGGCGGAAGGATTCAAATCTTTGAGCGAGGACGATAAGGTTACTTTCGAAGTCGCTCAGGGACCCAAAGGGCTTCAGGCGCAAAACGTCGTCAAGCTCTAGCGAACCTCTGGCGTTTCAAAAAAGTGGCGGCTGTCTTTAAGCCGCCACTTTTTACGTCTTGGACTTTCCCATCTTCTTTCTCCCAATGTAATCTGCGCTTCAGTTTTTCTCATAAAGAGGATTTTCCGATGAAGCGCCCCGCACTCGAGATGAGAAGAAACATAGGCATCATCTCGCACATCGACGCCGGAAAGACGACGACCACCGAGCGCATGCTGTTTTATTCGGGCGCCGTGCACCGGATCGGCGAGGTGGACGATGGCTCCGCCACCATGGACTGGATGAGCCAGGAGCGCGAGCGGGGCATCACCATCACCTCAGCGGCCATCACCACGACTTGGGCGGGTCATGAGATTACCATCATCGATACCCCTGGACACGTGGATTTTACGATCGAAGTGGAAAGAAGCCTGCGTGTGCTCGATGGCGCTATCGCAATCTTCAGTGCGGTGGAAGGCGTCGAACCGCAGAGTGAAGCCGTTTGGAGGCAGGCGGACAAGTTCAGCGTGCCCCGGCTGGCCTTCATCAACAAGCTGGACCGCCTGGGGGCGGATTTCGAGAGAACAGTCGAAATGATGGTCGAAAAATTAGGGGCCAACCCCGTGCTCATGCACTGGCCAGACGGAGAGAGTGAGGATTATACGGGTCAGGTGGAAGCGCTGAGCGGTGATTTTCTCACCTGGGAGGGGGGGGAACTCCATCGGAGGGAACCTCCCGGAGAACTCAAGGAAAAAGCAACCGAGTTGAGGGAATCTATCATAGAGGCGGTGGCGGATTATGACGAGTCCGTGATGGAGGCTTATCTGGAAGGGCGCGCCGTCGACACAGAAACACTCAAGGCGGGCTTGCGGCGCGCCGTGCTTGCGGGTGAACTCGTACCCGTTTTTTGCGGTTCATCCCTGATGAACAAAGGGGTGCAGCCCCTGCTGGACGCCGTGGTGGAATATCTGCCTTCTCCGGTGGATGCGCCGCCCACGGCGGGTTTCACTCCAGAAGAGGATGAGCCCATCACCCGTCCTCCCGTAGAAGGTGCGCCTTTTTCTGCTTTGGTTTTCAAGGTGCAAATCGATGGGGGCAGGCGGCTCACCTACTTGCGGGTGTATAGCGGCGCGGCCAGGGTAGGCGAAAGTTTGTGGAATCCCGCGAGAGGAGATAGTGAGCGATTCGCCCGTCTTTTCAGAATGTATTCCCACAAGCGCGAGCGCATCGGCGCCGTGGGTCCAGGGGACATCGTCGCGGCGGCCGGCCTGAAGGAGGCGGTTACGGGCGATACCCTTTGTGACCGCAAAGAGCCGATAGCCTTCGAGTCGATTCTCGCGCCCCAACCCGTCATCTCGGTCGCGATAGAACCCAGAGACGCCACAGGGACCAAGAAGCTGAACGAGACTCTGGCGAAACTCCAGGCGGAAGACCCGACGTTTCAAGTGAGGGTGGATTCCGAATCCGGCCAGACGGTGATGAGCGGCATGGGCGAACTTCATTTGGAGGTGCTCACGCGCCGAATCGACGAAGATTTCGGTGTAAATGTTCGTGTCGGTGCGCCCCGTGTAGTCTACCGAGAAACTCTTGCGAACGAAGCAGAGGCCGAGTCCACCTTCGATAGAGAGCTGGCGGGCGAGCCCCAGTTCGCAAGGGTGCGCGTGGGTGTGGCGCCCAGACCCGGTGGAGGCGTATCGTGCGAAAGCGTATTGGACGATACGTCTGTTCCTGAAAATCTGATCGCTGCCGCCCAGGATTCGCTCCGTGCTTCTGCGTCGAGCGGCGCTATGGCTGGTTATGAGATGACAGACGTGGCTGTCATTTTGCTCGAGGCGGACTACGACGCCGAGCGTGCCACGGAGGCCGCATTCTCCATCGCGGCGGCAAACGCGTTCACCGAAGCTTGTCGCGCAGCGGGTGGACAGCTTCTGGAACCTATCATGTCGGTAGAGGTCGTAGCGCCCGGGGAGTTTCTGGGCGCGATCATCGGCGACATCAACGCGCGCGACGGAAAAGTCTCCGGCGTGGAAGAGCGCGGCGGTGCGTCGCCCATGCGCGTCGTGCGCGCCTCCGTACCCCTCGCCAAGGTTTTCGGCTACGCAACTTCTCTCCGATCCGCCACCCAGGGCCGCGCCACCTACACCATGCGCTTTTCCCACTACGCCCCCTGCGAGATGGCGGGGGTGTAACAGGGGACGGGTCTACATTGGTTTTATTCCCAAAACACGCCAAAACATTGGATGGATTTTGATTTTTGTATCATCATCTAGTTCTGCTGGCGATATATTAGTCTGTCCTGAAATAATACTAGAGAAACCTTCGAACTTTTCTAGTTTCAACTCCAATAAACCGATGTTATAGAAAATCAAGATTACTATTTTGCTAAATTCTTGGGCGTTGATTTTTTCGTCATATATAGATACTGCGGCTTCGGATAATTCATCGTTTCGCGCAACTGTTCTGGTGAGAAATTGCAGACAGAACTCTTCACAATGTTCTTTAGTTAATTCTGATAAAGAAAATTGACTTCTGAAACCTTTTAGGATTTCAGTAAAAGAGGTCATGTTTGGATAATCAGCACTCCACTCATCTTGAAGAGAACGGAGCCTTTCTCTGGAGTAGTCCCCTTCAGCTAAGTTAACCATTCTCGCCGTAATATCAGGTTTACCTTTGGCTTGTTCAATACATTTGTTAAAAAATAGGATTATGTCTCGTGGTCGCATAAAAGTTCTATCTAAAATATAGTCCATAGCTGGTTGGTTGTTGATTTGTTTTGGCAGGATATCTTTATGAGAGACTTTCCCACGAGTATAAGAACGTTTGATTAAATGGTCGATCCTTTTGTCTAGGATATTGACAAGCAATTCTTTAGACCATTGAAGTGGAAGATAAAGAGATTCTATTTTTTCTTCTTGAAATCCAGGATCTCGAGTCAAGCGGTAGACTCTCTGCAACAAATCAATACGAATTGCAATAATTATTGAGTTACCCTCAGATCTTGTGTATGGGCTGAATTGAAGAAGGCGGCGCATCCT
>JAPPHK010000009.1 GCA_028820795.1 Nitrospinota bacterium | reverse complement strand
ACTCGCCTCTCGCCAAGTTCATCGAAGAGCGCGGCGAGGGCCTCCACCACGTGGCTTTCGACGTGAAGAACATCGACGGCGTGCTTGCCGAGATGAAGGCGCAGGGCTTTGAACTCATCGACGAGAAATCCAGGCCCGGCTTCGGCGGGCACCTCATCGCCTTCATCAAGCCCAAGAGCACCATGGGCACGCTGTGGGAGCTGGTGGAAGACGTCTAGGGTTTGATTTTAGGCAGACCCGGGGGAGGCCTTGCGGTTCAATTCCCCTGGATGAGTCCTTCTCTCACTTTGGGCATTGTGCGCGCGATGTCCCGGATGGGGAGGCCGTGCGTCGGCGCGACGACTGCGACATTCAGCCCGGCCATGAGTTCTTCGAGCTTGTCGGCGTAGATGTTCATGTCGGTGAATGTGGTCCAGAACAGGGCGCGCTCTGCAAAAACACCCAGTACGTCGACCAGATCGAGAGAAGTGGCTTCTTCGGCGAACATGCCGCAGTGTCCGTCGGTATGGTAGTGGCTGTAGGCGAAGCCGTCTCCGGGAAACAGCACGCGTCCTTTCGTCTCGAACCCCCAGAGAGAACTCCTCAAGTCCCTGATCACGGGTTCCACGGCCATGAACTTCGTATCTCCCAGATCGATGGTGTCTCCCACGCGCATCTCCTGGAAGCGGCCCTCGTGTTGTGGAAATGCGAGGTGGTAGTCGCACATGTCTCCGTGGATGGTGAGGTCGGGATATCTGTCGAGCACGCGGCCCAGACCGCCCGAGTGGGGGGTCTCCTGATGGGTCAGGAACAGGTGTTTGAGCGGGCCTCCGCCTCCTGCGAGGATGTCCCTCATCTGGCGCTCGATGATGGGAAAATCCTTGGGGTGTCCCGTCTCCACGAGCATGGAGGCTTCTGAACCGATGACGAGGAAGGCCGCGTTGTAGGAGTGATAGATTTTGCCTTGTGAGTGCTGCACCAGGCAGTCGCCGAGCCAGAAGACGCCGGGCGAAACTTCACGGGGCAGGGGATGGCTCATGCGCGTTCCTATCTCTCCAAGCCCAGCGCGACGTACCCTGGTTTGACGACGCTCTGGTCGAGATCCGCCAGAACCTCGTCCAGAACGGAGAATTGCCGCTCGACCAAATGACGTCCGCGCAGGATGGCGCCGTAACCCGGAGCAATGGTCTCGATGTCGTAGCGCTCGAAGACGTCGGCGATACCTTTGCGGATGGAGTCCGTCCTCGCGCCCTCGAGCCACCAGTAGCGCGTGTTCAGCAGAAACGAGCGAACGAAAGAAGTCGTCGTCACCCCGTCTTCATCCAGCATCCAGGGGCCTTCCGCCACATTCGCCCAAAGGTGGCTGAACATGTCCGAGGTGAACAGTGTGCGCGTTTCCGCATCGTATATCCAGCGGGTGCTGATGAGGCGAATCGGCGCGTTCATCACCTCGATGTATCTACCGCCGATTCTGATGGGATGAAGCGGCTTGAGTATCGTGGTGGGAAGGATTGGATTGTCGTTATTTCCGCCGCCCGGCTCTAACGCTTCGAACTCGAGCCACTCGTTGATTTCCGGCACGGGAGCCAGGCACTCCACCACGTTGAAGTGTTTGGCGACCGCCATGGCGTTTCCCACCGACATGAATTCGTTGATGCGCAGGGGAAGCAGGTGCAGCGGCGTGGCGGGGTCGAGGATGGATTCCAACTGCGCCAGGATTTCGGCTTCGTGAGCGGCGTAGCCCGTATCGAGCAGGAGCGCGCCTGCGTCTTCTTTCAACAGATAGCAGTTCGAGACGCTGTGCCCGCGCGCGCTGATAGGGTATGCGCTGATCCGCCCGTCCAGCGCAAACGTGTTATGAAGGACGTAAACTTTCCCCTCTGCGATTTCGACAACCTTGGAAAATGACATGCGTCCGGTGGCCTTTCTGGGTGCGGCGTGAAACAAGAACCTTGCGCCGGATGATTCGCCGGAATGAGTCTATGAAAACCCGTCTGATGAGCCTATTTTAACCCGATTCGTCCTTAAATTGCGATGTCCATATCTCTCGCCCCTATGCGTGTCATTTCCCGAGGGCGGCGTCTTCCCGAGGAATATCCCCCTAACGCCATGTTAAATGGATGGTTATCCGCCATTGGGTTCGCCGCAACCAAAAATGGCGACGCCTCCGCTTCCCAAAGGTCAAGGGACGGGGTAGGATTTCCTTAAGAGCCTGCGATGGATTCGGCCGGTTGGGTCTCGTGCGGCGGGAGCCCGCGAAACCCGTCAGGTCCGGAAGGAAGCAGCGGTAAGTGGATACTCCCGGGTGCCACGAGGGTGCCTAGCCGGTCGACTCCTTCGCAGGCTCTGCGCCGCTCATGGGGTATGGGGCCCTGCAATGGCGAAAATCCTTGGGATGGATTCTTGATGGCCTTCATCGGCAGCGCCAGAAAATGGCGTCCGCAGCGTTTCGAGGAACTCATCGGCCAGGAGCATATCCGGCGAACGCTCTCGAACGCCCTGGCCTCGGGGCGCGTCGCGTCGGCTTACCTGTTCAGCGGAACGCGGGGGGTCGGCAAGACGACCACCGCGCGCATTCTCGCCAAGGCGCTCAACTGCGAATCGGGAGATGCGCCGCTATCCGAGCCGTGCAACGAGTGCTCATCGTGCGAGGAAATCACCAGGGGAAGCCACCCCGATATTCTGGAAATCGACGCCGCCACCTATACGGGGGTGGACAACGTGCGCGAGTTGCGCGAGGGGCTACGCTACCAGCCCGCGCGTGGGCGCTACAAGACGGTGATTTTCGATGAAGTGCACATGCTCTCCAAAAGCTCCTTCAACGCGCTACTCAAGACACTCGAGGAACCCCCGCCTCACGTCGTCTTCATTCTGGCCACCACGGAGATCAAAAATGTCCCCGACACCATTTTGAGCCGCTGCCAGGTGTTCGAGTTCCGGAGGATCTCGACATCGGTCATCGCGGCGCATCTCTCGAAGATCGTCGAGGCGCAGGGCAGGAAGATGGACGAGGCGGCCGTCAAGCTGTTGGCGCGGATGGGGGAGGGCAGCATCCGCGATGCGCAATCCCTGCTCGATCAGGTGCTCGCTTTCGCCGCAGAGGATCCGGTGTCGAGCGAAGAAGTGGAGAAGGTGCTCGGCGTGCCCTCGGGCAGCATCCACAAGGCCCTGGTCGAGGCGGTGATTGAGCGCAACGGAAACAAGGCGCTCACCGAACTCAAAGGCCTCTTCGACGCAGGCCACGATCTCAAGCTATTCTCCGCGAACCTGCTTGAGTACTTGCGCGACTGCATGGTGCTTTTGTCGGCAGGTGATGAGGAAGCGCTCTTCGACGTAGCGGCTTCGGAGATTGAAGAGCGCAAGCAGGTGGCCGCCAATATGGGTTTCGCCCAGGCGCATCAGGCGTATTCCATTTTGCAGGGTGCCGAGTTCGAACTCAGGGCATCGGATCATCCCCGGATGACGCTTGAGGTCGCGATTCTTCGCATGTGCCAGATCGAGCCGATAGCGGATCTGGGCGCTTTGATGGAAAAGTTCGAGGCCATGAGCGGGGGAGCGGCGCAGAATCCCGCCCGCGCCCCCTCGTCGAAGGTGGAAACTCTCGGCGGCTCGCCGCCCCCGGCTCCTCGGGAAGCCACGGCGCCCGCCACGGAGCCGTCTGCGGGCGAACCAGCTTCGGGAGGATCTCCCGTCGCGCAGGTTGAAGCGCAGGAGTGGAACGCCGCACAAGCGCGGCGCGTATGGACGGGAGCGGTGGAGGCCTTGCGGTCGACGAGGCGCTCGCTTTTTCATGGCGCTGAACTCGAGCTGGAAACGGAAGGCACCATCCGCGTGGTTCTCGCGCAGGAGAACCGAAACCCGCAGAATCTGGACATGGCGCAGGAGGTCCTGCCCGAGATCGAGGCGTTTTTCAGGGAGCATTCCCCATGGAGCGCCCGGGTCGAGATTGCGGGCGTGGAAAATGGAGCGCATTCGCGAACCGGTCAGGGGGCCGGGGAGACGAACAATGCGCGTGTCCGGAAGCCGGATGAGAATGAAGAGGCTGTGATCCAGGAAATCGTGGACTTGTTCAACGGAAAGAGAGTCGACATTCGCCAGGGGCGGATGCGAAAATCGGGTGGAAACTCATTCGCTTGAGTGGTGAGGGAAATACCTCGGGGAGATTCTCATGTTAAAAGGCGGCATCGGTAATCTGATGAAACAGGCGCGCCAGATCCAGGACAAAATGGCCAAGCTCCAGGAGGAGATGGCGGCGAAGACGGTGGAGGCCTCCGCCGGAGGCGGCATGGTGAACGTGACCGCCAATGGGGCGGGCGAAGTGGTTGCGGTGAAGATAGATCCGCAGGTGGTCGACCCCGACGACGTGGAGATGCTCGAGGATCTCGTACGCGCCGCGTGCAACGAGGCGTCCCGAAAAGGCAAGGGCATGATGTCCGAGGAAATGAAGAAACTCACCGGCGGCCTCCCCATTCCCGGACTGTTCTGAGTCGATGCGCGGTCTGTGCGCCGCTCGTCGTTTTCATATCGTCTTCATAGTCGTTTCCACTCCGCCGTCTGAATCGCGAGCGAGAATACGCCATGCAGCTTAGCCGGTTTCCCGCCATCGAAGAGTGCATCGAGGCGTTTCGCCGCCTTCCGGGGGTGGGACCCAAGAGCGCGCAACGAATCGTCTTCCATCTGCTGGGCAAGGACCCGGAAGCCGCGGGCGAAATTGCCGCCTCGTGCGGGGCGCTTCATGAGAAAGTAGGCCTTTGCGGCACTTGTTCGATGCTCGTCGAGGGCGAAGCGGGCGGGGAGGACTGCTCCGTTTGTGGCGCGCGCGACCCGAGCGTCATCTGCGTGGTGGAAGAGCCCGCCGACGTGTTCGCCGTGGAGCGCGCCGGAGGCGTGAAGGGCCGCTACCACGTACTGATGGGCGTCATATCCCCTCTCGACGGCGTGGAGCCCGAGGACCTCACCATCGCAGGGCTCATCGAGCGCGTGAAGACTGGTGGAGTGAAAGAGGTGATTCTGGCCTTGAATCCCAATATGGCGGGAGAAGGA
>JAPPHK010000317.1 GCA_028820795.1 Nitrospinota bacterium | reverse complement strand
CGGGCGGCATGACGACGCACTTCTGGGCCGTGCCGCCCATCGGCACGCCCGCGATACAGCTCGACATCGAACCAGAGGCCCTCGCGCGCAACTATCCCTTACAAGTCGCCGTACTGGGCGACGCCAGGGTGAGCCTGCAGAAGATGGTCGATACGGCGAGCGGGGAATCCGCCGCCTCGCGCGCGGGCTGGGTGGAGCGCGCCCAGGGCTACGTGCAGGGTTGGCGCGATGAGTTCACCGGGTATCTCGAATCGGACGCCGCGCCCATGCGCCCCGAGCGCATCTGCCAGGAGTTGACGGATTCGCTGCCTTCGGACTGCGTCGTGCTGGCCGATACGGGCCACTCGGGCATGTGGATGGGCGGCATGTACGACCTCTCGCACCCGGATCAGAGCTACATGCGCAGCGCGGGCCACCTGGGCTGGGCCTTCTCGGCCGGCCTCGGGGCGAAGTGCGCCGTTCCCGACAGGCCGGTGCTCACCTTCAACGGCGATTCGGGCTTCTGGTATCATCTTTCGGAGATCGAGACCGCCGTGCGCTGGAAGATAAACGCGGTGACGCTCGTGAACAACAACGCCTCGGGCAACCAGTCCAAGCGCGGCTTCGACCGCGCCTACGGCGGCGAGCAGACCGAGCAGGCCCATGAGCTCTGGAAGCTGAACGCGGTGAACTTCGCCGAGATCGCAGAATCCATGGGCGCGCTGGGCATCCGGGTGGAGAAGCCGGGCGAGCTGAAAAGCGCGCTCGACCGGGCGTTCAGCGCGAACCGGCCCGTCGTCATCGACTGCGTGAGCGACATCGACGCCATGGCGCCATTGGCCGTGACGGAGTGATAGGCAAAGGTATTTGAAAAAGATAATTTTCTGAAACACTCACTGATTAGACCCAAAACTCAGCGATTGTAGTACAGGAGTATCTGAGTGCCTTTCTTGTCCTGAGTTCTCAGGACCGGATCATATTCCTTCCTTGAAAGAAAAATTCCAGCAAACGGGATTTTTGGCGGAAATCCCGTTTGCTGGAATTCCGAGATGCTACGATTATCACATCGTCAATCTCAGTCTCAGAGGAGAGAAAATGAGAAAAATGAAATTCGCTATCGTTGGAACCTTCCTACTCGGTGCTATCTTGCTTGCTTCTCCGCAACACAAAATTTGCGACCCATGCTGGCCTACGCCGGGGTGCATTCCCACGCCTACCCCATGTCCACTTTTATAAATTTGGGGAAATCCCTTTTTCACTACAAAGGAGAGAAAGAAATGAGAAGAGTGAAGCTCACTGCAATCGGAATCCTCCTCCTCGGGGTTACTGTGCTTGCTCCTACGACGCAAGCGGATGATGCAAGGAAGAACATAGCGCAGTTGAACAGAAAGTACATTAAATGTTGGTGCCTATACTTAGGTCCGAAACTTATTTGTCCTTATAAACCCATTTCTCCCCCGCCCCCGAAGTGCCTCATTAAGATTTTAGTTTAATCCTCGCTAGAGGTTGCTAGGAAGCGGGAACCTACCGACGTCGAACTCAACAAAAAGCCAATTTGCACTGAATTTGACGGCGCCATAAGGCCAAGAAGACAAAGAAATCTGACCAGAGGAGGTGCTCTATGCTACTGTCGCTCGTGCTAGGAAACCAGCCCTACATCGAGGGCAACAAAATTCTGACGAAAGTCGCTACGAAGACCCAAGCAGATGGTGCGAACCTGCGCGAGAAAGTCAGGAGATGGTTATCTGGTGGTAAACGTATATCCTCCTACATAGAGGAGATGATTATCGGCGCTCAGATCGAGCTGGAAGAAATCTACAATCTTCCACTCCATGTTTTTCATCCCCGCTTGCTAAGGGGAGCGAAATTGCTGAACGTCGCCGAGGCCGAAGCGAAAAGAATCATTCGCTCCAAGTCTGAACTCACGCCTAATGGATTCGTCGAGGCGTTGATGCCAATCGCTCCAATTGCTGCCCCGCTGATCGATCTGGCACTCTCAGAGCAGATAAATGCCTCCTTGAATAATGAGAGGCTCACTGATCGGCTGATTCATGACCGCGGAATGATGACCAACCATTATTCGGCAGGACAAGCTCTTCATTCCTATGTCACTCTTTGGGACGAGACTTGTCAACATAGCAAAATGTGCGATGACAGAGACGCCTTCGATTTCCATCACCTCGAAATCGGCCCGGTCAAGACAATTATAGACGTAGCTGAACTCGCGTTTGAGCTCTATTCAGACACAGAATCTGTGCTGAAGAAAATGAAATGGAGGAAAGTGGCTCCTATCGACCAGCTTGCGGAATCTAATCGTCAAATCGTTCAAATGAATTTAGTGAGTATATCGAGCTATGCCCGAGGCTGGCTGCAGATGGAAGACAAGTGGTTGTACGCTCTCTCGGGTGTCGAAGCCCAGGAAGCGAAAAGTCGCTTGAAGCCGATCGCCGAGAAGACGGCTTCGTTCGAAGAGGCAGTCAAGCTGATGGATACGCATCGCAACCACTTGTTTCTCGCTTGGAATATCGCGTATTACGCGGTCGAAGCCGAAAACCGGGATGTGGCGAAGCAAGCCGCAAAACGCCTCGCGGAGATAACAGGTATTAACGAAGATAAGGTTTGGCGCGAAAAGATTGCAGATGAGCCGTCCCTTTGTGATGAGCCTTATATCAAAGACAAATTCGACAACGGTATTCCGAAAATTCTCAGATAAGGAGCCATAAGATGAGAAAAGCATTAAATGTAGTTTTTGTTCTCCTTTCAATCACCGTCTTGATGTATGTCGCTGGTGTAAATGTAAGTGAAGCTCGGACTGACCGGGGAGTGGTACATACCGATGTCGCGGTTTCTGGCGTCAAGGAGTTGGGCACCAAGCGCATTTGATGGGGTATAGCCTTAGCGCAAGATGTTCGGATACTCAAGGAATGGAGTAATTGTCTTTCCCATCAGGCGATCTTCCTCTCCAGAAACTCGCGCGTCACGCGTATGAAGGCGTCCGGTTCGTCCATGAAGACGTGGTGGTGCGCGCCCGGGATCACGGTGGTCTCCACTTGCGGCACCTTTTCGCGCACCCATTCGAGGGAATCCGATTTCAGGCGATCCGAGAGTTCACCCGCCACGAGCAGGGCGGGGGTCTCGACGCGCAGCCAGCCGGCGCGCTGATCCGTCTCGGGGCGGGTGGCGTGGAATCGCCTGTCCGCCTTGACCGTCCAGGTGTCGTCGCCGTTTCGCCGCACGGCGTGGCGCGCGATGTGGGCGATGGTCTCTGGATTCACCTTGTCCGATGCGGGCAGGAGCCGGAATTTCTCCACGAACAGCTCCCGCGACGCCCAGGGCCTGGCGGGGCGGTTCCCGAACGCGCGCACCTCGGCGAGAATCGCGTCCGTCGTCTTAAGGGGGGAATCCACGACGATGAGGCCCTCGATATCCGGCGGTTCCAGCGCGAAGAGGTTGAGCGCGATGACGCCGCCCATCGAGTGGGCCAGCAGCCAGGGTTTCCGCCCGCTCTGTGTTTTGGCCCATTCCACCCAGGCCGCCACGTCGTGCAGAAGCTCCTCGAAGGGGTATTCGTCCTGCCAGCCGGTGTCCCCGTGGCCGCGGTGATCCGTCGCCACGGGCCGGAGCATGTCTTTGTAACCGGGGGCGATGTGATCCCACCAGCGCGCATGGGCCGCCGCGCCGTGCAGCAAGAGAATGATTGGTTTGTCCTCCCTCTCGCTCCCGTGGTCCAGGGCATGAAGCCGCACGCCGCCTCTTTCGATGTAAACGCTCTTCGGTTCCGACATTCGGGTTGACTCCAGATTTCGTTACGCCGTTTCAGATTTCGGGGGAGAATCCACCATCGGCGCGCGAATGGCAAGCCCGCTTGCGCTTTCGGAGGTCAATTCCGAGCGAGGAGCGAGGAATTGCGCGCTGATGCGTTTCTCATCCGCAGCAAACGCTCCCTCTTCGGGGTTGTTGAGAAAGCTGGAGAGGGAAAATTGGTTTGTAGGGGTCGCATATATGCGACCCAGGTTTTTTCACTGACTACAAGGGCCGCATATATGCGGCCCCTACAAAACCATTGTTATTGCTCATCATTCCGGGTTTTCAACACCCCCTAAAGGGACGACCGCATTCCAGGCGTCAACGCTCCCTGGGCCAGACGGCTTTCGCGAGGCGCCAGCCGCAGAGCGCGCCGATAAACTGGGCGATGACGAAGGCCACCGCATCGAACGGCTGGATGCCCGAGAACGTGTTGGTGTAAACCCGCGCGATGGTGACCGCCGGGTTGGCGAAGCTGGTCGAGGCCGTGAACCAAATGGCCGACATGATGTATAGCCCCACCATCGCGGGGATGAAGGCGGGGTTCGTGCGCAGACCGCCCAGGATGACGAAGATCAGCCCCGCCGTCGCGACGACCTCCGCCGACCACTGGCCGATTCCGGTCCGCGTTTTCGACGAGACCTGGGCGATGTCGAGGTCGAACATCAAATGCGCGGCGAGCACGCCGATGATGCCCGCCAGGATTTGGGTGGCGACGTAGGGCGCGGCCTCGCGCTGTTCCATCTCCCCGTTCAGGGCGAAAACCATGGTGACCGCGGGGTTGAAGTGCGCACCCGAGACGGGCCCCAGCAGGGTGATCATGACGAAGAGGATCGCGCCGATCGCCAGCGAGTGCGGCAGGAGCGCTGCGCCCGCCTGCCCGTTCGCCAGGGTTTCGCCCATGATGCCCGAGCCCGCGATGGCGGCGAGCAGAAACGCGGTTCCAACGGCTTCGGCCAGGAGTTTACGGGCCAGGAGCTTGCGGCTCATCGGTTCACCTCCTCATATTCGGGCGATGGCGTCCAGGCGCGGCCGCCCGTCGGTCATATTCATCCTGATACAGGACAGGCACGGGGGCCTCGGGCAGGCGCAGGGGCCTGTCCGCTACAAGAGGCGGTGCGGTTTCGTTCGTCAACGGCTGTAGGGGCGGTTCGCGAACCGCCCCTACGGGCTCAACGCTCCAGGATGCGCACCTGCTCGCCGGCGAGGCCCACCGCGACCTCATCGCCCACGGCGAAGGCGCGGCGGCCCGGGTGGTGGGTGTCGTCCACCAGCAGGATGTCCTCGCCGATAGCGACGC
>JAPPHK010000160.1 GCA_028820795.1 Nitrospinota bacterium | reverse complement strand
CGCCCGGCCACGGGCGCGAGGACTACGAGACCGGCCTCAAATACGGCCTCGAGGTTTACAGCCCCATAGCGGACGATGGGAAATTCACGGACGACGTGGCGCATTTCGGGGGCCAGTTCGTCTTCGACGCCGACCCGAACATCATCGCGCATCTGCGCGAATCGGGTCGCCTGTTCGCGGTCGAGGACTACACCCATCCCTATCCGCACGACTGGCGCAGCCACAGGCCGACCATCTTCCGGGCAACGCCCCAGTGGTTCATCTCGATGGAGCACGGCGACTTGAGAAGGCGCTCGCTGGAGGAGATTCGAAAGGTCGCCTGGGTGCCGCCCTGGGGCGAGGAGCGCATCTACGGCATGATCGAGAACAGGCCGGACTGGTGCATCTCGCGCCAGCGCTCCTGGGGCGTGCCCATCGTGGCCTTTCATTGCGAGGATTGCGGACACGTGATCGTGGATGCGGAGGTGGCCCACCGCGTGGCCGATCTCATGGAAGACGGCGGCGCGGACGTGTGGTTCGAGAGACAGCCTGTTGATCTTCTGCCGCCGGACTACAAATGCCCCGAATGCGGCGGCGCTTCTTTCAGGAAAGAGACCGACATTTTAGACGTGTGGTTCGACTCGGGCGTGAGCCAGGCGGCCGTCCTGGAGAAAAGAGAAGAACTCACCTGGCCTTCGGACATGTACCTGGAAGGCAGCGATCAGCACCGCGGCTGGTTCCACAGCTCCCTGCTCGCCGCCGTGGGCGTAAGAGACGCAGCGCCGTACCGCGAAGTGCTCACCCACGGCTACGTGGTGGACGGCAGGGGCAAGAAGATGAGCAAATCGCTGGGGAACACGATCGCGCCCGAGGAGATCATCAAGAAATACGGCGCCGAGATTTTGAGGCTCTGGGTGGCGGGGGAGAACTACAGGGAGGACATCCGCATTTCCCCGCAGATTCTCGACCGCATGGCGGAGGCCTACCGCCGTATCAGGAACACGTGCCGCTTCCTGCTGGGCAACCTGAGGGACTATGAGAGCTTCAATCCTGAGCAGGACGCCGTTCCGCTGTCCGAGCGCATGGAGATCGACAGGCTCGTCATCAGCCGTCTGGACAAGCTCGTCGAGCGCGTGCGGCAGGCTTATGCCGATTACGAGTTTCACGCCGTCTACCATGCGCTCAACAACTTCTGCGCGGTCGATTTGTCCTCGTTCTATCTCGACGTGCTGAAAGACAGGCTCTACATCTCCCTGCCCGACGACGTGGACAGGATATCGGGCGTCAGCACCATGCACGAAATCCTGGACGCGCTGCTCAGGATGATGGCGCCGATCCTGCCCTTCACGGCGGAAGAAGCTTACCAACTGACGCCGAGACTGCACGGCGAGAGCATCCACCTGGCGTCCCTGCCCGAGGCCGAACCTGCGCGCCGCGACGAGGCGCTCGAAGAAAGGTGGGAGCCGCTCATGCGCGCGCGGGGTGAGGTGCTCAAGGCGCTCGAACTCGTCCGCCGGAATCAGGAGAAGGGCAAGGGCAGCTCGCTCAACTTCAGCGTGAGGCTCTTCGCCGAGGAGAGTATGCGCGAGAAACTCGCTGTCCTGGAGCCTGAGATGGAAGACGTGTTCATCGTCTCGGGCGCCGCGCTGGCCGCAGCAGACGAGGCGCCCTCTGGCGAAGCCTACCGCAGCGAGGAGGTAGAGGGTCTGGCCGTCGTGGTGAGTGAGGCGCGGGGGGCGAAATGCGCCATGTCGTGGAAAATCTCGGAAGACGTGGGCGCCGACCCCCGCTTCCCGGACCTCTCGGCGCGCTGCGCGCGCATCGCCGCGAAGGTGCTTTCGTGAGCCGAAGGCCTGCGCTCAAGCCGTTTTTCCTCATCGCTGTTCTTTTCGCCCTGGCCGATCAGGTAATTAAACAAATCGTCGATAAAACCTTCTCCCTCGGCGATTCTCTGGCCGTGCTCCCGGGTTTTTTCAATCTGGTATATTTGAGAAATTCAGGCGGGGCCTTCAGCATCCTCGATGGCCTGCCTCCCCTGTGGGGGCGTCTTTTCTTCATCTGCGCCACCTTGGCCGCGTTGGCGTTCGTCCTCTATCTTTACCGCTCTCACCCGCCTGGAAATCTCTGGGGAAGAGCGGGCATGATTCTCGTTTTCGGCGGCGGTCTGGGGAACCTGGTCGACAGAGTCGCTTATGGCGAAGTGATCGACTATCTCCTGTTCTATTACGGGCAATACCATTGGCCCGCGTTCAACCTCGCGGACTCAGGCATCACGGTCGGGGTCGGTCTGATGATAGTCGATCTCCTGCGGAGTTCGCCGGAATCCGCATCCGCGAAGGGAAGCGGATAATACGATTCGCCCGCGCTAAAGCCGGTAAAACGAGAGGTGGAATTGGTATCCGGAGGGATGGAGATGCTCGGCCCTTTCCCGTTTTCGGGAACGCATGCGAGTCGTAACAAACCCTCCGTAGGCTCGGCGACCAGGGCGCGCGGCTATGCGCGCCATTATCTGTGGAACACGTCTGTTTTCTGGAGCGTGATTTCTCTGGCTTGCATTTCGAGCCTGGGATACCTGTTTGCGCAGCGCCCACTTAAGGGAGAGATGCTCTTCTACGCCGCCGCCTCGCTTCTGGGCGTTCTTCTGGCTTATTCGTTCTGGAGAGCTTCGCGCGCGCTCAGAGACTTGATGAGCGAGCCCGTGGATTTCGAGGGCCGCGTCGCGTCCAAAGCCTCCTATATCTTCTGGAACAAACTGGCTTTCCTGGAAGAGAAATATCACATCAGAATCGTTCGAGGCCTAGGCATGCGCCCGCTCACGCTGAGGAGCGGAAAATTCATCAAGGAAGGCTGGTTTCTGGCAGCGCAGGGCTACCACGACCTCTTGGCGCCTGGCGATCAGGTCCGGGGGACGCTCTATCCGCGAACGCGCGTAATCGACTCCCTCGTCAAGGTATGAAAATGGGAGAGGGGAGCGAAAAAACTTACGCGTTGACCTGCCGTGAAGGCGCCAAGCGGGTCGATTCGTTTCTGGCCCAGAGTCTGAAGAATCTCTCGCGTTCTCGCGTACAGGGACTCATCAGGGACGGCATGGTCTCGGTCGACGGGAGAGTGGAGACGAAAACGGCGCACGCCCTCCCAAGCGGGGCGCGCGTCGTGGTCATGCTGCCGCCTCCTGCGCCCTCCCACATCGAGGCCGAAAAGATCGCGCTCGACGTTCGTTACGAAGACGAACACCTTCTCGTGATCAACAAGCCGCCCGGCATGGTGGTGCACCCCGGCGCGGGCCAGCGCAAGGGAACCCTGGCAGCGGCGCTTCTGCATCACTGCAGGGGACAGCTCTCGGGCATCGGCGGGGTGGAGAGGCCCGGCATCGTTCACCGGCTCGACAAGGACACCTCCGGCCTGCTGATAGCGGCGAAAACGGATGCGGCCCACGGAAGACTCTCCGCCGATCTCAAGGCGCGCCGGATTCACCGGCACTATCTCGCCATCGTCCGGGGTACTCCCCCGCAGGGAGAGGGGACGATAGACGCCCCCATCGGCAGGCATCCGGCCCACCGGACGGCCATGGCGGTCGTCGGGAGCGGACGTCGGGCGGTCACTCACTACGCGGTCCGCGAGGTGCTGGAAGACGCATCGCTTTTGGGCGTAACGCTCGAGACGGGCAGAACGCATCAGATCAGGGTGCACATGAGCCACATCGGGCATCCCGTCCTGGGCGACCCGGTGTACGGCCTCGGGCGGTTGCCGAGGGGGTCCCGCAAGAAGAGCAAATCGAATCAGAAGAGCCTCATCGAGAGACAAGCCCTCCATGCGCACAGGCTGGCGTTCCGCCATCCCATCGACGGGGGAGAGCGCGAGTTGATGGCCGAACCTCCGGCGGATTTCCTGAAACTGCTGGAGAGTTTGCGGGCGTAGCGCTTTCTAGTTCAGCGGTTCGCATACGGGCCGCCCGAGGCGTACAGCGGTCTCGTTTCGTCTCATTCCTTGCCTATCGCGTTCGAGGTATGCCATAAGAACTCCTGGCGCATAGAGATACCAATTCGAGCATTCGAGTTCTCTGCTCCGGCATTTTGGAGGAGAGACATTTCATCTATTTGAAAATTGAGGGTTTATATGAAAGACGTCGTCATTCTCAGCAGCGTTCGCTCTCCGGGCGGGGCCTTCGGCGGCGCGCTCAAAGGCATGACCGCCCCGGAGTTGGGCGTGCGCATCGCACGCGAAGCAATTGCTCGTTCCGGGGTGGAACCGGAACATTTCGACGAGACCATCATCGGCCACGGATGGCAGGCGGGCGTGGGTCCCAATTCCGCACGGCTCATCTCGGTGGGCGCGGGCCTTCCCAAGGAGACGCCCGCCTACACGATCAACAAGCGCTGCGGCTCGAGCATTAAGGCCGCCGCCCTGGCCGCGCAGGCGATTCGCGCGGGCGATGCGGGAGTCGTTCTGGCCGGCGGCGTGGAGAGCACCTCCAACGTGCCTTTCGTGAACCCGGGGGCGCGGTGGGGCAACCGCTTCGGGCACGCGCAGTTTCTGGACCTGATTTACAAGGACGGCTATGAGGATCCGCTATCGGGACAACTCATGGGCGTGACGGCGGAGAACCTGGTGGAGAAATTCAACCTGAGCCGCGAGGAGCAGGACGAGTACGCGCTCGAAAGCCAGGAGAAGGCCGTGGCGGCCGTCGAGGGCGGGAAGTTCACCGAGGAGATCGTGCCGGTAGAGCTCAAAGGCCGCAAAGGCGAGGTGAACGTGTTCGATAAGGACGAGACGCCGCGAAGCGGCATGTCCATGGAAAAACTGGGCCGCCTCAGGCCCGTTTTCGACAAGAACGGTTCCGTCACCCCCGGGAATTCGTGTTGCCAGGCGGATGCGGCCTCCGCCCTCGTTCTGGCGTCCGGGGAGAAGGCGGACGAGTTGGGCGCAAAACCCGTCGCCGTCCTGCGGGGCTACGCCTCGACGGGCGTGGAGCCCCGCTACATGGGGCTGGGTCCCGTGACGGCTATGCCTAAGGCGCTCGAACGCGCGGGTCTGGCGCTCGAGGACATGGACTTGATCGAGGTGAACGAGGCGTTCGCCGCGCAGGTCATCGCCTGTGAGCGCGAACTCGAGTGGGACAGAAAAAAGCTGAACGTGC
>JAPPHK010000229.1 GCA_028820795.1 Nitrospinota bacterium | reverse complement strand
GTTCCCCAGGAGCACCCTGGTGACGGACGAATATCTGCCCGGCAAGATGTGAGCGGAAACTACTGACTCTGTAAAACCGCCGGGGAGGGGCCGCCAGTAGCCCCTCCCCGGCGGCGGAGATTCATGCCCAGTGCCTCCAATTCTATCGATCAAGAACCTGCAAAAGGAATTCTTCTCGCGGGGGAACCGCGTTCTCGCCGTCGAGGATTTGAGCCTCGACATCGAAGACGGCGAGTTCATCACCATCGTGGGGCCGAGTGGCTGCGGAAAGTCCACGCTGCTCAACTGCATCATCGGGCTCGTGCACCCCACCTCGGGAACCATCACGTACAAGGACAAGAAGCTGCACGGCATCAACACCGATATCGGCTACGTGCCGCAGTCGGATTATCTCTACGCCTGGCGCACGCTCATCAACAACGTCGCCTTCCCGCTGGAGATGCGAGGGGTCGACCAGAAAACCAGACATGACAAGGCGCGCGAGTTGATCCAGCGCGTCGGCTTGGCCGGATTCGAGGATCACTACCCCCATGAACTCTCGGGCGGCATGCGTCAGCGGGCCAACATCATCCGCACTCTTATCTACGATCCAGACGTCATCCTGATGGACGAGCCGTTCGGGCCGCTCGACGCCCAGACGCGCATCATCCTTCAGGACCAGCTTTTGAAACTCTGGCGCGAGGCGCGAAAGACCGTCATCTTCATCACGCACGATCTCGTGGAAGCCATCGCCCTGGCCGACAGAGTCGTCGTCATGACGAGCCGGCCCGGAAACTTGAGGAGCGTCTCCGAAGTGGACATTCCGCGTCCGCGCGACGTGTTCACCATCCACAGCCAGGAGGCGTTCCGGAAGACCTACGATCAGCTGTGGCAGGAATTGCGCGAGGAGGTACAGCGCAGCGAGGACTGGATGAACAACGGGTCCGCCGAATAATATGAGCGGATGAGAGGGTTGTTGAAAAACCTTCTTTGACCAGGATTGTGGTTGTCCATTGGCAGGACGGCGAAAATGAGGACAGGCACGGAGGCCTGTCCCTACAAACCCTCTACTTGCGGGGATCCCATGCGGGCTTTTTCAACAGCCCCATAAGAGGGGAATTGACATGGTCGACATGATCGATAAAGAGGCGAGCGAGGACAAGGGAGCGATCGAAGCGGCGCAGGGCGCCCAGGAGTCTTCCGGCCGCGTCAAACTGCCCAAGTTGGGCGAGATTCTCCTGACGATTCCCCTGCCGGGCGTTCCGCAACTCTGGCGGGGCGATTACCTGATAGGCGCGCTCCTGCTGGGCCTCGCAGCTGCCGGCTACATGATGTGCTCCGTCACGGGTATGTTCTTCCACGCCATCGCGTTCGTGGACGTCTCCATCTCGCGCACCGGGCGCATCATCAAGAACTCGCGCCTGCGCATGTTCGCCTACCGGGCCTCCTTCGCGGTCGGTTTTCTGGCGATGTGGGAGCTCAGCGCCTGGGAGATCGGCCCCAAGCAATGGCTCTGCGTGGACCCCTTCTGGTTCGGCTCGCCCATTCGCGTCATGAGCTACATGGTGGAGATAACGCTCTCGGGCAGCCTGTTCATCGACACGTGGACGACGATGTACGAGGCGTTCCTGGGCTACGTTCTGGGCGCGGCATTGGGGATCGCACTGGGCTTCATACTGGCGCGGCTCGAGACGCTGGCCGAGATACTCGACCCCTTCATCGTCGCGGTGAACGGCATCCCGCGCGTGGCGATGGCGCCGATTCTCATCATCTGGTTCGGCATCGGGGTGGAGTCGAAAATCGTGCTGGCGGTGAGCCTGGTGCTCTTCCTCACCTTCATGAACACCTACTCGGGCTTGAGAGGCGTGGACCCCAACCTCAAGAACCTCGCCCAGGTGATGGGCGCGAACGAGATGCAGGTTCTCTGGAAGGTCACGCTGCCCGCCGCGATGCCCTGGATACTGACGGGCCTCAAGATCGGCGTTCCCTTCGCCATCATCGGCGCCATCCTGGGCGAGTTCATGGCGGCGAGCAAGGGGCTGGGCTTCATGATCCAGCACACGAGCAACCTGTTCAACATCGCGGGCTCGTTCGCGGGCCTCATCCTGCTCATGTTCATCGTGCTGATCGCCAACGCGGCGGTGAACTGGCTGGAGCGTTACCTCCTGCGCTGGCGGCCCAAGCAGCAGGCCGTCGGCGAGAGCGCGACGGACGTGTATTAGGGCTTCAGGGTTCGTATTCTTTCTGATCGATCAGATTGGCTTGTAGGGGCGGACCGATGTGTCCGCCCCGTTTTTTTGCGGATGGCAACCGTAGAAACGAACCCCTCCTCGGGGTCGTCCCACAGGTCGCGACCTGTCCCTACAGGGTCAAAGCGGTCGAAATTAGACGTAGGGGCGAACCGGCATGTCCACCCCTTTGCCCATACGGGCTTCGTGGACAAGCGGATATCAAATCACGCTTGCAGGGGCGACCCCATGTGGTCGCCCGTTTTTGTGTTCGTTCTTCCTTGCAACGCGTAGTTCCTCCCCCTTGGGAGCTGTTGAGAAAGCCTCGCTTCGCTTGGGATTGACCTTCGCCTTTGCTCGTCATTCCGGCGAAAGCCGGAATCCATTTTCGCCTTTGTCTTTGGCCCTTCGCCCTTACGTCCTCGCTCCCGGCCGGGGAAGATACGGATGCCGCCTTATATATCCACCTCATCGGTTCCGGACTCGGGCGCGGCGCTCCCTCCCGCGTGTCGGAATTAAATCCAAAAACGAAAGCAATAATCAAAAATGGATTCCGGCTTCCGCCGGAATGACGGTGGTTTTTGCATCGAGGGGGTTTTTCAACAGCCCCCCTTGGGAGGGAGTGAAGTTGGACGCAACCATTCGAGCCATAAACAGGAACTACGCTTTCGGCCCGGTTGTCTGCTGGCTAGGAGTCGCCATATTACAAGCGGCAGGTGTGTTCTTAAGCCTCCGTACCTCCCAATGCTATGGAGTTTCTTCGATCCACTCGTCGCCGGAGGGTTAATAGGTTGGATAGGACTTGAGGGTCTTGATTATTCCACGGATTCCTCATAAACGAGTTCAGTCACGTTATGCAAGGCTATCTGTAATATAACTACTTTCGAGGGTTTTATTGAAGGTTACGTTCAATACAGGAGTGGAGTCCATTCATATTACAAGCTGCATTGAATAACAGTGTTACATACGGCCCGTAGAATATCTCTCTCAGGAATGGATTGTTTCTACAGCCTCATGCGCCAGACTTAACCGTCGCGCAGCTTCAGCCTCCCACCCGCTCACCGGCGGCGCCGTCGAACAGGTGCGCGTTGGTCATGTCGAAGAACACCCGGATTTGCTCTCCCACCCGGGCGCGGAAATGGCCCTCTTCCTTCACGGTGAGGACAATCCCGTCGATATCGAGGGCGACGAAAGTGTCCGACCCCAGCGGCTCGACGAGTTCCACCCGGCCCTCGGCGGAGACGAGGCGCTCTCCGCCGTCGCCGAAACCCAGATGCTCGGGGCGGAAACCGACCGTGTAGGCCTCTCCCTCCCGGCACGCCTCCGGCAGGGGAAAGCGCAGGACGCCCGCTTCGAGTTCGAGACGGCCGTCTGCCCGGTGTGCGCGGCCCTCGATGAAGTTCATGGCCGGGCTTC
This sequence comes from Nitrospinota bacterium, assembly GCA_028820795.1. Taxonomy (GTDB): domain Bacteria; phylum UBA8248; class UBA8248; order UBA8248; family UBA8248; genus Bin107. Next base: position 1,500 of record JAPPHK010000229.1, on the reverse strand, counting down.
CCAGAAACCCCGCCACGAAGCGGTTCACGGGCCGGTCGTACAGCTCGATGGGAGGCCCCACCTGGAGGATCTTCCCCTCGTCCATGACGACGATGCGGTCCCCCATCGTCATCGCCTCGGTCTGGTCGTGCGTGACGTAGATGGAGGTCGTGCCCAGGCGGCGCTGGAGCTTTCGTATCTCGGCCCGGGCGGTGACGCGGAGCTTGGCGTCGAGGTTGCTGAGCGGCTCGTCGAACAGGAAGGCCACCGGGTCGCGCACGATGGCCCGGCAGACCGCCACGCGCTGGCGCTGGCCGCCGGAGAGCTGGCGGGGCTTGCGGGCGAGGAGGTCTTCGAGCCCCATGAGGGAGGCGGCCTCCTTGACGCGCCGGTCGATGTCGCCCCCCGAAATCCGCCGCACGCGCAGGCCGAAGGCCATGTTCTCGTACACCGTCATGTGGGGATATAAGGCGTAGTTCTGGAACACCATGGCCATGTTGCGGTCCTTGGCGGGTATCTCGTTCACGCGCTCGCCGGAGACGCGGATCTCGCCGCCGGTGGGAAACTCGAGGCCGGCCACCATGCGCAGCGTCGTCGTCTTCCCGCAGCCCGAAGGCCCCACCAGGACGAGGAACTCCCCCTCGGCGACTTCGAGGTCGATGCCGTCCACGGCGCGCACGCTGCCGAAGTGCTTGCTCAGGTTCTCGAGACTCACCGTGCCCACGCCGACTCCTCCATCATCGCTCGCCGCGCCCCGAACGCGGCTGGTGAAAAAGCCATAAGGTGGAAGTGATGCCCCAAAGAGTGCCGCCCAATGCGGGAAGGTGGTCTTGCTCCTCGCTTTTGATCGTCATTCCGGCTTTCGCTGGTATGACAACGGTCTGCGGGTCGAGGGGGTGTAGGGGTCGCATATGGCCTGTTGAAAAACCCCCGGGAAGCCCGACCCTCAAGGGGGGAGTGAAATTCAGTACGCTCCTTTTGTGGACTTTTTCAACAGCCCCATATACGCGACCCGGCCTTTTTTCGCCGCCCGACATGGGCCGCATGTATGTGTGGGGCGGTCCCGAGGAGGGATCGCCACCTACACTTGCCCGCAGACGGGGTCGCCTATGCACAACCGGGCGCCATACCACCGCACCCTGAGTAGCCGCCCAGGGGAAAGGAAGGGCGGCCTCCCGTATCGAATATGATCCTCTTGGTTGCGCTTCGCATGGACAGGCACGGAGGCCTGTGGGACAGCCCCGAGGAGGGGCTGTCACTACAAACCCTCTACTTGCAGGAGCCCTATACGGACCTTTCTCGACAACCCCGGACGCGGTCATCATTTCACGGCTCCCGCCGTCAAAGCGCGGATGAGGTAGCGCTGCATGAAAAAGCCTACCAGAAGGGCGGGCAGCATGATCAGCGTCGCGAGGGTGGACATGTCCTGCCAGAAGACCTGCATCTCGCCCATGGTCTCCGCCAGCCGGACGGGGATGGTGCGCGCGTGCACGTTCGTCAGCATGAACGCGAACATGAACT
>JAPPHK010000140.1 GCA_028820795.1 Nitrospinota bacterium | reverse complement strand
TCTCCGCCATGCGCGGGGACCAGTGGCCCTTCCCGCCCGCCACCGAAGAGGGCTTTCTGGAGTGGTTCCCGGAGACGAAGGAGGAGGAAGAGGAGGGTTGAGAATCAAGTCGTCGCCGGACAGGTCACGCGGCAACCTCATACTGCGATAGCTTCGGCGCTTACGAGATGCGGCATCGCTGATTCGGGGTTGTTGAAAAAGTCCTGATAAATGAAGGTTCGATACGATGGGATTGTAGGGGCGGTTCGCGAACCGCCCCTACGGGCGAATGCGGTATTGTTCGTCATTCCGGCGAAAGCCGGAATCCATTTGTTTTACCTTTGTTTTTTATTTTCTGATTGGTTCACGCCGATGACGAGGAGATGAAAAACCGGAGTATTATCATTCTGCTTGAAAATGGATTCCGGCTTTCGCCGGAATGACGGCAGTGGTCAATTACGAGCGGGGTGGGATTTTTCTACAATCCCCTCAAGGGGGGAGTGAACTTCAAAAGCGTGCGCGCAACCCAAAAACCGCTTCCCGGGACTTTTTCAACACCCTCACTTTGGGCGCGTCTTCTTCACCGAAATGGCAAAGCACCGCATCCCGGACCATTGCCTTCAGATCATCCCAGTCCTCTCCCTGGGTGAAAATGCTGTATCCCAAGGCCCGGGCGTCATAGCCGCCTTCTACTGCTTCGGTAACCTCGAACATTATATTGCTTGATTTAATCATCAGTAACGATTTGTTGGTTCTAATGACGACACTTCTGAGACCCATAACAAAGTCGGAATAATAAGTAAAATCATAAAATCGGCATGAATTACTTTTAATGATTGGAGAAAATTAACAACCAGACAACTTGCCCAGCATCACAATTATATACTTTCAATCTTCCACTTTTACATCTGAAAACCTTGAATCAATCCATTTTAAATACTCTAAAGCCACTAGTTCCCTTTGCCATATTTCTCTAGTAGTTCTTTGAGTTCGTTCACGGTCTTTTGACGTTGCAGCTCAGTCAATTCTTTTATTGCAGCTACTCGCGTTTCTGCAAGCTCAACTCTATCTTTCATAAAGTCAAACCGTTGTTGTATATGGTTATTAGCTGTAGTGAGAGCGTCTGTTTTCGAGTTTACTTTCTCCACGATATCCTTCATTCCTTCTAGGGGTATGATTCTTTCGCTCAATTCTCCCATTTGCTTATTAGTTGCAATTATTGCAGAAAAAAATCCAATAACTCCTGCTAGGAGCATTGGAAATACTGACATGAGCACTTTGTCCCAATTGTTTTTCCACCATTCTTTCATTTTTGTTTTCTATCCTGTTTGTTTTGTTCCTTCTGGAGAAACTGAGTGAGTTTTTGTGCTTCCACTAAAGCTTGTTTTACAGAATGTAAGAGGCTTTCTGAATTCCTTTGTCGTAATTCCAATGCTTCAATTTTACTCCTTAATTGCCGGACAACTTTCCTATTTTCCCAAATTTCTCTCTCGTAATTCATTATATTTTTGTCGAATCGTCGAGATTTGTAAATTGATGTTTCTAAAAGATATGGCACAGTGATAAGTAGAGCGCCCATTAAAGTGACTATGAATATACCAATAAATTTAAGTCTAAACTTTCTTTGTTCCCATTCCAACTCAATTCGCTTAAACTCAAATTCTCTATACATTATTTCGTTTTCCGCATCATTCGGTGCAGGTGTCATTTTCGCTCCTCAATTCCGAGGCAGCCTCTAGCAAATATTTTTATCAATCAAATTTTTCGATTTGACAATTTGATCTTCTTGTCTTGATTTTGAACAAATGGCTTTTACTGAACTTCGTAAACTTAATTATAAACTATAGGCTAGATTAAATTATCACACTTCGATTGACTATGCTCAACAGTCAGAGACTACTACCTAAGGCTCGATTGTCAAATTACATGATACCTAAAAGAATATAATTGGTGGAGGCGGCGGGAATCGAACCCGCGTCCGAAAGGCTTCCGTCGTGAGCGTCTACGCGCGTAGCCGGTGGTGAGGGTTTCGCCCGGGACCAAGCCCACCGGCGGGCCATCCTCCGGGCTAGTCCGATTCGAATTCGCCTAGCAGGCTCCGGACCGAAACCTGGGTCGGCTAGTCCGCATCATGACGTTCCGCACCCCGCCCGCGGACGAGGCGAGGGGGAACGCTCGCTAGCGTCTAGGCAGCGAGAGCCAGCTCGTTATCGGCTGGTGTGATTTTGCCACATTGATAACGGGGCCAAGTGGCGTCCCCGGCGCGCAGCTCAGACTTCAAATCCTCCCGTCGAAACCGGATCGCCCCCATAAGAGATGAACAGTAGACCCGGAGCGGCGATCATCGCCCCGGGCCCGTCTCGTATACGCTATTTCCGCCTTCTCCTCCACATCTCGGGGTAGAAGACGTAGCTCAGATACGCGGCGGGGAGCAGGAATATCAGCCATATCCAGAGCAGCCGGCCCTCGAACGCTCCCGGCCAGGTGGCGCCGACCGCAAGGCCGAACGCGGCCATCGAGACCTTGAGCAGGCTCACCTGCCACCACCTCATCGTGTAGTCCCTGAACATGTCCCGTATCACCGGTTCCTCTCCCTGAGCGCGCGCTCGATCTCGCGGTTCGCGGCGCGCTTTTTGAGTTCCTCACGGCGGTCGTGGAACTTCTTGCCCTTGCCGACGCCGATCTCCACCTTGGCGCGGCCCCGGGCGAAATACATCTTCATCGGCACGAGCGTCATGCCGCGTTCGTTCACGCGGCCGATGAGGCGTCCGATCTCGCGCTTGTGGAGCAGGAGCTTGCGCCTGCGCGTGGGCTCGTGGTTGTGGATGTTGCCGTGCCCGTAGGGGCTGATGTGGCAATCCACCAGCCAGGCCTCCCCATTGATGATGTCGCCGTAGCTCTCCTTCAGGTTCGCGCGGCCCTCGCGCAGCGCCTTCACCTCCGTGCCCGTGAGGACGAGGCCCGCCTCGTAGGTCTCGTCGATCGCGTAATCGGCGCGGGCGCGCCTGTTCTCCGCAACGATTTTGATGCCGCCCGCCATCACGCACCTCTCGAAATCGGGGAAAAAGAAAAAGGAGCGCATCGCTCCCCGCGTCTCCCTCGTCATCGGGAACAATATAGCTCTTTAGTGGATTTTTCGCCACCAGGGAAATTTTATGGGAAAGTCCGTAGGAACAGGTCGCTACAAGAGGCGGTGCGGTTTTGTTCGTCATTCCGGCTTTCAACGATCTTCGAAGAGCCACCACCTGTGTGTAGGGGCCGCATACATGCGGCCCTGCCTTTTCGCCTTCACAACGCGGGTCGCATATATGTCGGACATATATGTCCGACCTACACCCCGAATAGCAATGATGGAATGCGCCGGACGTATGGGGCCACCCTTGCGAAACCTCGCTCCACGCTCGGCCCCTCCCCTCATCCCGAGTAGGCGCGCTTGCGCGCCGTATCGAGGGAGCGCCCTTCGATACAAACGCTCCTTTCTCAGTCGCGCTTGACCTTCGGCGGCTACTCAGGGTGAGGTCAATACAGTAGCCAGGTAAGTCGAGAGTTTGACCCGTCCGAGGAGGGAACGTCAAAGGCGCCCACTCGCAGGACCGACTTTTCCAACAACCCCGCTTCGGAGACTCAGCGGCGTCGGCCCCGCCCGGGCGACGGCTTCCCTCTCTTCCCGCGCCGTGGACTTGAGAGTTTCTTTCTCTCGGGGCGTCGGCGGTCGGCGAGATTCGCGCGGCGCGACTCGGCCGCATCGCCGATCACCTCCCGCGTCCCGCCCGCCAGGAGCTGGAACGTGACGCGCCTGCCCGCCAGGTCCACGCCCTCCACCCGCACGGTGACGGGGTCCCCCAGGCGGAACCTCCGGCCCGTTCTCCGGCCCAGAACCGCGTGCTCCTCGGGAATGAAGCCGTAGTAATCGTCCGTCATTAATTCGAGGGGAACCATGCCCTCGACGTATATATCCTCCAGTTCCACGAAAATCCCGAAGTTCGCGACGCCCGAGACGTGGCCCCGAAAGCGCTCGCCCACCTTATCGCGCATGAAGAGCGCCTTCATGAAATCCACCATCTCGCGCGAGGCGGCCTCAGCCGTCCGGTCGCGTTCTGAAATATCGCGGCAAAGGGCGGCCAGCGGCTTCGCCTGCGGTTTTCCGCCCTCGCCGCGCATGAGCCGAGCGAGCCTCCTGTGAACGCAAAGGTCCGCATAGCGGCGGATGGGCGAGGTGAAGTGCGCGTAGCGCTCGAAGCCCAGGCCGAAGTGAAGGGCGGGCGCCGCCTCGTAGCGCGCGAGCTTCATGCTCCTGAGAGCCGCGAGGTTCACGTAGCGCTCCACGTCCGAGCCGCGCACGGCCTCGAATACCTCCTGAAACCCGCCGGGGCGCTCGAGGTCTTTCACGCCGGGCGCCTTCAGGCCCAGCCTGGAGAGAATCGCCCGCAAACCCTCCAGTTTCTCCTCATCAGGCGCCTCGTGGACGCGGAAGACCGAAGCGCCGCCCGCCTCCGCGAGATATTCCGCCACCGCCCGGTTCGCCGCCAGCATGCACTCCTCGACGAGGCGGTGCGCGGAGGTTCTCGGCGCGCGCGCAATATCCACAGGCATTCCCTCTTGATCGAGAAGCACCTGCGCTTCGGGCAGGTCGAAATCGAGGCTTCCCTGCTTCATGCGCTCGGCCTGAAGACTGTCCGCAAGGGCGGATAGCTGCCTGAGCGGCTCCTCGAGCGCGCGGGCGCTTTCGGCCTCTTCTTCTTGCGGAATCTTCTCGCCTTCGAGGACGGCCGCGGCGCCGCGGTAGGTCAGGGAGGCGCGCGAGCGGATGCGCGCGAAGGTGAGCCGCACCCCCGTCCGGTTCCCGTAGCGGTCGAAATCGATGAAGACGCTCAGGGTGCGCCGGACGGCTCCTTCGCGCAACGAGCACACCTCGCCCGTCAGGCGGGGCGGCAGCATGGGCACCGCCCGGTCCGGCAGGTAGACGCTCACCCCGCGCGAGCGGGCTTCCTTGTCGACCGCGCCGCCCCGTTTCACGTAATGGCCCACGTCGGCGATGTGCACGCCGAGGCGGCGGCCACCGGCGCGTAGTTTTTCAATCGAGACCGCGTCGTCGCGGTCGCGCGCGTCGAAGGGGTCGACCGTGAACGCGCAAAGACCCCGCAAATCCTCCACCCCCTCCGGGAAAGGAGTATCC
>JAPPHK010000014.1 GCA_028820795.1 Nitrospinota bacterium | reverse complement strand
ATCTCAATCTAGTGCTATCTCCTAGGCATGTCCACACTCAGGTAATAGACAGTACGGACGAGCATACTGCTCTTTTTGCGCTAGGGTTTGGCAGTTACACTTAGCGGTCTTCAGGTCTTGTAGCGATGCAAGAACGCCTTAACCACCCTAACGCGGTACGTATTTTGGCCAAGGACCTAAACCCGCAAAAATCTGACGGTCTAAAAAGTTCTTGTCGAGCTTGTTCTCGCTCTTCTTCAAAGCATTCTCTAGCTTTCCTTGATTGAGTCTAGCATGGATCATCTTGGGCTTGAAGAAGTCGTCTGATTCTTGTACGGCTTCAATATCTTGGTTCATCCATACCCAACAACGACGATCCGCCGAGCGCAAAAATAAAACCCAAGCGGCGTAAGCCTCAGTCGGATCATAGGACGCGAGATAATCTCGCCACCAGTGGCGGGCACACGCCTCGGCCCACCTATAACGTGCTGCTTTCTGAGCAAGATAGGCGTAGTCCGTTTTGATTTCTCCACTAGGCCAAGCGTCCTCGACCGGGAGCGTATTGTCCGCGGTGAATCCCGCGAGGACTACGGCGCGTTTCCGTCGCCAAGCGAATTTCGATGCTCGATCCTGCCCAATTAAAGTGGCGAGCCAATCGTCCTTATTGTTGTAAGCCGCGGCGATTGCCAGATTGAACAGTGCCTGATCGGTATGGCAATGTTCTAACCCAGCTAGTTCGTCTCGGAGCACCGTTACTGCCGGTGAATCTGGAACGCGAAAGACCATGTGTAAGAGCTCCTCTACTCCGACAGCACCGATGTATCGCATTCTCATAGTCGTACGCAGGGTCTTCCATAACTGTGCGCCCCGCTCGGGGTCATGGGCGAGGAGGGCCTCACAGAGGGCAAGAAAAACCCTTTCAGCCGAAAAACCACGGTACTGAAAATCCGCTGTGGATTCGCAAGAGTCCCTAATCCACTGTTCGACTATATCTGGTGCATATTGCAGAACAGGTAAGAAGTCCTTCGCGCAGAAGGCGACCTTCGAGGAGGGCCTCTCTGCGAGCCATTGATTGAAGATTTCAGCCGCCAATCTTACTTCGGTAGGCTCGGCTCCACGTTGACGAACAGCCTCCAGCAACCGCCAAGGAGCCAACCTTGGTGCTAGCTCGTTAAAAGGAAGACCCGACGTGGCTTTGATAAGGGCGTCCATCCCGTAACAGTTGACCCAGTCATGCTCATCCTGACTCCAAGACCAACCGTCAGCCTCAAGCGTTTGACCGAACCGCACTGGGTCAGTATGGGTTAGAATTCGGAATGCAAATCTGCGCGAATCATTGTCTTGACATTTCGCACATTTTTCAACCCATGACCAAGCCGTGTCCGTAAGTTCAACTGGGTGAATCGACAATAGGATAAGTAGATCGCGTTGCTGTTTGAGTGAGCCATCGGCATAGCGAGCGATCAGGTCATCGACATCATCTGGTGTCGGAGGACGCAAGATTTTGGCGAACTTGGTCGAGATTGACTCCAAATCCGCATGAATCAATTCGTCGAATTGGGCCTGTGCATCCAGATCTCGAATCTCCACCAATAGGAGATCATTGGTGGCGTGATCATCGTTCCCACCGCCCCCACTCAGACGTAACGCTCTCGCTGCCGCCGCCTCTTCCTCGCCTGCCAGCACCAGATGCCCGGTCGCATGGATAGCACTCCAGTGCCGGGACTCTGAAGGACAGGTAGCCATACTTCGCATCATGCGGCGGATTAGATCCGCAAGCAGGTCCGGTGCACATCGAGCCAGTACCGGTTCTAGGCTTTCAAAGTCATAATCCTCAGAAGTGAGCCCGCCGTGTCGGTTCAACTTCTCAACATCAATACAGGTTGCTGCGGCGCGAACTTCTGCAACAAAGCTCGCTGGCGGTTCAAAATTCGGATCAAGCCATAGCTCTTCTGTTCGCTGTACGCGGGAGAGTAGAGGCAGTTCCGTGTCGGCGAGGACGCTCTGTGCATGTCGCCTCTCCAGCGGAAACCAGCTTCGGCCCGGCTGAGGAAGGTAGTCTTTCTCATAAGTGAGTGGGCGGTCAATGCCGGGATCCATAGACACAGCGGCTTCCTCGTCCCCCTCCTGACCTGTCAGCCACAGCAGGAGCGCAGCGATGCGCTTCGGAAGATCCGGATGTACACCCTGTTCTGGCTGGCGGTGCCTGATTTCTTCTGACAAGGCACACAATGCCGTTGCCGTTTCGTCGGGGTCAACTTCGTTGAGTAGGCAGAGCCACTTCAGGCCGTCCCAGCGATAGATACTATCTTCCACCTCTAACGCAACGGTCGCTGTCTCGAAGATCGGCAGGGCGTTAGCCAATGGAAAACCTTCGACAATCAACGGGACCACAGCTTTCAGCAAGCCAGAGGACTGATCAACCAGTTTGAGATCAACGCCGCCGACCGTAATCGGCCCCAGGGTATCGCTACCAATCAGGCGTTTAAGCCTATCCGATTGCCTATCGCCGTCACAGGCGACAACGCTCAGCCAGCGGCAGGACCGTTCGACAATCATATTAAGGACTGCGCTATCATCTCGCGGAATGGTACTCAGCGCCTTTACGGCCCAAAATCTAGCGGAATCGTGAGCGAGGCTGTCCGAATATTCGATCGTGTCGAGTAGAGCTTCCGGAAAATGAGAGGCAAGATCGACAAGTTCTTGGCGATGATCGTCGGGTATATTCTGGCTTTGCAGCCATGCCGTGACGAGCACTCCGGGGACGGGGGCCTCTGCCGCACGTCCCTGCTCTACCAAAATTGACACCGCCGCACGCAGGATTTCCGCTTGTTCATCAAGACCCGCGATAGGATCGAGCCATTTCGCCAACGTGGCATCTAGGGTTTCAAAAGTTGGCAAGATTACTTGCTCAAGGTCGTTCAGAAGTGCAACACCGAGAGCATGTGCAATAACCGCAGGAGTAAGTTGTAGATCGCCCGACGCACTACGTGTAGCGAACCGACCGTCAATTATGTCGCTAAGCCGTGCATACACTTTGTTTTTATTGAGGTATGGTCGGTTTACCATCTCGCCGAGCGACTTTTCTGAGTATTTTTCGATACCTTGACGACGACTCTGAGCAATTTCCTTCAGCCAATCCTTCCACTCGCCCTCGCTGAACGACTTTTCCGCCCGCACTCCGAAGGTGTCGCGTCCGTACTCCCATAGCAGCCGATGTACCGTTATTTGACCCGCCTCGACCAGCCTTTCTCGGAAATGTACTACTAGCCTGAAAAGACGAGGGTTACGCGCCAATTCAATCACATCGGGATGCAGGTCGGCCTGCGTGAGGTTCTCGAACACAAGCATCTGGTCGAGTTCGCTTCCCGGTGCCGTATCATAGATGTTTACGTCAATTTGTCTGGCCTCACCTTCGAGGCCCCGAAGTTCCGACAACCTTTCCTTAAAGTAGTGAGCACGTGTGCTGACGATTATCCGTACCCGTCCCGCAAACGTCTCGCTTTGCAAAACTTGCAAAAGTCGTAGCCATTGAACAGAAGGCTCTTGGTTGAGACCATCGAAGAATATGGTCAGGACAGGTCCTTCATCAGTCGGACGTTCAAGCAGCCGATCAAGTCGCCGGAGCCAATGCTCCCGATCCCGTATCCCGCTCCCGCTTATCTCGTGAAGACTATCCGCTAGGAGTTGCTTCACGGTGGTTTCGGAGACATTCCCAATGGCGGCTACCGCAGAGGATGGCATTATCAGAACAATTGGTTGCATGTCCTTACTGCCGATCAACCAGTGGAGCGTCGCCCATGTCTTGCCGGCCCCTTCCAATCCGACCACAGCAGCCGGAGCATCATCCTGCACTGTTCCTTGCCACCACTCATTCAGTGCCTCATGCACCGCGCTTCGTTTGACTTTCCTCTGCTGAGCACCCCCAGCCGCGTTTTGTCCGATTGCAGCCTTCGATTCTTGCGGCGAGTTCCAAATTTTGTTGAGCTTATCGTGAGAGCGCGTCCGTATTGCTTCAAACCCCAAGCACCAAGACTGTAAGTCGCGTCGCAACCTTTCGATTGCCTGCTCTGATATGGATTGAAGAGCACAAGCCGCGCCAGCTTCCCTTGAAAACTCTTTCTCGACCAAATCAGGAGCGAATGCACACAATGCTACAAGCGGTGCCAATTCGCCATCTACCCAATCGATAATCACGATGGGAACGCCTAGCCGTTCTCCATGCTGAACAAGCGATTGCTGGATCTGTTCTGAAACGCGACAGGTTGCAACCAACACCCAAGCTTCAAGGGCCTCATCCCGCGCTAGCGCTTGGTCAATCTCCCCAAGTAGCTCTCGTTCACTCAAGCCACTGTTATCACTATACTTCTTGCATTCCACCCGAAATCGTCGCCCTTGCTGTCCAGCCGGACCAGCATCTGCGCCATGTTGAAAACCAGACTTGGCAACCGCAATCGGCACGTCGAGAAGACGACCGATCAGAGTAGCCGCGAGACGTTCAAGCTTGGACGCTTCTCGGACGTTTTGCAGCTCTCTCTTGAGTTTTTCTTGGTTGTCCAACTCTATTGTGTTCAAGGGCATATTACTGAAATTACCTCGGTTTCGTCTCTACGTGAGCGATCACCTTCGCCTGCCGCTCCATCTTTTGGAGCAGTTCCTTAGCCCGCGAATCAACTTGGATAGGCAAGCGGTCAGTCATTCGTCAACGCGCTCATATCCATATCTGCGGCCGTCGTCGTCGTCGTAATCCCACCCTAAAACAAGCCACCCATCAAACATCTTTATCTCAAAGCCCCAATGCGGCGGAAATGGCCCCCCCTCTAAATACTCTTTCGTTCTTGTGTTCCATACTCGGGCATAGGTTATAGTGTAGTTGAATGCCCACTTACCGCCATCCGCATAGTACACGCCCATTTTACCGCGACGCTCACCCCATAAGGGCTGGGCAAGGGCAAGAAGATCGGCAAGGTCTGGATCATCCCCATCAGACGGGGAATAGTACGAAAGCAGCGTGAAGTCGTAATACGTTACGCCCGGTTCGCCCGTCTGGTTCGGATCGGGCGCAAACTCTATTCGCAACGTGTCTGCGGTGATGAAGCCACTCGAATCCTGCCTCGCCCATGTGCCTGCTATACCCAAAATCGGCATCGGGCATTGTTCGGCCTCAGCCTCGGAATACTTGGCT
>JAPPHK010000303.1 GCA_028820795.1 Nitrospinota bacterium | reverse complement strand
CGTTGATGCCCGTCCAGCGGCTCACGACGGCGGCCACGTCGTCCTCGGTGATCTCCTCTTTCAGCATGCGGCCGTTGGTTCTTTTCTCGATTCCTTCCTCCGCCAGGGCCATTTCCTTCTCGGCCGCGATAATCTCGCCGTAGCGAAGCTCCGCCGCCCGGCCCAAATCCCCCTCGCGCTCGGCGCGCTGGGCCTCGGCCTTCATTTCCTCGACGCGCTCCTTGAGTTCACGGAGCCGGGATATCTCCGCTTTTTCTTCCGACCACCTGTTTCTCTGCGCCCTGCTCTGCTCATCGAGAGCGGATATCTGCCCGCGTATCTGCGCCAGGCGCTCCCGGCTGGCCTCGTCGACTTCCGCCTCCAGGGCGCGCTCCTCGATCCGCAGCCGGAGAAGCTCGCGCTCCTGCCGGTCGATGTCCTTGGGCAGGCTGTCCAGTTCGAGCCGCAGGCCGCTCGCGGCCTCGTCAATGAGGTCGATGGCCTTGTCCGGCAGATGGCGGTCGCTGATGTAGCGATGCGATAGCGAGACGGCGGCGACCAGGGCGTTGTCCAGAATGCGGACGCCGTGGTGAATCTCGTATTTCTCCTTCAGGCCGCGCAGGATGGATATGGCGTCCTCCGTACCCGGCTCGTCCACCATCACGGGCTGGAAGCGCCGCTCGAGCGCCGCGTCCTTCTCGATGTGTTTCCGGTATTCATCGAGCGTGGTGGCGCCCACGCAGTGGAGTTCTCCCCGGGCGAGGGCGGGCTTCAGGAGATTGGAGGCGTCCACCGCCCCCTCCGCGGCGCCCGCGCCCACGACGGTGTGAAGCTCGTCGATGAACAAGACGATCTCGCCCGCGGATTCGCTCACTTCCTTGAGCACGGCCTTGAGCCTGTCCTCGAACTCGCCCCGGAACTTGGAGCCGGCGACGAGAGAGCCGATGTCGAGCGTGAGCAGGCGCTTGCGCTTCAGGCCCTCGGGCACGTCGCCGTCCGCGATGCGCTGCGCCAGACCCTCGACGATGGCGGTCTTGCCCACGCCGGGGTCCCCGATGAGCACCGGGTTGTTCTTCGTGCGCCGGGAGAGCACCTGCATGACGCGCCTGACCTCCTCCTCGCGGCCCACGACGGGGTCGAGCTTGCCCGAGCGCGCCTGTGCGGTGAGGTCGATCGAGAAACGCTCGAGCGCCTGGTAGCGGCTCTCCGCATTCTGATCGGTGATCCTCTGGCTTCCGCGGACCTCCTTGAGCGCCGCGAGGACGGCCTCGCGGTCGAGACGGGCCGCGCGCAGGATGTTCACGACATCCGCGCCGCCGCTTTCGAGCGCGGCCAGCAACAGATGCTCGCCGCTCACGTATTCATCCGCCATGGCCTTCGCTTCGCGCCCCGCCGCCTGAAAGAGCGTCGCCAACTCCTGGGTGACGTACAGGGGACCGCCGTTTCCGGCCACTTTCGGGAGTTTATCGAGGGCGGCTTCGAGTTCGCGGCTCAGGACGTGGGCCTTCAGCCCCGCCTTCTCGACGAGGGGCGCGAGCACGCCCTCGGGTTGATCCAGAAGCGCCAGGAGAACGTGCGCGGGCATGACGCCCTGGTGGCCTCTCGTCCGGGCCGACTCCTGGGCATGCTGGAGCGCCTCTTGCGTCTTGTGGGTGAACTGCTCAAAATTCATGAAAACATGCTCCGGATCTATTTGTGGAAATTTCCGTAAAATTGGATAAATTTCGATAAATTTCCACTGATTTTCGATAAATTTCCCGGCGCCTGAAACCTCGTCAATTCCGTGATACCGGAGGCGGCCGAGGCTTGAAACGCAAGAAAAATATAATATCTTAGTCTTAAGCTGTCAAGTTTTTTTAATTAAAAATACGCAGAATCTTTCAGCAAATGCTCGCGAGATATTCACTCGTCCGGGAGGGAAAAAGCGGATTCGTCCGTGAATCAGCCTATGTTTCAAAGATATATCAGGATAAAGCCTTTGCAAAAAAGGTGAAAAGGTGTAATATTCAGGGTGTGGTCATCAGGACAAATCCAGCAGCCCTTATCAAGGTCAAGGAGAAACAACCGATGTCGGATGGAACGGTCACGCTGTTCGATCAATCCCAAAAGAAACCCCAAGCCCTTGAAGGCATTACGGTTACACCGCTCGCCAACAAGAAGGTGAGCGAGATTCTCGAGGCGGAAGGCAAGAGCGGCCACGGCCTCAGGCTGGCCGTCACCGCCGGTGGATGCTCGGGTTACAACTACGGCCTCTACTTCGAGGAAACCGCGAATCCGGAGGACAAGGTGTTCTCCACTGAGGGGTTCGACGTGTTCGTGGACCCGCAGAGCTATCCCGTCATCGCGGGAACGGAAATCGACTTCGTCGACAGCCTCCAGGGTTCTGGCTTCAAGATCAACAACCCAAACGCCATGGGCATGTGCGGTTGCGGTAAATCGTTCACTACGTGAAATAACAATGCTTTACGAGCCCCGGGCATCACGCGCCCGGGGCTTTTTTTGTGAATTCCGAGAGGTTTCGCCGTGAATCGAAACGCTGAGGCTTCCGAGTGGCGAGCAGCCGGCGGCGTCGTCCTCATCTCGTGTTATGAACTGGGCCACCAGCCCCTGGGCGTCGCCTCGCCCCTGGCTTTTCTGCGCGAAGCGGGCTTCCGGCCCCGGGCGATGGACATCGCGGTGGAGGATTTCTCGCCGGAAAAAATCGAAAATGCGAAATTCGTCGGCATCAGCGTGCCGATGCACACCGCGCTCAGGCTCGGCGTGGAAGTGGCGGCGAAAGTACGCGAGGCGAACCCGGGGTGCCATATTTGTTTCTATGGACTCTACGGCCTGCTCAACAAGGACTATCTACTTGAAAACGGGGGGGATTCGGCGGTCGGCGGCGAGTTCGAGCTGCCGCTCGTGGAGCTCGTTCAAGGGTTGTCCCAAGCCTCTGGCGCCGCCACGAGAGAGATCGCATCCGGCCCGTATCTCGAAAAAATCCCCCTGCTCAAGCCGGAACGAGAGGGACTGCCCGCGCTCCAGGCATACGCCCACCTCGTGAGAGAGGGGACACACTACCCCGCAGGAGCCGTCGAGGCGAGCCGCGGCTGCAAGCACTTGTGCCTCCATTGCCCCATTCCTCCTGTCTACGACGGCCGTTTCTTCATCGTTCCACAGGAGAAGGTCCTGGAGGACATCGAAGATTTAGCCGCTCAAGGCGCGCGCCACATCACATTTGCGGACCCGGATTTCCTGAATGGCCCCGCCCATGCGCTTCGGGTCGCCCGCGCCCTGCACGAGAGGTTCCCCGTACTCACCTTCGACTTCACGGCCAAGGTGGAGCACCTCATCAAGCACGAGGAGCTTCTGCCCGAGTTCGCAGAATTCGGATGCGCGTTTTTCGTCACCGCGGTGGAATCTTTAAGCGACCTCGTCCTTCGTCATCTGGTGAAAGGGCACAACAGGGAAGACGTCTTTCGCGTGGTAAAAACCGCCCGGGAGGCGCGCGTTTCCATCAGGCCGTCTCTGGTCGCTTTTACGCCTTGGACGAGCGCGCAGGATTATCTCGATCTGCTGGATTTCATCGAAGATTACGCATTGATCGACGAGGTCGACCCCATCCAGATGGCGATCCGGCTGCTGGTGCCGCCGGGTTCCCATTTGCTCCGCTCCCCCCACATGGAGAGATACATCACCGAACTCGACGCCGAGAATTTCATCTACCGCTGGGAGCATCCGGATGAGAGAATGGATAAGCTGCACGAAAAGGCTCTCATCCTCGTCGAGGATGCGGCGGCGCGCCAAGATGACGCCGCCGTGACCTTTTCCAGGATTCGCGAATTGGCGGCCGATACTCTCGAACGCCCTGATCAGGCGCGGCCAAAAGCCGTATTTGCGCCCGATCGAATCCGCCCGCCTCGCCTGACCGAATCGTGGTTCTGCTGAGCGGAACCCACCCAGGGCCAGTTGGCCCTCTAAGACACCAAGAGAAGAGCTACGTCAAAACCTGTGCGTACGTTTCCTCATCGAAACCGACGATGAGGGCGCTCCGATGTTTGATGACCGGCGCCCTGAGCGTGCCCGAGCGTCCCATCAATAGAGCCAGCACGTCTTCGCGTGCTGGATTATCTTTTTTGATATTCAGGTGAATCACCTTTCTGTTCTTGGTCGAATACACATCCACCACGCCATCCAGAAGCGAATCGACGTTGCCCTCATCCACCACGTCTTTTTTGGAATTAGCCTGCTCGGATACCTCGATTCCATTTTCCGCAAGAAACGCTTGCGTTTTCGTGCAGGTCTTTCAGCCGGATCGATGGTAATACCAATCCACTGACTTCGACATGTCTTAAATTCTCCTCACAAACGAGAAACACTCTTGTAAAAAACCATATCAGCGATAATGCGGTAGGGGAGATAACCCGCAACGCATTCATTAGTAAGGCGAGTATTCCCCCGTCTGATCAAAGATTCATCACGGCGACGGCTCGAATGGGAGAACCCGTGCCGTCACGAATCTTCAGCGGAAGCCCCACGTAGAGAAATTCCTTGCCCGCCACCGCTTCGATGTTCGCGAGATTTTCCGTGTTGTGGCGCTGAAGTTCCCGGCAGAGCACATGACAGGGGAACGTCAGCTCAATGGTGTTCACGCCGGCATCGATGCTGGGCGCATCCTGGCCGATGTTCACCACGCCGCACTCGCGATAGAGGAAATTCGCGGCGTCATAGCCCAAGCCCGGGTACGTGTTGAGATATTCATCCGTCGGATAGGTGCGCTTGAAATGCCCGCCCGTAAAGAGAAACGTGCCGTCTTTGGGGGGCGTCAGGTCCGTTGCCGAAAGCTCGTCCTGGAGCAGTTGCAGGGATATTTCCTCCATCGGCTCCACCTTGCCCGTGAAATCCAGCGCAACCGCCCGCGTGATAAACCATTCGAGCGGCGCCTGATCAATATTGGGCGCCGTTTCGCGCTCATCGATGTGGCTGACCGAATCGGTATGCGTCGGGCCGTGATCGCACATGTGGAGCATCATGGCAGCGTAGGTGATGTCCTTGGGCTTGATCGGCGCATTGGCCGCGTCTTCGTGTCTGGCGACGTATTCGATTTCCGTTGCGGGGTGTCCGGGAAACCTGGGCGCGCCGGTGTAGATCTCCTGGCTCAGATCGATGATTTCGTACATGCTCATCTCCTCAAAATCAATCCGCAAAGCCCCCGCACGTGAATGCGGGGGCTTCATCGCAAACAAAAATCAGGCGACGCCGCC
>JAPPHK010000081.1 GCA_028820795.1 Nitrospinota bacterium | reverse complement strand
GCCGGTCGAGACGATGAACCGCGCACAACTGGCCAGAGAAATACTCGGACACTTGAGAAGCCAACGCGCCGCCGGCATCTCCTACGTGAGCCTTGGCCCGCGCCCGGAGGTGGTTCCCGAAGCGGCGCCTCCCGCGGCGGCCCCGCCCGCACATGCGCCCGAACCCGAGGCCACGCCCGCACCCGAGCAGCGTGCGCTGATCCCCCAGGCGGAGCCTGCGTCCGCACCCACCCTGGCCCCCATGGCGAAGCGCAGGGACCCCGGGCCCGAACCGCCGCCGCTTCCCTTCGACCCGGATGCGGAGATGTCACTCGAAGAACTCGAAGCCGCCGTGGACGGATGCCTGCGGTGCAAGCTCGGGCCGGGCCGGACGAACCTCGTGTTCGGGGTGGGGAACCCGGCGGCGAACCTCGCCATCGTCGGCGAGGCGCCCGGAGCGAACGAAGACGCGGAGGGGATTCCCTTCGTGGGCAGGGCGGGGCAGATGCTGACCAGGATGATCGAGAACGTCATCGAAGTCCCGCGCCAGGAGGTCTACATCTGCAACATCCTCAAGTGCCGTCCGCCGGGCAACCGCAACCCCGAGCCGGACGAGATCGACTGCTGCGAACCCTATCTCCACAAGCAACTCGCCATCATCCGGCCCCGGCTCATCCTGGCTTTGGGCAAATTCGCCGCGCAGTGGCTGCTCCAGACGAAGACGCCCATCGGCAGGCTCAGGGGCAAGTTCGGGCGCTACCAGGGAATCCCCTGCCTCTCGACGTACCACCCCGCCTATCTCTTGAGGAACCCGCGCGACAAGAAGCTGGTGCTCGAGGACCTGCTCAAGGCGAAGGCCGTCTACCACGGAGAGGCGGAGGCGGAAATCGAACTCTTCCGCTAAGCGATGAAAGCGCGGCGGACTATTGCGGGGTTGTTGAAAACTCCCGGGAAGCGGTTTTGGGTTGCGCGTGCGCTTTTGATTTCACTCCCCCCTTGAGGGTCGGTCTCCCTCGGGGAAGACCGACGAAGAGCTGAGGGCGCAAGCCCGAAAGCGATTCGGTGGGGGGTATAATTCGGAATGACAATATACGCGTTTTACCCCCCACCGATTCAGCCTTCGCACAAACCGCTCGGCTTCATCGTCTGGCTTCCCCTCGGGAAACCAGACCCTCAAGGGGGGAGTGGTTTCTTATCAACGAGGGTATTTTCAAGGCAGCTAATCTGTAGGACTTTTTCAACAACCTAGCATGTCAGACATATATGTCTGACCCTACGGAAACCTTGCGTATCGGGACGACCCGTAGGGGCGGTTCGCGAACCGCCCCTACAAGATCGGCAAGCCGGCGTGGGTGGGCGCGATGGTTTTTGTAGCAGGACAACCCAGAAGGGTTGTCCAGGGCCTCCGTGCCTGTCCTACCCTCCGTGGTTGTCCTTTGTCAGGGCAGGCACGGAGGCCTGTCCCTACGGTGAACGATCCCGAAAGTCGGGCAAGGAATTTCCCAACAACCCCGTTCGGATGACGATTGGTCGGGGTTTTGCTATTTTAGATGTGTTCGGCGTCTCAGGGGAGGCGCGCCCCTATCGACCATCCATATCGTCTTCATGGAGAGAGAAATGGCAGCAAACATCGAGGTCTACACCACCGATCCCTGCACCTTCTGCCTGGCCGCGAAGAATCTGTTGAAAAAGCGCGGTCTCGAATGGACCGAGCACCTGGTGTTCGGCGGCACGCCCGAGTGGGACGCCATGATGGCGCGCACCGGCGGCAAGTCGGTG
Source organism: Nitrospinota bacterium (assembly GCA_028820795.1). Lineage (GTDB taxonomy): Bacteria > UBA8248 > UBA8248 > UBA8248 > UBA8248 > Bin107. The sequence goes on along the minus strand of JAPPHK010000081.1, from coordinate 3,473 downwards.
CCCCAGATCGTCATCGACGACGAGGTCATCGGCGGCTTCCCGCAGCTCCAGGCCTACGACAAGGAAGGCAAGCTGAGCGAACTTAATGCAGGCTGACCCTCACCGGGCTGTTGAAAAACCTATTGTACGACCCCTATGAAGACCTCTTTCCACCAGGGAGAATTCCAAATCCACTCCCCCCTTGAGGGGGTTGTTGGAAAAGCCCAGATGAACGAGTGTTTGGCATAACCGGGAAGGGGCGCTTTTTGTAGTGGACAATCCCTCCTCGGGATTGTCCACGCATATATGCGGCCCATGACGTGCGGCGAAAAAGGCCGGGTCGCATATATGTCGGACATATATGTCCGACCTACACACAAACAAATTTTTCTAATCCGGGTTTTTCAACAACCCCGCGCGGGCCGTCCGCGTGAGAAAGCGAGGGCGACCCTCTTTTTGGGCTGACTCAGGCCCGGCGGCGTTTCGCGCACGCGCGAAAGAAGATACCCTGTCCACTCTCTATCAACACACGAAGCCGCCCCCAGTACGCGGCTGCAAGCCGGGAGGAAACCACCATGCCGCTCATGAGCCCCGAAGAATACAAGAAGAGTCTCAATGACGGCCGCGTCGTCTACTACCGGGGCGAGCGGGTGGAGGACGTGGCCGCCCACCCCGTCATCGGCGTCGCGGTCGATCACGCCGCCATCGACTACGAGATGGCCGAAGACGAGGCGGACAAGGAACTCGCTCTCGTCGACGGCCCGGACGGCCCCTACTCGCGCTACTACCACATCCCCGAATCCGCGGACGACCTCCTGAAGCGCAGCGCCCTCATCGAGCGCGCCACGGCCTTGGGCGGCACGCTCGTCGTGCTCATCAAGGAGATCGGAACCGACGCGCTCTTTGCGCTCCGCCTCCTCGCCTCCTACATGGACAAGAATATGGGCACGAGCTACCTCTCGCGCGTCCAAAAATTCCACGACCACTGCCGCGAAAACGACCTCGCCGTCGCCGTCGCCCAGACCGACGTGAAAGGCGACAGGGGGAAAGGCCCCGGCGATCAGGCGCATCCCGACTACTACGTCCGCGTGGCGGCGCAGGATGAGGAGGGCATCACCCTGCGCGGGGCGAAGGTGCACACCTCGGTTTCCACCAACGCGCACGAGATCATCGTGCTGCCCACGCGGAACATGCGCGCGGGCGATGAGGCTTATGCCGTGGCCTGCGCCGTGCCCGCCAACGCGCCGGGCCTCACCATGCTGGCGAGCGGCTACGGCGGCCGGAAGGGAACCGGGTTCGAGAACCCGATTTCTAGCAAGCACAAGATGATGGAGACGCTCACCGTCTTCGACGACGTGAAGGTTCCCTGGGAGCGCGTTTTCTTAAGCGGCGAGGTGGAGATGGCGGGACCGCTCGCCAAGACCTTCGTCGAGTTCCACCGCTTCACCGCCGTGAGCTACAAGCTGCCGCTGGTCGATCTCTTCGTGGGCGCGTCGCACCTGATGGCCGAGTACAACGGCATCCTGCGCGCGGGCCACGTGCGCGACAAGCTCGCAAAGCTCATCTCCTACGCGCAGATATGCCGGGGCATGACGCGCGAGGCCGCCAGGGAATGCAAGGTGATGGACGGCGTCGCCGTGCCGAACGCGGAGATCATCAACATCGCGAAACTCCACTTCGCCACCGGCTACCACCAGGCCCTCGCCTGGGTGCAGGACATCGCGGGGGGGCTGCTCGTCACCGGCCCGAGTGCGGAGGACCTGGACGACCCGAGACTCGGGGAATTGATCGACAAGTACCTGGGCGCATCCCCCTCCGCGTCGACCCTGGACCGCTTAAGGCTCATGAACCTGATCGCGGAGATCACGGCTTCGGACTTCGCGGGCTATCAGGCCGTGCTCGCGATTCACGCCGAAGGCAGCATCGAGGCCGAGAAGATGACCATCTGGCGCGAGCACGAGGTCGCCCCCGCCATCGATTACGCGAAAAGGCTCGCGGGCATCGAATAAAAGGAGAGCGAGTGATGGACCCGACCCAGGCGCTCGTCGCCATCTGGCTGAACGTCGCCGAAGAAAACAAGGAAGAGTTCAGGAAGTGGCACAACTGCGAACACTCGACCGACAGGATGGACGGCCCCGGCTTTCGCGTAGGCTACCGCTACAACGCGGTGGAGGAGAGCGCGAATCACAACATCCTCTGCACCTTCGAGGGGGACACCTTAGCTGCGTTTACGAGCGATTACTACAAGGAATCGAGGGACAACCCGAGCCCGTGGACGCGCCAGTGCATGGCCTTCATCAAAAACGCGGAGCGCGCGGTGTACAGCCTGCAGGTCTCGATCGGCGCGCCGCACCGCTACGATGCGCCCTGGCTCTACATGGTGAGCCCCAACCCGGACTCTGAAGAAATGAAGGAGGAGATGCTCGCCTGGTACCGCGAGGAGCACCTGGAGCGCCTGTATGCGGTGGAGGGCATGACGCGCGGGCGCGTGTACCAGCTCGAAACCGCCGCCACGGGCGGGGCCACGGCGGAGGCCGAAATTCAGGAGACGCGCACGGGCGCGCGCCGCATCATCGCGATCTACGACATGGAAGACCCCGCCATCCCGCAGTCTGACGCCTGGGAGGAGGCCGCCTACGGCACCCCCCGAAGCGCCGCCATGCGGCCGAACCTGGGGAACGCGGTGCGGGAGACGTGGTGGCTGGATTTTGTGAAGTGGAAGCGAAACTGAAAAACAAGATGAGATGCGAGGTTTGGATTTCTACTTTTGATAGCTTGAGGATTCCCAAAGCTAAGTAAATAAATAGTGAGGAAAATATTTGTGAGGATCTTGGGCATTGATTTCACCAGTGCTCCTGCAACGAGTAAGCCGATAACAGTCGCGGAATGCACGTTGACTGAAAGCGAACTTGTTATTTCATGTGTGAAGCTACTTTCTGATTTCCATTCTTTCGAGCAGACGCTTAGTGCTCGTGGTCCTTGGGTAGCGGGCATCGATATGCCGTTCGGCCAACCACGCAAGTTGATCAATGCGTTTCGGTGGCCAACGGTATGGAAAGATTACGTCGCCCGTGTAGAACGTATCGGAAAATTTCGGTTTGAAGACAAGTTGAAAAAATACCGTGAGAAGCAAGCCAAGGGCTCGAAAGAGCACTTGCGTGCCACTGACAAGCGCGCAAAATCCATAAGCCCTATGAGGCTCGATTACCAACCTGTAGGCAAAATGTTCTTCCAAGGGGCCCCTAGACTTCTCCGAAGCAGAGCAAATATCGTCCCTTGCGCTCCTAACAAAAGCAACCGAACAATAGTCGAAACATACCCTGCCCTCGTGTCCGAAGCGCTCGCCGGAACGCGAAGCTATAAAAGTGATAAGAAAGCCAAGCAAAAATCCGAGCACAAGAAAGCTCGACGAAAAATCGCAGACGGATTACAAAGCAAAACGTGCCGTGAACGGTACGGCTTCAAGGTCAACCTACAATCTGATACAAGAAAAA
>JAPPHK010000103.1 GCA_028820795.1 Nitrospinota bacterium | reverse complement strand
AGGTGAGTCTCATTCGTGACGTAACGCCTATTCCCCACAATGGTTGCCGTCCGCGCAAGCGGCGTCGGGTGTAGGTAAAGGCAAGAAGGAGTTTGAATTTTGGCGCGATACAAGGATTCGGTATGTCGGCTTTGCCGGAGAGAGGGGATGAAGCTCTTCTTGAAGGGCGACCGCTGCATCGGTGATAAGTGCTCTTTCGAGAAACGGAGCTTCCCGCCGGGGCAACATGGCGCGGCGCGTTCGCGGGGCAAGTTGAGCGAATACGGGCTGCAGCTTCGAGAAAAACAAAAGGCGCGCCGGGTATACGGCGTGCTGGAGAAGCAGTTCCGGCTTTATTATAAAGAAGCCGCACGGCGCAAGGGCGTAACCGGCGACAATCTGTTTTCACTGCTTGAATCCAGGCTCGACAACGTCGTATTCCGGGCAAGTTTCGCGGATTCGCGCAATCAGGCGCGTCAACTGGTGATTCACAACCACGTTCGGGTGAACGGCAGAAAAGTGAATCGCCCGGCGTTCGTTGTTCGCAAGGGCGACGTCGTCGAGATAAAAGAGAAAAGCAAGAAAATTTCGCTGATCGTACAAAGCGCGGAAAAAGGGAAAGTTCGCGGCGCTCCCGCCTGGCTCGACGTGGATCACGCGGATCTTCAAGCGCGCGTTCTGGAGCCGCCCAGTCTGATCGACTCTCAGATTGACATCAACGTGCAGCAGATAGTGGAACTGTATTCCAAATAAACGACGAGTTTGTTTCGACCAACTTCTTTCAACAAGTGGTCAACCGCCGAACGGAGGACCAACCCAAATGACAGCTATTGCTGATCTGGTCAAACCCACTGGACTGGAGCCTCAGCCGCAAAGTTTGACCGATACTTTCGGCCGTTTTGTCGCCGAGCCACTGGAGCGCGGGTATGGCGTTACGCTGGGCAATGCGCTCCGACGCGTGATTTTGTCTTCCCTGCAGGGAGCCGCTTTCACGGGGGTGCGCATCGAGGGCGTATTTCACGAGTTTTCAAGCATTCCGGGCGTCATGGAAGATGTGACGGAAATTATCCTGAACCTCAAGGACGTCGTCATCGAGGTGGAATCGGAAACCTTTCCGGTTCACATGTACTACCAGCATGCGGGCTCACCAGGCGTATTCAAGGCGGGAGATATCGAAGTCCCATCCGGGGTGAAGGTGCTGACCCCCGACGTCGAGATCGCCAATATGAACGAGGAGGCGGAACTCGAGGTGGAACTCGTGGCGAACGTCGGTCGCGGCTACGTTCCCGCGGAGAGAAACGTGGATTTGAGCCTCGGCCCTCAATTCATCCCGATGGATTCCATTTTCTCCCCCATCCGCCGCTGCACCTTCCAGGTGGAGAAAACCCGGGTGGGCGACATCACGGACTACGACAAGCTGATTCTCGACGTGGAAACGAACGGAACGATCGTCCCCGTGGATGCGGTCGCCCACGCGGCGAAGATTTTGAAGGACAACCTTCAGATATTCATCAACTTCGAGGAAGAGATTGCGCCCCAGGCGCCCAAGGTCGATGAGCGTAAACAAAGGATAGTGGAGAGCCTCAGCAGAAGCGTGGAAGAGCTCGAGCTTTCGGTTCGCAGTTATAATTGTCTGAAAAACGCACGGATTCGCACGTTGGGCGAGTTGGTGCAAAAGACCGAAGCCGAATTGCTGAAAACCAGGAACTTCGGTCGCAAGAGTTTGAATGAAATTCGTGATATCCTCACGGGGATGGGTTTGTCTCTCGGAATGGATTTAAGCTATATGGATCTCTCGCCGCTCGATTTGAGCGTGCAGGATGATTCCGAACAAGAATAGGACATAGATAAATGCGGCACCGATGGCATGGCAGAAAACTGGGGCGCACCTCGAAACATCGCGATGCGATGACGAGGAACATGGTGACTTCCCTCATCGACGAGGAAAGGGTGCGAACAACGCTGGCGAAGGCCAAGGAGGTTCGCCGGCACGCCGAGCGAATCATCACCACGGGCAAGAAAGGCACGCTCCATGCGCGGCGGCAGGTCGCCTCTTATCTCAAGACCCCCGCAGCGGTCGCCAAGCTCATGGAGATTATCGCCCCGAGATATTCGGAGCGGCCAGGCGGCTATACCCGGATTCTGCGCCTCCCGCCCCGGCAGGGAGACGCCGCGCCCATGGCGCTCCTCGAGTTGATCGACAGAGACACCACCAGAGAAGAAGAAAGGCGTGAACGCCGCCAGAAGAGAAAAGAGGCGCAAGGGGAAGCGTAGAGGCCCCAAGTATGAGAGACTCCCGAAAGGAGAGCCGCCGCGGCTCTCCTTTTTTGTTTGATCTGAAATTTCGTGGAGACTGAACGATTGCCTGATTCAAGAGGACGTCCGGATGCGGATGGCTGTTTCGTATGCGGCCCCGCGAATCCGATTGGCCTGAAGATCAGGTTCCGACTCGATGGCGACGTCTGCCGCGCCGAGTTCACGCCTGAGTCCGTACACCAGGGCTACGACGGCGTCACCCACGGCGGCATCGTTTTCAGCGTTCTCGATGACGTCATGGCGAATTGGCTTTTCCTCAAAGGAATCCGCGCCTATTCGGCGCGAAGCGAAATCCGCTTTCGCGACCCCCTTCCGGTCGGCACCCCCTTGCTGCTCGAGGGAAGGCTGAAAAAGAAAAAGGGTAGATTCGTCGTCCTGGAAGGGAAAGCGACGAGGGCCGAGGACGGCCGGGCCGTCGCCGAGGCGGAAAGTACGTTTCATGTCGTGGAAGAGGGGATGGAAGGCCCATGAGAATCGGGCTGCTCAGGGAAATCAAACAAGATGAATACAGGGTCGCCTTAACGCCCGGCGCCGTAGAAGCTCTCGCGGAGGCGGGCCACGCCGTGATGGTGGAAAAAGGAGCCGGCCTCGACGCCGGCATCGCGGATGCGGAATACGAGGCGGTGGGCGCGCGTGTCGTCTCCTCCGCGGAGGAGCTCTGGGCGGAGGGCGAGATGATCGTCAAGGTCAAGGAGCCCCTGGAACCGGAATTTCCGCTGATGCGCGAAGGGCAGATTCTGTTCGCTTTTTTGCATCTGGCCGCCTGCCAGCCCCTTGCGGGTGCGCTCATGGAGAACGGAACCTACGCCGTCGCGTTCGAGACGGTGACTTCGCCCGATGGCGTATTGCCCATCTTGCAGCCAATGAGCGAGATTGCGGGCAGGATGGCCGTTCAGGAAGGGGCCAAATATCTTGGAAAAAACTTAGGGGGACGCGGCGTTCTGCTGGCCGGGGCGCCGGGCGTTCCCCGGGGGAACGTAGTCATCTTGGGCGCCGGCATCGTGGGGAAGAACGCGGCCAAAATAGCAGTCGGCATGCACGCGGGCGTTACGGTGTTCGACATCAATCACGCGCGTCTCGAATATATCGACGATATCTTTGACGGCAGGGTAAAGACCCTGGTGTCCACGCGCTTTACCATACGCGAGGCCCTGCGCGAGGCGGACCTCGTGATCGGCGCAGTGCTGGTGCCGGGCGGTAGAACGCCGGTTCTGGTTTCGCGCGATATGCTGCGGGAGATGAACCCGGGCGCCGTCATCGTGGACGTGGCGGTGGACCAGGGCGGTTGCGTAGAGACGATACGCCCCACGTACCATTCAGAGCCTACCTATGTCGTAGACGGCGTCGTCCACTACGGTGTGGCGAACATGCCGGGGGTCGTCCCCCGCACGAGCACCATCGCGCTCTCGAACGCCGTACTCCCGTACGCCTTGGAAATGGCCAACTCGGGCCTCAAGGAAGCGGCAAGGCGCAACCCGCACCTCGCCGATGGCTTGAACGTGGCCGAAGGGCGCATCACCCACACAGGCGTGGCGGAAGCCCTGGGGATGGAGGGCGCAAGCGCGCGCGAGGCGCTCGCCTAGCAGCTCTCCACCGGGGCGCTTTCGTTTTCAGATGTTCTCTTGATGAGGTCCAGAACGAATTTCCCCTGAATCTCCAGGTGTCTGATCACCAGGCGCTCGGCGTCTCTCCCGTCGCCGTCGAGAATGGCCTGGAGTATTTCCTCATGTTCGGCCATGGAATTTTCCAGACGTCCGGGCGCGTGCAGCGTCACCACGCGGGTTTTCATAATCTGCTGCCTCAGGTTCTCGATGAGCCCCTGGAGTCTCGAGTTCTCGCAAGCGCTCGTGATGTGGCGATGGAAATCGCGGTTCGCCGCCCAGTAGGCGTCCACCTCGCCGCGCTCGTGGTGGCTCTTTAACTGTTCGAAATGTTCATGGAGCTTTTCGTTCGCTCTGCCTTCCCGGAGGTTCGGTGTCGCGAGGCGCGTGGCGAGGCCCTCCAGCACGCTGGTGATGGCGTAGATGTCCAGCACCTCATCTTCGCTCACGAGGCTCACGTGCGCCCCCTTGTGCGGGACGACGGTGATGTAGCCTTCCGCCGCGAGTTCTCTGAAGGCTTCTCGAAGCGGGGTTCTGCTCACGCCCATCGACTCGGTGAGCGTCGTTTCGACCAGCTTGTCTCCCGGCTGGAAGATGCCGCTCAGGATGGCGTCTTTTATCTGCTCCGAAACCATCTTGCTGAGGGATTTGGGTTTTTCGATCTGAACGCCCGGTATCCGCATATCAATCCCCAGACGACCCCTTCTAAGATTGTTGAAACAGTCCCCTAAAAGCAGGGAATGGATTTCTCATTCGACATACGTATTCTGAAACTACTCCTTCCACCGGCGCGACTTCGGACTTTGTCTTCGTCTTGCCGTCGGGCTTTCCCGGGGAGAAAAGGCCGACCCTCAAGGGGATGTTGAAAAAGTCCCCCTCCGCCTCATCCTGAGTAGCGGCGAAGCCGCGTATCGAAGGTCAATCGCGACCAATGCGGGAGCGATTGCCGGCCAAAAAGGGGAGCGCTCCCCTCGACAGACTCGGGCAAGCCCTTCGATACAAACGCTCCTTTCTCAGTCGCGTTTTACCTCCGGCGGCTACTCAGGGTGAGGAAAGAGGTGTTGGCGGTTTACGGTATGTGGGTCGCATGTATGCGACCCCTACAAAAACCGCCCCTCCCGGTTACGTCAAACCCTTGTTCATCAGAGCTTTTCCAACAGCCCCCCTCATGGAGCGTCGAGGCCAGGTACCGGAGAAGCCTCCGAAAGTATCCATTTCTGCTGCCTCATACCACGCCTTCTTCTCGAAGGACGCTTCTTTGCGCCTCATCCATGCCGAGGACGGATTCGAGCACCTCTTCGGTGTGCTGGCCCAGCGTGGGCGGCGGCGTGCGCACCGCGCCCGGGGTTTTGG
>JAPPHK010000298.1 GCA_028820795.1 Nitrospinota bacterium | reverse complement strand
TGGGCATCGCCGCGTTCGTGATGGCGGAGTTGCTGCAGATATCCTACGCGCGCATCGCGGCAGCCGGGCTCATTCCCGCGCTCGCGTTCTATACCGCCATCTTCATCTTCATCGACCTGCGCGCGCGGGCCGAGGGCGCGCTGGCTCTCGGGGCGAGCGAACTTGCGCCCGAAGACCCCATCGCGGGAAGACTCTATCTGCTCACCCCGCCACTGGTGCTGATCGCCATGCTGTTCGCGGGCTTTTCCGCCACCTACGCCGCCGTCATCGGCACGGCGTCTTGCGCCGTGGTCGCATACTTTCGCCGCAGGAGCTGGCTGAACCTTGCAGGCTGGGCGCAGGTGGTGCGCGACGGCGCGCGGCAGGCCGCGGAAATCGCCGTGCCCATCGCCGCCATCGGGATCATCATCGCCGTCGCCATCCAGTCGAACCTCGCGCTCAAGTTCTCCTCGGGCCTCATCGGCGCATCGGGCGGCAAGCTGTTTTTCGCCATGTTCCTGATCATCATCGGGTGCCTCATCATGGGCATGGGCCTGCCGACGGTCGCCGCCTACATCATAGGCGCCATCCTCTTCGCGCCGGCGCTCAAGGATTTAGGGATAGCCGAGCTTCCCGCCCATTTCTTCGTCATGTACTACTGCGTGCTCTCGATGGTCACGCCGCCGGTGGCGCTGGCGTCGTTCACCGCGGCGGGAATCTCGGGCGCAGGCTCCATGGAGACGAGCCTCATCGCCTTTCGCTTGAGTCTCGTCTCGTTCCTCATTCCCTTCGCCTTCGCCTTCGACCCGAGGCTGCTGGGGCAGGGCGGTTTGGGTTGGGTCGTCGTGGCGTGCGTTTCGCTTTTCTGCGCGACGGGCGCGTGGGCTGTCGCGCTGAGCGGATACTTGAAAGGCCCCTTGCGCCTGCCCGAACGCGCGCTCTATGGCGCCGTCGCCGTGGCCGTCATCCTGTTTCCCACCGGCGGGGCCGCGTGGGCCGCCGCGTTCACGGGACTGCTCGCTCTGGCGGGGTGGGGGATATGGCTCGGCCCGCGCATGCGCGCCGCAGGAGGTGAGGGAATTTGAAGATGTCGGTGAAGCCCTGATGGAGGACCGATAAGATGAGTTGGCTTCTGTTCCATCACAAAAAGAGTGGTGAAAACCCGGTTATGCCGATATGGGTTCGTTTCGCAGCGATTTGCCTACTATTGCCTGCTATTTGGTGTTGTTCACTGAACGCGCAAGCCTGGGGAGCGGATGCGGCTCCGGTGGTCGTTTTGGCGGACTACGGGAAGCCCGCCGAAATCTCCGAAGCCGTCATTCTGGCTCACCGGATACTGGCGAGAGAAAGCAAAGATCTGCTCCTTGACGAGGAGCGTCGGAGCGAACTCGCACGTGAGATCAAAGGCGTATTAAAGCGGCTGAGATACGCTCACCCCGAAATTGAGAAAATTTCCGCCCGGGCGGCCCATCTGCCCGGGGTGCTTCTCCTGAGCGTGAAGCCTCGTTTGTTCAGAGACGTCTCGCGTTCTCTCACCCATTTGAAGGATCCCGTTGAACTGCGCACCGGTTTTCCCAGATTCGACGCATTGAACGCGAAACTTAAGCTAAGAGCCGTGCGGCCATACCGCCATATCAGCGTGCTCGTCATGCGCCTGAGCGGGCGGGCAAATATCGAGGCGGCGCGGCGGGCGTACATGGCGATAGCGGGAGTCGAGTACGCGGAGCCCGATGCGTACCCGGGAGACGGCCCGGACATCGAAGCGGTGAAATCGGACGGGGTCTGGCATGTCGTCGTCCGCAAGGCGTGGGGGGACTGCCCTTCGGGCTGTCTGTACAAAAAGCTGTTTTTCTTCATCGTCAAGGGCGGGGATGTCGAGCGGATCGAACCCGCCCGGGCGATGGCGACCCCAGATTTCAGGAATATTCTCGAAAAAAGAAATTGGCGTTGACGCCGGGCGCGCGGGATGAGAGGCTCACCCCCGCTTCCGGTGAAAAATCAAACTTTGCCTGATACGAACAGGGATAGCAGGGTCATTATCCACCAGTCGAGAGACGCACACGAGGAGGAACCTGAACGATGAACATCGCATACGTTTTCGCCACCGACATGTCGGCCACCTACAAACTGGGCACGATGATCCTGCCTCAACTCGAAGCCGGCAACCACGGAGTGAACGTGGTCGGCATGTTCTTCTTCGACGACAACCTGTTCTGCCTGCGCGAGGGCGACGAGGTGGGCGAGCGTCTGGCCAAGGTCGCCGCGGAGCAGAACATCCTCCTCATGGTCTGCGATCAGTGCGCCGTGCGGCGCAACCTCGCCGAGGGCACGTTCGAACAGTGCGGCTCGGGCGACGTCAAGGCGAAGGGCCTGGTGGCCGGCGTGGGCGCCGGTTGCTTCCCGCAGCTCTACGCCGCGCTCGCCCCCGCCGCGCCCGACCTGGTAATTACGCTGTAGGGATTCGGCGTATTCGCTTGTTTTGCATTTGACGATTTTTTTGTTTGGGTAGGGACAGGTCCCTGTGCCTGTCCGAGGTCGCGACCTGTCCCTACGGGCCAATCTCGACCAATGCTTGAGGCATTGCGATGACCCTGCAGGTCCGTACGGACCTGCAGGGTCGGACTTATATGTCCGGTAGTCACCCCGTGCGCGCCGTCACCCGTATTGCAGGTGGAGATCTATCGGCTATAATAATCATCATAGCGAGGGAAGCCGCCGGACAAGGCCCAAGAAACGGGGAAAAGTGATGACGACGTACGAATACCTGAACCTTCTCTCCTCCTACGGCGGTCTTGGGCTTCTCTATTACGGCATCCGCGTCATGGCGAAGGGCGCCGAAATGCGCGTGGCGGACTCAGAGCGCAAGCACACCGAGACGATGACCGAATCCGAACGCAGGCACAGCGAATTCATGACGGAATCCGAGCGCAGGCACAACGAGTCGATGGCCGAATCCTGGCGCAGGGAGGAGGAGTCGTTGCGCAGGCACGACGAATTCATGGCCGAATCCCGGCGCAGGGAAGAGGAAGGGATACGCAGGCACGAAGACGCGATGACCGAATCCCGGCGCCGAGAGGAGGAAGGGATCCGCAGGCATGAGGAGTCGATGGCGTCACTGCGCGAACTCATCGAGCGAACCAGATAATCAATCCTTCTCTATAGAACGAATCAACGGGAAACAGTGTAGGGGCGGTTCGCGAACCGTGGGGAGACCCCGAGGAGGGGTTCGCCCCTACTGGCTAAGCGCCGCCGCGGCGGTCCTGAAATTCAGCCGGGTGCGAGCACGCAGTAGGAGTGCCGTCCCGTCCATTCCGCAAGGGCCGGGGCGCGTTCGGGCGCATAGCGCATGCACACGTCCAGCATGGCCCCTGAGCGGATGATTTTTAGCTTGTTTCTCTTCTCGAAGACGGAGAGATCGTCGAAGCCCGTCACCCATTTCGCCCCGAAATTTCTTTCGAAATATTCCGTGGCCGCCGTCATCGTCTCGTCCCCGGAGGTGCGGTTGATGACATGTTCCGAGAAATAATCGAAGGCGACGGTGAGGCCTGGGATCCGCGCGCGCAGCCGATTCAGAAAATCATGGATCGAATCGAGCGGCAGGTACATGGTGTTCCCCTCCCAGATGAACAGGGTGGGGGCCTCGAGGTCGAAACCCGTTTTGCCGAGTTCTCCGCATAAGTCGATCTCCAGGTAATTGCCCGGAATCGCTGCGCAGGGCGCGACGCCGCGGGCTTCGAGGACATTGCGCTTGAACGCGAGCACCGCCGGCTGATCGACGTCGCAGAACCTGACGCCTTCGGTGGAAAAAATTCGAGAGCGCATGTCGAAGCCCGCTCCCAGCGTGACGACCTGCTTCACGCCCCCTGCGATCGCGCGCGCAAGGGTCTCGTTCATGATGCACACCCGGTAGCGCGCCGTCTCTCTGATTGCCGGAAAGGCGCGGATGAGCCTGCGGAACTCCTGCGTCGCCTCATCGTCGATGAACCACGCAGCGAAAGGGTCCTCGAACAGGGGATGCGCCTCGTCCTGTTCCATCTGCCGGACGCATGAGGGGAAAAACGCCGTGGAGCCGACCTCGTTTATCTCCACGAAGCTCAGGACGCCTTGAGCACGCAGTAGGAATACAATTTCAACAACTCTGCCGCCGCGTCCATGAACTCTATGATTTCCGCCACGGACTGCGGCGCGCGGCGCTCGCCGAACTCCATCAAACTTTCGGATTCGATGACTTCGAGGCCGTGTTTTTCCGTGAACACGGAGAGGTCGTCGAAGCCGGTCAGCCAATTCACCCCGAAGCTGTTTTCGAACATATCCGTGATTTCGGTGATTCTCTCATCGCCCGACGTGCGGTTGATGATCTTTTCGGAGAGATAATCGAAAGCGATGATCATGTTGGGGACCTGCGCGCGCATTCGGTCGAGGAAATCATGGATCAAATCGAGCGGCAGGTACATGGTGTTGCCTTCCCATATGAACAGGATGGGCTTCTCCAAATCGAAGCCCGCTTTGCCGAGTTCTTCGGGAAGGTCGACTTCCAGGTAGTTGCACTCGATGCCGGGGCAGGGCGTGACGCCGCCTGCTTCGAGCACCTTGTTCTTGAACTGCAGCACCGCCGGTTGATCGACGTCGCAGAACTTGACGCCATCGGTCTGATAAATGTGGGCGCGCATGTCGAAGCCCGCGCCGAGCGAGACGATCTGCTTCATGCCGTCTGCGATGCCGCGCCCGACGATCTCGCTCATGACGCAAACCCGGTAGCGGACCAGCTCCACCGAAGGCGGGAATACGCGTATCAGTTCCTGGACTTTCTCCTCAATCTCCTCGTTGACGAACAACGCCGCGTAGGGGTCGTCGAACAGCTTGTGTTCCCGGTCTTTTTCCATCGCGCGCATGCAGGAAATGACGAACGCGGTCGCGCCGATTTCGTTGATGATATCCACCACCGTGGCTCCTCTGGGTTGGGGGGCGCCGCCCCATTCCCTGGAGGAAAGGGAAGGCGCGCCTCGTGTAGTCCTCGTATGCCCTCGTTTGCCAGACGGGATAATAGCCGAGTGCGGCGGGAGCGGGCAATTGCGTGACTTGGTTGCAACCGGTGCGGATGGCGCAGGGCGGCGGTTGCGATTTTCCTGGAAGTCTTGCGAAACTGGACTGAAATTAAGTGTTTGTAAGTTTCACTTAAGTAATGGTATAAACAATAATACCTATCACCCACAGCAGTGGGGGGTCCTACCTACCCCATTCATACCCACCCCTCAGAAGGAGGAAGACCATGTCGCTCTTCAAACGAATACTCGTTATCGCAGCCGTTCTGGTATTGTGGAGCGCGCCGGCGCTGGCCATGAAGTTCCCCTCGAAGCCGATGGAGCTGATATGCACCACCTCGCCGGGTTCGAGCGTGGCGGTCTGGTGCCAGCTACTCGCCCAGGAGTTTCCCAAGGTGCTGGGCGTGCCCATGCGGGTGACCTTCAAGAGCGGCG
>JAPPHK010000253.1 GCA_028820795.1 Nitrospinota bacterium | reverse complement strand
ACTTGGATGGAAATATCTTAGCACCTGGACATTCCAATTCAAAATTCCTTTGGCGAGTCCGTCGATATGTCATGGATGACGAATGCGACGAGGGGGTGGAAGAAAAGCCTTCCTGAGGAGAGGGAGTGTAGGGGTCGCATACATGCGACCCGGCCTTTTTTCGCCGCCCGTCATGGGCCGCATATATGTCGGACATATATGTCCGACCTACATCAGGCTCACGACCAGAACGACGTGCGAGGCGGGAGGACACACGGGTCCTCCCCTACGGAACCCCGAACTTGAAACGAACCCGTAGGGACAGGCCCCCGTGCCTGTCCGATGTCGGGGTGAATACGATGGACGGGCGGGCACGGTCGCTATTCGAGGAGGCGTGTAGGGACCGCATACGAGGTTGTTGAAAAATATCCGGGAAGCAATTTTGAGTTACGTGCATGCTTTTGAATTTCACTCCCCCCTTGAGGGGGAGTCAACGAGACAAGGGCGAAGCCCGCAGGCGAGTTGGTGGGGGGACATGCCAAAGAAAAAGCTCCCCCCACCGAATCGGCCTTCGCACAAAACGCTCGGCCTCTTCGTCGGGCTTTCCCCTCGGGAAGCCCGACCCTCAAGGGGGGAGTGTATCTTCTCTCTCGTCTGTCGATTACATATGCCGAATCACGGAATCGAGGCTTTTAAACAACCCTGTCTTATGTCGCCTTGCCGGAACCGCGCTCGCGCGGGTCGCGCCCGGTGTTCGTTCCCTGAATTTCGCCCGATCCGGCGCTTCCTTTGTTCGCTGCGGCCATTTCAGCCGTTCTTTTCGCTCGTTCCTGCGCGCGTTTGGCCGCCCGGCGCATCGCTACCTCCGCACCTGCAAAATCAGGATCCCGGGGTTTTTTCGTCGAATTCTGTTTCTGTGATTTCATCCCCTCACCTCTTCTATCAGCAACTCCGGCACTTCTCCCGAATTATCGTACAAAGCCCACCCATCCACCAAACCCCGATAGATTCCCTCGAAATTGCGCCGGCCTGCTTCGAACCGTCTTCGGAGCACCGCCTCGGGCACGTCGTGGCCTCCCTCCAGAACGCGCTGCGCGACGCGCGCCATCGCCATCTCGGGCGACGGCAGCAGCAGGAAAAACAGCTTTACCCGGTAGCCCTGCTCCCGCCAGCGGGGAATATGGCGCGCATAGCCACGGCCGCTCAAGGTCGTCTCGAAGGCGAAGCTCTCTCCCTTGCGGACGTGCTCGCGGATTTGCTCCAACACCAACCTGCCCGCCTGAAAACCAGCCAGATGAGGCTCGGAAGGATTCAGTTCCGCCGCGATGATGTCCGCGTTGATGAAAAGCGGACAGTCCGCCTCGTTCGGCAGAAATTCCGTGGCGAACGTCGTCTTGCCCGCGCCGTTCGGCCCGGCGATGATGAATATCCGCTTCTCGTCCGTATCCGCCAATGTCAGCCTGCTTCCTTGCAAGTATCTTCAAACGCAGCGGCGATTTTTTCATCTTTCTCATTGTCCCCGCGCCCCGCCCGACATGCAAGGTCGGCCCAAAAGCGCATCGCCGCGTCCTGTGGTATAAACAGGCGCCGGTTGGGTCGGGAAGGCGAAGACGAGCCGCGCCCGCGCCGTGAGAATCCGGTAAAACGATGAGGCGAGGATGAAAAAAACGCTTTCTTTGCTCTGCGCGCTTGCGCTGATGGCGCTCGCTTGCGCCCCCGCCAATGGGGCCGAGCCCCGAAGACGCCTCAAAGCGCGCGTCACCAAGGTCTACGACGGGGCGAGCTTCCAACTCGGCGGCGGCCTGCGCTCCGCCCTCATCGGCGTGGCCGCCCCCGCGCCCGGCGCGCCGGGCGCCGAGCAGGCCCTCGCGTACCTGAAGCGCCTCATCGAGAACAGGACGGTGAGCCTCGAGATCGACGAAAAGCCCGTGGACGGCTCCGGGCAGACGCTTTATTACGTCTTCCTCGAAGAAGGTGGCCACGTGAACGAGCTCATGGTGCTGCGGGGTCTGGGCCGCGCCCTCGTAAAACACCCCAACGTGCGCTACCGGGAGAAGCTGATAGAGGCGGAAAACCTCGCCAAAAGGTATCGCCGCGGCGTGTGGGGAAACGAGTTCGACCCGCGGGATCCGATTGACAGGTAGGTTTCATGGGGGCGGGGCCGTTGGGGGCGAAAACGGCCCGCCAATGAAACACAATCAACTATTCGGGTTGGAAAGCAATGCAGGTTACGCCTCGCCCGCCTGCTCATAGGCGAGTCCGAACACCGTCTCGCTCATCCGTCGCCTGAAGCTCTCGTTGTCCATGAACTGCTTGAACAGTTCGGTGTCGTCTTTCATCATGGACATCATGACCTGCAGCAGAACCTTGTCGTGCTCGATCCGCGCGTTTTCCTTGTCCGAATTCCGCCGAGCGTTCTGGAAGGCGGTGTCCGCCGCCACCTTCGAGGGAATAGTTTCGGTGATGAGCGCGTGCACCCGAATCGACACTACGTCGATTCTCTCCCTTGTAAGATGGCTTTTACGCTCCGCACCGCCTGATACTCCGGCACGTCTCCTAGCCACTACAAGTCGGAGGGTTTATGAGCAGGATAAGGCTTGAGGTCGGCGATCATTCCCCAGAATCCTCTGCGACAAGCATCCAAACACGCTTTAAGGGCAATTCTGCCTGGATTTCCGCTGGAAGTTGCTCGTAATGTCGATAGATGGCTCCCACGAGATCACGGCTTTCCCACAAACGCACCACAAAATGTCCCTGCCTCGACTCCTGTTCAACCGTTCTGTTAAACCCTCCCCAACAGACAAGTAGTCCCTGTTCCGCATTGAACGTCTGCATTGTCCCTTGCAAGGTTCGGTAGACAGTTACATCAGCGGGACTGTCCTGCGATTTGACTTGCACACAAAGTCGTGGCTCATCCAGTCCCAGTGAGCCACGACCTCCGAGTATGTCTACACCTCCGTCGGGTCCAGGGGGTGAAACCTTAGTGACCCAACCATCCGCCTGAAGCACAGCATTCACCAAGTCCGTCAGTTTATGCCCAGCAAAACGTGACTGAATCTGCGCCACGATTTGGTCATGCGCGAGTTGGGCCAAGTCTGTTTGTGTTTCGGGTTCGTCCGTCTCCGGCGGAGTTTCTTTTCCGGTTATTCCCGATGAAACAGTTGGGCCGGGGTCCGGCTTGCCTTCAAGAACAGCACCAACACGTTGAACGGCGTCATTTCGGGAGATATTGCAAACTGTCATGAAAGCGCCGAATGAATAGAGCAAGTCTTGCTTGAACGTGGCTCTCGATACGTCGGGACGCAACCATTCCACGGGCCGTGTGTGCCTTATAACTGTGTTGACTTCGGTGTATTGATAAGGTCCCTTCACACGGCCGATTGCGATTTGCGAGGTGAGCTTGCGTGGCAAGACAACAATGTCGCCTTCTTCCATAGCACAACTGAACGACCATAGTTGGCCGACAAAGTTCCCAATCGCGCGGGGTTTGCTTTGGGGAAGCGCTTCGCCCACGATCCTCGCTACCGCATCGTAGTCTTCCGCTTCTTCCAGTGACGGAATTTCATCAAAGCCGATGATGGCGAGGTTGCTCTCAAGTGCGACATCTTCGTCTTCGCCATTTCTTCCTGCCCTGACTAGATATACCTTCGGTGTGTCATTCACTATTCTGCCCCCGAGATGCTGAGAATTTCACCAAGCAATCCTTCCGTTTCTTCCTCCAGCGCCCGCATCGACTTCATATTCCACTCGGTGCAAGGTTCGAAGCAGGCGATCATATGGCAGTCTCCGACTCGTTATCGTGGAACAGGTCGATGTAGTTCTGGTACCGGAACCTCCGGTTGCGGGTCCGGCCGGTGAATTCGTGCAGGATGCCGCAATCAGCCATCCGCGCAACGAGATTGTTCGCCGCCGTGTAGGTCGTCCCGATCAGTTCTTGCACGTCGCTTACCGATACGATCGGGTACTCATAGATATGCTCCAGCACCCGATGGCCGTTGGCGGCGGCGCGGCCGAAGCCCTCGGTGATCATGCGGCGATGCTCTTCACGAAGAGACAGTATCCGCCTCGCCGTGTCGGTCGCCTGTACGCTCACCTCCACGACCCCGCGCAGGAAAAAGGCGAGCCACCGCTCCCACGTCCCGGCGTCGCGCACCGATTGCAGTTCGTCGTAATACTGCTGGCGGTGCTGCTTGAAGAACCAGGAAAGGTAGAGAACCGGTTTCTGCAACACACCCTGCTCGCAGAGCAGAAAGGTGATGAGCAGCCGCCCCACGCGGCCATTGCCGTCCAGGAAAGGGTGAATCGTCTCGAACTGGGCATGGGCGAGTCCGATTTTGACCAATAGAGGCAACTCCGTATCGGCGTGGATGAACCGCTCCAGTTGCGATATGTCCTCCGCGACTTGCTGGGGTGGAGGCGGAACGAAGAGGGCCTCATGAAGCGTGCAGCCGGCCGGCCCGATCCAGTTCTGGCTGCTCCGCAACTCCCCGGGCATGAGATGAGAACCCCGCCTGCCCTGGAGAAGTTTGGCATGGATTTCGCGGATCAGGCGGATCGAAACCGGTATCTCGGAGAGTCTTTTCAGGCCGTGGTTCATGGCCGCGACATAGTTCAGCACTTCGTCCACGTCGCTCGCTTGATTCGGAGCGAATATCCTCGCTTCGGCCGCCAGCAGGTCCTGCAGCGAGCTCTGCGTCCCCTCAATCTGGCTCGACAGCACGGCCTCCTTGCGGACGTACATGAGAACGAACAAGTCCGGATGGGGCAGCGTCTGTATGGACCCGTCGAGACGGCCCAGGGCGCGGTCGGCCTGGGAGAGCAGCACCTGCAACTTTCCGGTGATTTCGACGGGCGGATCGGGCGGCAAGGGCGCCGGAATGAAGGCCCGGTAACCGCCCAACTGTCGAATGTACGTCCCTGCGCGGGCGGTATGTTCGTTTAAATGCTCGGCCATATTCCTCTTTCGTTAAATATAGAAGCAAAACAAGCTCATATTGCACGTAAACTTTAATATAAAGGCGCTTAACCGCCTTATGCAAGACTGTCTATAATATAAATGTTTTGAGGGATTATATTGATGGCTGCGTTTCATATGGGAGCGTAGCCCATTCTTGTTGAAGGCTGTCTTGAATAACGGTATTCCCACCGCTACCCGCCGACGATCTCGCGATGAACGCCCCGACGCCGCCTTCCTCCAAGAGCGGTACTTGCCCGGTGTCGAGCAGACCGGCGTCCAGCGGAGCGTTTGCAAGCCGGACCCGACGCACACAGTCCCACGGCTCCCTCACAACGGCCAGGCGCGCCGCGCCCATTTCGTTTCCCCGCCGTCGGCGATAACGCGCATTTCCCCGCATTTGCCGTGCTCCCTCGAATCGGGAGTTCCGCTATCGTGCGCGCGGCGCGGGAAAGCGATTTCCAGCGCATGAGTCGGCATTGGACTGAACGGGAGGGGAGGCTTTCTCATGGAATCGGGTATTCGGG
>JAPPHK010000213.1 GCA_028820795.1 Nitrospinota bacterium | reverse complement strand
GCTGCGCAACGCCTGAACGCGGTATCCGCGCGCAGGGAATGACGGCGCGCCGCCGGTTCCATCGGCGGATGAAAATGGATTCCGGCTCAAGGCCGGAATGACGACGGTGTCGATTCCGACCAACGCGGGAGGACTCAGGCGGCCGGCGCGCTCGGCCGGCGTCTCGTCGCGCCCCGGCATCGTCCCGCAAGGCATGGATTTGCCGAAAAACCGGAGCCCGCATCTCTCCGTCGGGAGCGAATTTCGCCCTTCGATACGCGGCTTCGCCGCTACTCAGGGTGAGGAAAGTGGGGGGAGGGCGGAGCGGCCACGTCTTCGCCGCTGCGCAACGCCTGAACGCGGTATCCGCGCGCAGGGAATGACGGCGCGCCGCCGGTTCCATCGGCGGATGAAAATGGATTCCGGCTCAAGGCCGGAATGACGACGGTGTCGATTCCGACCAACGCGGGAGGACTCAGGCGGCCGGTGCGCTCGGCCGGCGTCTCGTCGCGTCCCGGCATCGTCCCGCAAGGCATGGATTTGCCGAAAAACCGGAGCCCGCATCTCCCCGCATTTTCCGTGCGCCGGATGATTCGCGAGGAGGCATCCCGAGGGTTTGGCGCGCCGCAGGATTTCCACTGCCGGGGGAGCCGCCGCCCCTGCCTTTCCGGCCGGAAGCGGGTTTCCCGGAGGGGTCCGGCGCGCAATTTCCCGCATTTGCGCTCACAGGCCGGAGGAAGATTTCGCGTAAGATGGCGGGGCGGCCCGGCGCGTCCGGGAATTCTTGAATTTCTGTAAATTTCGATAAAATACGATAAATTCACGGGGTTTTTCCATAAATTTCCGGCGATTTATTTGCTCTGGAACGGGCGCAGCGGCGGCGGCGCAGGGGGTATTCCGCCACGGCGCGCCGCCTGCCCGGCGACGGCGGATGCGGGGAGATGCGTCCCCGCCGAATGCGCCCTGGCCGGACCCCCCCGCGCGGACGGAAGGCGGGGGAGGCGAGCGGCCGGCGCGCTCGGCCGGCGTCTCACCGCGTCCGCCAATCCGCCGTTATTCCCGACTCGAACGGACCCCCGGGGAGGGCGCGTCCCTCCCGCCGCCCGCCGGAGCGGATGTATCGCGGGACGCGCGCGAACATATAGGGTCATATTCGATAAATTAAGATAAATTCACGGTGTTATTCGATAAATTCACGAGGATTAAAATTTTAATGATGTGCTTCAGGTATGATTTGCAACTAACTGATACTTAATAACTTATAAATGTAGAGTTATTTCTTCAGGAGCCACACGCCGTCCTCGCCGTCCACTTCGCGCACCCGCACCCGGATGTGCTCGGCGAGCGATGTGGGGACGTTCTTGCCGATGAAATCGGGGCGGAAGGGGAGCTCCCGGTGGCCCCGGTCGATCAGGGCGGCGAGCCATATCTTGCGCGGGCGGCCCAGCTCCATCATGGCGTCCAGGGCGGCGCGCACCGTCCTGCCCGTGAAGAAAACGTCATCGACCAGAAATACCTGCCGACCCGTCATGTCGAAATCGATGAGGGTGGGCTCGAAACCGCGCCCCTCGGTGGGGTGGCCGCCGTCGTCTCTGTGGACGCCGATGTCGAGCGCGCCCAGGGGCGGCGAGATGCCTTCCATCTCCTCGATGTGGCCCGCGAGCCGCCTCGCGAGGGGTTCTCCCCGGGTGAGCACGCCGATGAGGGCGATGTTTCTTTGCGCCGCGCACGCCTCCATCATCTCGGAGGCGATTCTTTTCAGAGACAACGCAAGTTCCTGGGCCGTCATGATGGAAATTTGCGTCATGGAGCGTACCTGGAGTTGGCGGAAAATCGGTTCAGGCCATCCTAGTGTTTATGGGCGCGCGAATCAATTGTTCAGCCGTTATCGGGAACAGGATAATGCCGCCGGGCGAAATCCCGGGCGCCCTTTTTGGTCGAGATGCGTCCTTCGAGTTGTTCGTCCTCAATCGTTGAGAGGATTTCTCCGAGCTTCGGCCCCGGCGGATAGCCCATCGCCATGAGTTCGTGGCCATCCAGCAGGCGCGGCGGGCGCAGGGATTCCCCGTGAATTTCTTCGAGTTTTCGCGCGCAGAATTCATAGGTCCTCAAATTCCCGTGGCTGGCGAGGCAATCGAGGCGGTGGAGTTCAAGCAATTCTTCGAAATACGGCTCGCGCAGGAATCGCTTCAGGCGGGCGTCCCTCATTTTTTCCACGTGCATGAAGCGCATGTGGTTGGCGACCAGTTCGTGAATTATCGATGCTTGCGCCTTTGGCATACGAAGCCTCTCGCAGATGCCAACGCTCAGCGCCGCTCCAGCTTTGTCGTGTCCGTTGAAGCGGATTCTGTCCGTCTCGGTGTAGGTGACCGGTTTTCCGACGTCATGAAGCAAAATGCCCCAACAGACCGCCGGCGAGTCGGAACGCTTGATACCCAACATGCCGAGCACGTGCGTCCAAACATCGCCTTCAGGATGAAATTCAGGCGGTTGCGCGATACCTTTCATGGCGGCGACTTCAGGCAATACGAATTCGAGGAGTCCAGAAGAATCGAGCATGGTGAATGCGCTATCGGTATTGTTTTGGGTCAGTATTGTCGTAAGTTCATCACGTATTCTTTCCGGGCTTATTTTCTTAATGAGCCTGGCATTGACTTCGATAGCGGCGGCGGTCTGCTGTTCGAGTGCGAAACCGAACCTTGCCGAGAAGCGAATCGCCCGCATCATCCGCAAGTGATCTTCTTGGAATCTCAAGCCCGGCACGCCAATGGCCCGGATGATTCCCTCGTCGAGGTCGCGCAGGCCACCCACATAATCGAGGAGTTGTTTGTTCAATACGTCGTAAAACATCCCGTTGATCGTGAAATCGCGCCGATTCGCGTCGCCTTTTTCATCGGAGGGACGAACCGAGTCTGGGTGTCTTCCATCACTATAGGCTCCGTCTTCGCGGAATTGCGCCACCTCGAAGACCTGCTCCCCCACCCGCACGAGCACCACGCCGAACTGCGCTCCCACCGCGACGGTTTTCTCAAAGAGGCTCTGTACGGCTTGTGGGGTGGCATCTGTGGCGATATCCCAATCCTTTGGAACGTGGCCCAGAAGGGCGTCCCTCACGCACCCACCCGCCAGAAGGGCTCTATGCCCCGAGGCTTCCAAAGTCTGGACAATCAGAATCGCCGCATCGGGCGGCCGTATATTCAACATCGTCACCCCGCCGTGGTTGAAATGCCCGAACCAACGATACTACGATATGCCCAATCACAAACGCGGGCAAATCGCCGTTCGTGGAGACGCCCGCCATGCTACGGATGAATGTGATTTGTTCGTTATCCCGGCGGTGATTGATTCCGGCCGAGTGAGGAGGGGTTGTTGGAAAAGCCTCCCTGACAAGGGGGATATAAAAAGGCGATATCCCCTCGCGTGATAGAGGGGTTTTCTTGTCAGGGGGGTATAAAAAGGCGATGCGTCCCCGCCGGGCAGGGGGGGGCTTTTTCTTGCCCCCCTGTTAAGGGGGGGGTGACTTCATGGGGTTTCCCTTTCGAGGGGGTTACCTTTACCCTTTCAGGGACTTTTTCATCGGGCTATCCACTCGGGATGCCCGACCCTCAAGGGGGGGAGTGGAGTTCTTGTTGCTGAAGCATATCATTTCCATTCTTTTCGTCGTCTTCTCGGCTTGGGCGAGCGTTTGTCATGGTGCGTCCCTAGATGAGAAATCGATCGATCTCGGGCTGGAGGAGGTCGCCGCTGGCGATTATTCCGCCGCCGCGGATACGTTCGACCGGGTGATAGCGTCCGCGACCGAACGTCCCGAGGGATATTTCTTCAAGGCGTCTGTTTTCCATATCCTGAAAAGTCATATCCGGCGCAAGGACTACCAGGAGACCTGGCGGAAAAACGCTGAGAAGGCGCTCGCCCTCTCCGAGGCGTTGCTGGAGAAAAACCCCGAAGACGCGCGGGCGCTCCTCCTCGCCGGCCTGACGGAAGGCATGCGCATCGTCGATGCGCTCGATAACAGCAGCTATCTCACCGCGTTCCTGCGGGCCGGCGCAATGGAGCAATACCTCGAAAAGGCGCTCGAACTCGATCCGAAAATTCACGACGCCTACTACGGGCTGGGGATTTATCACATCCGGGGAAGCACCGAGAGCTGGGTCAGGATGTTCCGGTTTTTCATCGGCGATACGAGCGCGAAGGGAAGGGCCTATCTGCGCCGCGCGGTCGACGGAAACGGCTGGATCTCGAACTCCGCGCGGCTGGCCCTCATCTGGGCGCTGCTGCGGGCTAAGAAATTCAAGGAGGCGAGAGGGGACGTCGCGTTCCTGCGCGCGCGCTATCCGAAGAACGTCCTCTACGACGTCGCCCATGCGGAGAGCTTTTTCATCGCGGAGGACTACCCGCTCGCCCGGGCGGAATATGCGAAACTGCTGTCTCGGTTGGAACAGTCGAAAGACGAGATTTTGATATTATATCGGGAATTTTCGAGATGGCGGGTGATTCGTTGTGATTACGCCCTGGGGAAGCAGAAAGAAGTGGCGGAGGAAACCAGGGAATTGCTGACCGAAAAGCACATGTACGCTTCCCTGATGGAGCAGATTCGTCTGGAACTGGAATCCGCAGCCGGTGTTTTGAAAGAGAAATGATGCGCTATTCGAGAGTGCGGGTCGGCCTGGCGGGTTTTCTGACCATCCTGGCGGTTTCTCTGGGTGCGGGTCTCGCGTACTCCGCTCCGGTCAGCGTGGATTTGCAACTCGTCCTGGCGGTCGATGTTTCCGGCAGTGTGGACGAGGTGGAGGGGAAACTCCAGCGGATGGGGTATGTGAACGCCTTTCGCTCACCGGCTGTTTTGCGCGCCATTCAATCGGGAAGGCACAAGAGCATCGCGGTCACCTATATGGAGTGGGCGGGCTTCGACTTTCAGAGAGTCGTCGTGGGCTGGCGAAAGATTCACGACGGCGCGAGCGCCGAGGCGTTCGCCTACCTGCTCTCCCAGGCGCCGATAGGGGTGGGGCCCTACACGTCGATAAGCGGGGCAATCGATTTTGCGCTGCCGCTGTTCGAGAACAACGGGTTCACGAGTGAGCGCCGCGCCATCGACATATCCGGCGACGGGCCGAACAACAGCGGGGAGTACGTGACGAATGCGCGGGACCGGGCCATCAGGACCGGCGTGACGATAAACGGGCTTCCCATCATGAACAACCGGCCGAGTCCCTGGGGCAGAATGCCGATGCCGAACCTGGATTTGTATTACAGGAAATGCGTCATCGGGGGCAGGCGCGCTTTCCTGGTGGTCGCGAATGATTTCAAGTCTTTCGGGCGCGCCATCCGCAGAAAGCTGATTCTGGAGATTGTCGGCTTGCCGGCGGGGGAAGGGCAGCGGCAGGCGCATGGCCTGCGGGGGCCTGAGGCGATCCCCGTCTCGGCGTCGAGGATGGCCCCGCCGTGCGACGCCGGCGAGCGGCGCCGCAGGAGCTGGACGGATGAGTATTAG
>JAPPHK010000240.1 GCA_028820795.1 Nitrospinota bacterium | reverse complement strand
CGCGCTTCTCGCGCGCGGCGTCGGACCACGTGGCCGGCGCCATCGAGGCGCGCCTGCGCGGGCAGGCGGGCGGCGTGACGATCGGCGGCCAGAACATGGGCGCGCACGCGGACGCGCTGCTCCCGGGGGCGGACCGCCCCCTCACCGGACGCGCCCTGAACGAGCGGACGGGCGAGGACGTGGACGCGGTCTGGCGCGAGCTCAGGATGAGCGAGGTGCTCCTCGCGAGCTCCTTCCACCTGGCCTCCGCGGAGAGCATGGAGGCGGGCGCGCGCTGGTCGGCGTGGGGCCGGGGGGCGCGCTCGAACTTCGAGGGCGCGGCGGACGGCCTGGCGCTCGAGGGCGAGGTGACGACGGCGACGCTGGGCCTGGACTTCGAATCGGGCGCCGCGCTCGTCGGCGTGGCGCTCGCGCTGAGCAGGGGCGAGGGGAGCTACCGCGCGGGCGGGTCGTGCCGGAGCGCCTGCGAGGTGGAGAGCGCGCTCACGGGCGTCTACCCCTACCTGCGCTATCAGTTGAGCGAGCGGCTCTCCCTGTGGGGGGCGCTGGGCATGGGCCGGGGCGACATGACGATACAGACCCGGCGCGGCGCGGCGCCGGTCGAGACGGACATCGAGTCGGGCATGACGGCGGCGGGGGGGCGCGGAATCCTGCTCCCGGCGCGCATGGCCGGCGGGTTCGAACTCGCGCTGCGCGGGGACTTCCTGCTGAGCGCGTCGCGTTCGGACGCGGCGGCGGGCCTGCCCGAAGTCGAGGCGGACACGATGCGCCTCCGCCTGCTGCTCGAGGGCTCGCGCTCGTTCCGGCTGGGGGCGGCCGGCGTGCTGACGCCCTCGGTGGAGGTGGGCTACCGCCACGAGCGGGGCGACGCGGAGACCGGCAGCGGCCTCGAAGTCGGCGGAAGCCTGCGCTTCGCGGCGAAGCGCCTCACGCTCGAGGTGGGCGCGCGCGCCCTGGTGAAGCACGAGGAGAGCGATTATGAGGAATGGGGGGTGAGCGGATCGATGCGCTACGCCCCGGCTTCGGGCGGACGCGGGCTGTCGATGAGCCTGGCCTCCGCCTGGGGGGCGGACTCGGGCGGCGCGGAGCGGCTGTGGTCGCAGGCGCAGGGCGTCTCCGCGAGAAACTTCGACCCCGGGGCGCGGCTCGAAGCGGAGGTGGGCTACGGCCTCGCCGCCTACCGGGGGCTGTTGACGCCGTATGCGGGCCTTTCGCACTCGGAGGGCGGCGAGACCTGGCGCGCGGGCGCGCGCTGGAGCCTGGGGCCGGCCCTCGACCTGGAGCTGGAGGCTTCGCTCACCGAACCCGCGGACGGCGCGGCGCCCGAGAGCGGCGTGCTGCTGCGGGGCTCCAGGCGCTGGTAGGCGGAAAGACGGATTTTTCAGGGACGGGCCGTGGCCTGTCCCTGCGGAAGAGGGAGACCACTCCCTCTTGAGGGTCAAACCCGACCAAGGCGGGGTTGTTGAGAAAGCAGGGGCGGTTCGCGAACCGCCCCTGCGAATTCCCGCAATATCGCCGCAGGGGACGCATATATGCGTCCCTTTGCATTTGGTGGTCGAACCTCGGGTCGCGAACGCGCCCCTTGTTTTTGGGCGTCATTCCGGCCTTGCGCCGGAATCCAGTACCGATGGGAAAACCCGGAGTCGAAGAAACACCGCCACTTCCACCGGATTGTCTATCCCGCGCTTTCATCGACTCCCGTCCGCTCTGGATTCCGGCTTTCGCCGGAATGACGATCAAAAGCGAAGAGCAAAACCACCCTCCCGCATTGGACGGTGCTCTTTGTGGGGCATCATCCCCCCGTAAGGACTATTTCAACGGTCCCGTTAAGGGGGGGTTGGTTTTCAAGCCGAGAAAGGGCGAGTGAAGCATGATTCCCTCCGATCCACTCATCCCACCTTGCGGTTGATCCCTCCCTCCCCGCTCTGGATAAAACCGGACCGCGCGGAATTCATCCCGCTCGCCCGGTCCGCCGCACGCGCCGGCCGCGCCGGTGGATGATCCCGCTCTCTCCCTGATCGGTCGAGAGCGACCCTCCCCGGTCGGGTTTGACTCTTCTCGGTCGCAATTCCCCGCAGTTGCCGTCATGAGCCTCGAGGAAAATTCGCGTAGGATGGTGAAGCGCCCTGGCGCGTCCGGGAAAAACGGACCTCTCCTCACCCGGCTAACGCCCGTTCCCCGGCCGGGTTCGATTCCTCCCTATTCGGTCGGAATCGACCTCCCTCCTCGGTCGGAATCGACCTCCCTCCCCGATCGGGTTTGACTCTTCTCGGTCGCAATTCCCCGCAATTGCCGTCGTGGGCCTCGAGGAAAACTCGCGTAGGATGGTGAAGCGGCCGGGCGCGTCCGGAAAAAATGAATTTCCAAAAATTTCGATAAAATTCGATAAATTCACGGGGTATTTCGATAAATAAATGGAGATTTTTTTGCTCGGAAATGGGCGCAGCTCCGGCGGCGCAGGAGAATTCTGCCACGGCCCGCCCCGCCTGCGGTAACGGCAGATGCGGGGAGTTGCGGGGGTGTGATTCGCGCGCTGATGCGCGGATTCGCGGGCATGAAATCCCGGGCACTCGCCTGGGCGGCGAGACGCTGCAGGGAGGATTCCGGCGAGAGCGGCTCACGCGCGGAGGGCGAAACGGGGCCGTCCGCGGGCCGCACCGCGCATGGTGATGCCGTGAAACAAGCTGATAACATTGGCGTTGCGCCGATGAGGCTATTCGGGGCGCAGGAGGCTCCTGGCGCGCGCTCCCTCGGGCGTCACGGCGAGCACCTCGAGACCCGGCCGCGCCGGAGACCTCGTGAGAAGAAGCTCCACGGGTTCGTCGAGCGCCATGATCTCGTGCACCTCGCCCGGGCGGAACTGCACGAGATCTCCGGGCGCTGCTTCCAGTATCTCTCCTTCCACGGCGATCCGCAGCCCGCCCTTCAGGAGATAGAGGAACTGCTCGTCGTGGTGATAGTGGGGGTTGGAATGGCCGTGCGCCGCCATGCGGAAGTAACCGATGGTGGTGTGAACGCCATCGACCCACGCGGCGTCGGCGGTCACGTAGTCGGCCGCCTTTCCCTGGTTACGGCCGGCGAGATTTCTGTAGATCGGCATGGTATAAGCTCCTGTAAATGAGGTGTTTACGGAGGATAGCATCTCGGGCGTATTCTAACGACACGGACTCGCAATCTGTCCAGCGCCCATGTATATTTGTGCGGCGAAACAGGCGTATCCCTTTCCTCGGATAATTGACCGGAGGCATTTCGTGAGCGTTCCTCCCGTGGACGAGTTCGAGTATTTCTTCGATAAACCCTGGTCGGACGGCCTGCCGGTCATCCCCCCGACGGAAGAACGTCTGGGCCTCATGCTGGCGGCGGTGAGCCGCGACCCGGACGAAGTCATCGGCGACGTACCGCCGCTTCTGGCGCCGGCGGACGTTCGGACCATCGCCGTTCATGCCGTCATGGCCGGATGCAAGCCGGAGTACATGCCCGTTCTCCTCGGAGCCGTGGAGGCCATGCTGGAAGAAAAATTCAACGTGGGCGGCGTGCAGGCGACGCTGTCCTGCGCGGCGCCCCTTTTGATCGTGAACGGCCCTTACGCCAGGGAAATCGGCCTGCACGGCGGTCTCGGCTGTTTCGGCCCCGGAAACAGAGCCAACGCGACGATCGGCCGCGCCATCAGGCTTTTGCTCCTCAACATCGGCGGCGGAATACCGGGCATCACCTCGATGAGCACGTTCTCACAACCGGGGAGGTTCACGTACTGCATCGCCGAGAATGAATCGGAAAGCCCCTGGGGGTCACTTGCGCAGTCGATGGGTTTTGGCGCAGAGGAGAACGTCGTCACCGCCGTGCACGTGGAAGGTCCCGTCATGTCCTGGGATGACGTGAGCGACGATCCCGAGCGCATGTTGCCCTCTATTGCGGACACCATGTCGCATCTGGGTTCGTGGAATTGTTGGGCCAACACGGATTTGGTGGTGGCGATGAGCCCGCAACAGGCTTCGATTTGCGCAAAGAAGGGGTATTCAAAGTCGGATGTCCACGGAAAGCTTTGCGAAATCGCCGGCCGCACGGTGGGCGAACTGAAAACGGGGGGACATTTCCGGGAAAATCGCATCAGAGACTTCCCGATGCCCGTCGATCTGGAAGATGACGAAGCGTTCGTTCCGACGATAAAAGAGGCCCAAAGGCTGATCTTGATCGTGGCGGGCGGCGTTCCGGGGCCGATAACCGCTGTGATGCACGGCTGGAACGGGAGCAGCCGTTCGGTTTCCCGCGCATATGAATCATGATGAGCCCCCCGATATCTTTTGAGGTGAATGGTTTTGAGCGATCCTCAGGATGAATTCGAGTTTTTTCTGGAAAAACCCTGGTCGGACGGCTTGCCCGTCGTCACTCCTACGGAAGAGCGCATCGAGCGCATGCTCTCGGGCACGAAGAGAAATCCGGCCGAACTGATAGGCCAAGTTCCTCCCGCCATGGGGGAGGCTACGGTCCATAGCGTGGCGGTCCATGCGGTGATGGCCGGCTGTAAGCCGGAATATCTGCCGGTCGTACTCGGTGCCACTTCGCTTATGCTTCTCGATGAATTCAACATGAACGGCGTGCAGGGTACGATGCACGGCGTAGCGCCGTTGATGATCGTGAACGGCCCTTATTCGCAGGAAATCGGTATTCACGGGGGCAATGGCTGTTTTGGTCCCGGTTTCAGGGCCAACGCTAGCGTTGGCCGCGCGATCCGCCTGATTTTAATGAACTTAGGCGGGGGCATCCCGGGCGTTTCTTCCATGACGATTTTCGGCACGCCGTTGCGTTATACCGCGTGCGTCACCGAGAACCTCCAGTTTCACCCCTGGGAGACGCTCGCTGAATCGAGAGGATACGGGACGGACGAGAATGTAATCACCATGGCCATGGTGGAAAGCCCACGCCTGACCTTCGATGACGTCAGCGAGGAGCCCGAGAGGCTGCTAAGAGGAATCGCCGATGCGATGACGGGTTTGGGTTCCTGGAACATGCACGCGCCCAGGACCGATATGGTTGTCGCCATGAATCCCCAGCATGCGAAAATTTGTTCCGAGGGAGGCCTCGCGCGCGCAGACGTGCATCGGCGTCTATGCGAGTTGGCCGGTCACAAAGTGAAGGAGTTGAAAAGAGGCGGTAACTGGCGGCGAGAGCGCGCCCTGGATATGTATATTCATGTGGACCCCGATGACGACGAATTTTTCGTTCCCGTCATCAAGGACTCACGTGATCTGCACTTGATCGTTGCAGGCGGCTGGGGATCGGGCAGCGCTGTCTGCCATGGTTGGAGCGGTGGCAGCCGGGCCGTTCATGGCGCCTATGAGGTCTAGCGCCGCGGCCGCAATGACAGGTAAAGCGGTGTCATATTCCCATGGATGAATTCGAGTTTTTCTTTCAAAAATCCTGGTCGGACGGTTTGCCGATTGTTCCCCCGACCCAAGAACGAATTACGAACATGCTCTCGGGCACAAGACACGGGGCTTCGGAAGTCCTTGGCTTGGTTCCGCCCCTCATGGGGGAAGCCAGCGTCGAAGCGATAGCCGCGCACGCCGTGATGGCGGGGTGTGAGCCTTCGTTTTTGCCCGTCGTTATTGCTGGTCTTAAAGCGCTTCTTGCGCCGAAACTCAACCTGAACGGCGTACAAGGCACCATGCATAGCGCAGCACCTCTAATTATCGTGAATGGCCCTTATGCGCAAAAAATCGGCCTGCATGGAGGCACGGGATGCTTTGGCCCGGGTTTTCGGGCGAATGCGACGATTGGTCGCGCCATCCGGCTGATTCTCATGAACCTGGGCGGCGGTGTGCCGGTTTTTGCCTCGATGAGTACGTTCGGCTCACCCGCCAGGTATACTTTTTGTATCGCCGAGAATGAAGCGGAAAGTCCCTGGGAGCCGTTGTCCGTCACGAGAGGGTTCCAACAGGATGACGATGTCGTAACCGCCGTGATGACGGAGGCGCCTCAAGGATATATCGATGATTATTCCAAGGAGCCGGAATCTTTTTTCGTAGGATTAGCGGATAAAATATCCACTTTAGGTTCGTTGAACATCTGGCTGAAAACCCAAGTTGTAGTTGCTTTGGGGCCGGATCATGCGCGTATGTGTTCGGATGCTGGATTGGGGAAAAAAGATGTCC
Source organism: Nitrospinota bacterium (assembly GCA_028820795.1). Lineage (GTDB taxonomy): Bacteria > UBA8248 > UBA8248 > UBA8248 > UBA8248 > Bin107. The sequence goes on along the minus strand of JAPPHK010000240.1, from coordinate 42,015 downwards.
ATCGCCGAATTATGGAACTTGCGCGCCGACCTTTGGGAGAGCTGAAAAAGTCGGGCTATTGGCGTGAGGAGATGATAGCCAAGTGGCCAATTGACGCGGATCTGCAAGATGATTCGTTTCTGGTTCCGGCGGTTAAGGATGAAGATGATCTGATACTTCTCGTCGCAGGGGGTACGCCCGGGCCGGTGACGGCCGTTATGCCTGGTTGGGTGGATGGCAGTGAGGCGATATCGTCTGGCTATCAACCATAAGCCATTCCGCCAGGTTTGCTTCTGAGGAAGAATGCATGGATGAATTCGAGTTTTTCTTTGACAAGGAATGGTCGGACGGCCTGCCTGTCGTGACGCCCACGGATGAGAGAATCGCTTTGATGCTCTCGGGAACGACAAGGGAGCCGAGCGAAGTACTCGGTCATGTCGCACCGGCGGGTGGGGAACTCAGCATCCAAGGCGTGGCGGCCCATGCCGTGATGGCGGGCTGCAAGCCTGAATACATGCCGGTGTTGATAGCGGGACTGGAAGCGCTTCTTGATGAGCGTTTTAACGTAAACCTGATTCAGGCAACGACGAGCGCGGGCGCGCCTTTTCTGTTGGTCAATGGCCCCTACGCCAGAGAAATCGGGATGCATGGCGGCGTGGGCTGCATGGGCCCCGGATTTCGCGCAAACCTGACTATCGGCCGTGCCGTGAGGCTCATCATGATGAATGTGGGAGGTGGTATTCCCGGAATTACCTGTCTCGGCGGTTTTGGCGGCCCTTGGCGAAACACTTTTTGCATCCGGGAGAACGAGGAGGAATCGCCTTGGGAGTCGTATGCGGAATCGAAAGGGTTTTCGGAGAGCGATAACGTGGTGACCATGATTCCTCTCGAAGGACCGGTGCAGGTATGGGACGATGCGAGCCTGACTCCTGACCGTCTTCTTACAACGGTTGCCGATATGATGTCCGCATTGGGTGGGCCAAATATGTATCGGCAAGCAGATATGGCGGTTGTTCTGGGCGCGCAACATGCGCACCTGTGCGCCGACGCCGGGCTGACTCGCAGTGATGTTCATCAACAATTATTAGAAATGGGTGGGCGCACTATAGGGAATATAAAGCGCGGCGGCATCTGGAGAGGCGAGAAAGGCGCGGATCGCTGGCCGTTTCCCGTGAATGTAAATGATGACAGTTTTTTTGTGCCTGTGGTTGGAGATCCTGACGATCTTCATTTATTGGTTGCTGGAAGCATGGGTTCGCCTTCGAGTATGGTCATGCACGGAATTACCGTGGCGTGTCGAGCGGTTACAAAAAAATTTGATGTGTAAAAATTTTATCTAAGTGATGATCAGCGGCAGGCCTGATTTTCAACAACATCTACGGCATACCAAAATTTCGAACAGATTCTATTCGGTCAGCTTATTGCTATAAAAAAAATGCAGGGCACGTTTCCTTAGAAAAGAGCCCCGACAATAATGCCGGGGCTCTTTTGTGATTAACGTCTGTTAATGGCCGTTGCTTTTACCGTTTTTCTTCGTGACTGCCCAGCAAACACGTTCGGGCGTGATGGGTAAATCGTAGACTTCCGTGCCTATCGCATCATTGATGGCAAGAGCAACGGCGGCCGGCGCATTATTGCAAGGAGGCTCTCCGACGCCTCGTGCACCATATGGGCCTGCGCCCTCCCCACATTCAAGAACAACACACTCAAACTCGCCGATATCCGATGAAGTAGGGATCAGGTACTCGTGGAAGCTTTGTGATCGACAGTCACCTTCCACCATGGTGATTTCCTCATGCAGCGCATAACCAATCCCCATCACCGCGCCGCCTTCGAATTGCCCCTCAACACTTTGAGGATTCAGCGCTCGTCCGACATCGTGGGAAGCGACGTGCTTCAAGAGATTCACTTCGCCGGTCTCGATGTCGACTTCCACTTCACTTGCATGAACACCAAAGGTGTAGTCCGACCATCCGCCCATGCCGTTCATGTATCGCTCCGGATTCTCGTACTCATGTCCCGGCATGTTGTAGCCATGGGTGCAATGTAGCGCTTCACCCATTTTTTTCGCTTCGCCAGCAGCTGCACCGATGCCGAGTCTTCTCTCGGGAGCGGACGCCACCCAAGCCTCACCACCTCCAAGGCGAATGTCCTCCTCTGCAGCTTCAAGTAACGCAGCTGCGCCTTTGGTCACGGCTTTCCGTACCTCGTCTGCGGCAAGTCGAACAGCGTGCCCCGCCATGAGTGTTTGGCGGGAACCTGCCGTGATTCCCGAGAGTGGTGTTGTGGCGGAATCTGACAGGCGGGTGGATACCTGGTCGAGCCTGAGCCCGAGGGTTTCAGCCGTGATGCTTTGAAGCGTAGCGCCCTGGCCGGCGCCTATGTCCGGCGCGCTCACGCGAACAACGGCGCTGCCATCCGGCTCGAGGTGAACCGCCGCATTCGCATCGTCATGCGGTCTTCCGTAACCAGTGATGTTCGCTGCCGCCGCCCTGCCAATGCGTTTTCCCGGGCCTGGTTCTGCGGGATCACCCAAGGCCTGAAGCGCACTGTCGAGACATCCTTCCAGGTTCGGTTCATAAGGAATTTTCTGCCCGGTCGGCAGTTCCTGGCCCTTCTGGATGAAATTTTTCCGCCGGAATTCGTATTTATCCATCCCGATGGCGTCCGCCACCAGGTCCATTTGAGTCTCATATGCGAAGCAAACCTGGTTCGACCCTACACCGCGCATCGCGTTCGTGATGGGATTGTTGGTGAGATAGCCGTGGGCGCGAATTTTTGCGTTGGGGACATCGTAAGGGCCTGCGGCGATGCACATCGCGCCCAAGAGGAATAGATTGGATTTGTACGGATAGGCGCCTGCATCGCCCACGATATCCGCTTCTACGGCAAGGATTTTCCCGTCCTTGGTCGCTCCTGTTTTGTATCTCATATAGAAAGGATGTTTTTTCGAGGTATTTCTGATGCCGTGCTCGCGACCCAGCACCATGACGGCGGGCCTTTGCGTATGCCAGGTGAGCAGCGCCAGGTAAGGCTCTACAGTCAACATGCCCTTGGCGCCGAATCCGCCGCCGACATAAGTGCCGAGGTGGCGGACGCGGCTATGCGAGATTCCTAAAATCGCCGCAATGGCGCGATAGTATTCAATGAGTTGGGTTCCGACGCGGATGGTGATGACGCCGTCTTCCTCCATCCAGGAAGTACCGGAAGCGGGTTCCAGGAAGGCGTGTTCAGCGAGTTGCGTAGTGTATGTTTTCTCAATCACCACATCGGCTTCGTCAAACGCTCTCTTTACGTCTCCGCGGGTAGCTTCAAAGTCACACGCTTGTCGTTTTTCGGCGCTTGTTTCATCGTGACGCGTTGTCCACACGCCCTCTTCCGACTCGATTTCCACTTCGATTGCCGATATTGCGGCATCAAGCGCTTCTCTGTTTTCGGCGCCAACGATAGCGAGGGCATCTCCGGTGAATTCAATCTTGTCTTCCACCAGCACTGGCTGATGGGGCAGGCCCGGCGTGCCGGAGCTGAATCGCGCGTTTGTGCCCGGAATATCCTTTGCAGTCAGAATGGCGGCTACGCCTGGGATTTTTTCGGCTTTTGAGGTGTCGAGTTTTTTCAAGCGGCCTACGGGGATGGGCGTAAACAGTACGCCGCACAGCAGGGCGCCAGCGGGTATCGCGTCTTCTCCATAAGGCATGGAGCCATCAGCTTTTGGAATCGCGTCGTATCGAACATTCGACTTGCCGATGATATCGTAATCGGCCATTTGTCTGCTCCTTAAGGTAAGAGGTTTTCCGTAAATTAGACTTGATTTTGCCAAAATTTGGCGAATCTGAGAAGCGGATAAACCAACATTCGCATATTCATGGAAATAACGAATAGGCTGATATCGTAGACAAGGAATGAATTGCGGGATATGATTTAAGTCCGGTTGAATTCACATATTATATGGAGAAAACCATGGCGAACGGAATGGGATTCATCGATCCGACAGCGGGAGGGTCGGCCGCACGAATCGAGCTTGCGCAACGGCCCGGCGATCTTTCGGGAAAGGTGGTGGGACTCCTCGATAACACCAAGGAGCAAGCGGATATCATTTTGGAAACCCTGGGGAATGCCCTACGCGAGCAATACGACGTGGCCAGAGTCGTATCGAGGCGCAAAGAGCATTACTCGAAGCCGGCCACTGATGAAATGATCGAAGAAATGGCCCAGGAGGTGGATGTGGCGATAGCCGCTTTGGGAGGCTGAGGCTCCTGCACGTTGTGCAGTGTGCACGACACGGTTGAATTTGAAAAACGGGGCGTCCCTTCAACGACCATCATCACCGAGGCGTTCAAGAACGCGGCGGACTTTCAGTTCCGTGGCAAGGGCATGGAAGGGCATCCCTATATTCAGTTGCCTCACCCGGTCAGTAATTTGCAGGCTGATGAAATGAGAGACACGACGCTGAAGTTTGTCGAAGAAGTAGCCAGCCACCTGAAAAGCTGATTCAAATTTAGAGTAATTTAGTATTTCCCAGGAGAGGGCGTGTGCGCGAATTTGAAACGTTAACCTATACGGAAAAAGATGGATTGGCGGTAGTGAAGTTCGACCGTCCGGATAGTCTGAACGCAATCAGTTTCAAGATGGCGGAAGAATTCGTGGAATTGGCGCGAACTTTGGCCGACGCGCAAAATGTGCGGGTGGTTATTCTCACTGGAGAGGGACGTGGTTTCAGCACCGGCCGCGACCTGAAAGAAAGCGCAACGCATACGAAGGAGATGGCCGATCAATACCAGCGCTATGTGATGTCGGCAACGTCGTTATGGGAACGCTTGCCCATGCCCACCATCGCCGCCATCAATGGCCACACATTCGGCTGGGGCGTTGAAATTACCTTGGTATGCGATATCAGGCTGGCTGCTGAAGAAGCCACTATTTGTTTTCCGGAATGCAGCCTGGGCATCTTCCCCGGGGCAGGCGGCGTAGTCTGGCTTCAAAGAATCATGCCGGCCGGCCAGGCGAAAGAGTTGGTTTTCACGAGCAAGAGAATCGATGGAAAAGAAGCGGAGCGCATCGGTTTGGTGAACAGAGCGCATCCGCTGGATGTACTGATGGATGAAGCCACTACTATGGCGGAGAGGATTAGAGACAACGGCCCTTTGGGAGTACGGAGCGCGAAAAAAGCGATCGATCAAACTCTCGATATGCCGCTCAGCCAGGCCATCGAGTTTTCCAATGCCCTCAGGTTGCCGTTGAATCACACCAAGGATTTCGCCGAGGCGCTGGCGGCGTTCAAAGAGAAGAGGAAGCCTGTTTTTACCGGAGAATAAAGAAGTTGCCAATTTTATAGAACATCAAGCCTGTCCCTCAGGGGACAGGCTTTTTGTTCATTGTGGCGAAATATGAACAAAGACCTCCTCATCATACATGCAGAATCAGGAATCGTGAGTATCACCGTGAATCGGCCGGAATTGCGAAATGCGTTCAGCACGCCATTGATGGAAGCCATGTGCAAGAAGATGGATGAAATGAAAGGGAGGCAAGACGTTAAAGTCCTTATCGTGACGGGCGCCGGAAGCTCTTTTTCGTCAGGACGCGACCTCAAGGAAAGCGCTGCCCATACGAAAGAACAGGCAGAGCGCTTCATGTTATTGGGCGAGAGATGGAGTACAACCCTTCGTGAACTGCCCATCCCGACGATAGCGGCGGTGAACGGGCCCGCCTTCGGGTGGGGAATGGTGTTGATGCTTTCATGTGATATTCGTCTTGCGGCGGGAGACGCGGTTTTGGGATATCCGGAGACTGCGTTGGGAGTATTTCCAGGAGGAGACGCTACCGTTCGTCTGACGCGACAGACTTTTGTGCCAGCCGCGAAAGATTTAGTGCTCACTGGCAGAAGATTTGATGCGCGAGAGGGATATCGCTTAGGATTGGTGAATCGTGTCACATCGAAAAAAGACTTGTTGAGGGAAACCAAGGCTCTGGCCAATGAAATTGCTCAACACCCGCTCGAGAAAATAAAATCGATGAAATCAACGTTTTTGAAAGTTGAAGCGATGCCGCGTTTTGGTCATCTGTCGGTTGCCGAGAACATCGACCGATGAAAGTCAGGGAGTGTTTTTTGCAAGCGGTAGCGATTGTTGGAGTGGAAGAAGACGCTAGAGAAACCTGGGCGGCCATGAACAGGATAAACGCGCCCTGGGCGGCGGTTTTTGATAATAAGCGTTTGATTGGCGTCGTAAACAAACAAGACCTTGATGCGTTTGTTCGTGTTCCCGAAGTTTTTCAGAAAGTAGGCGAGGTGGCTCAAACGGGTATGCCCGCGAGGCGAGGGATATTGCTATCTCCGAACGCGGACTTGAACGAGGTTGTTTTTCAGCTTGAGATGGCCGGTGCGGATGCTGCCTTCGTCGAAGGCGTTGAGAGGCCGTCTGGCGTCATGGAGATGGATGCGGCTAATCGCGCATTGTCTTGTTCGTCATGATACGTTTTTGATTTCCTTAAAGTGATTGACTATTTGCCTCGCTTTCAAGGGGTGATTGACGGGAGGAGCGTTCATGGAATTCACGTTGAATGAAGAGCAAATACGGATTCAGGAAATAGCCAGAAAATTTTCCTATGAAGAACTGGCTCCGGTGGCTCCCGATAGAGACCGGATTCAGGACTGGGAAGAGCGGATGCCGTGGGATCTGACCGAAAAAGCGAGCGCTTTGGGTTTAAGGCAACTTCCTTATCCCAAAGAATATGGTGGTATGGGTGCAGATGTGCTTTCGTGCTGTCTGGCGGGAGAAGAGCTTGCCGCGGGAGATCTTGGTTTTGCGGTGAACCTGGATCAGACTTGGAAGCTGTCCCATATCTTCGAGAAAGTAGAGTCTGGAGTCAGAGATCCCTGGATGAAACGATTGTGTGAGGAACCAAGATTCCTGGCTGCGATTTCCATGACGGAAGAAGGAGCGGGAACCGATCATCAGGGATATTACGACGATCCCTCCATTGCGCTTTATACGCGCGCGGAGAAAGAAGGCGGTAAATGGGTCATCAATGGGAAGAAGCGCTATGTCAGCAACGGCCCTGTTGCGTCGTTGTATGTTTTGGCGGCGAGAACCGACCTCAATAAAAACTTGAGGGAAGGCTTAACCGGCTTTCTGGTGCCTAGAGAGACTCCAGGCATATCGATAGGCGAAGTACATGAAAAAATTGGCCAGCGTCTTTCGATGAATTCAGAAATTTTCTATGAAGATGTCGAGATTCCCGAGAACCATGTGATTCTGGGTGAAGGCAACATGTTCGAAATCAGGGGCAATCTCCTGGCGATGGGAAAACCCGAAGCAGCCGCCACGGCCCTAGGTGTCGGACGCGCCGCGTTCGAAAAAGCGCTCGCCTACAGCCGTGAACGAGTCCAGGGTGGCAAGCCCATCGGCCAGCACCAGGCGATAGAAACCATGCTCGCCGATATGGCAATGAATCTGGACATTGCACGCACGTACATCTGGCGCACCGCCTGGGCGGTGGATCATCAAAAGCCCTATGATTTCACGCAAGGATGGAAATGCAAAGTTTTCGCATCGGAAGTCGCCTTTGATTGCGCGCGTCTGGGCATGGAGGTATTCGGCGGCGCGGGCATCATGCACGATGCTCCCATGGAGAAATACCTTCGCGACGCCAGTACGTTCTTGCATTCAGACGGCACGAATCAAATCTTGCGGTTGCGAACGGGGCAAGCCTACGTGAAAGGAGTGGCCACGGCGTTTTAGCAGTATGAAAAGGAGAATTTAAGATGGCGCGCCGGGTGGATAAATGGCGTCAGGGGGAGTTGTTCCAGAAAGACGGGGAATCGTTGGAAAATCATGTTGCCAAGTGGCTCCAGAAGGTGCGTACGGAATTCTCCGTGTTTGTATCGGATGAGGGTATAGCGGAAATCAGAATGTTGTCTGGGGTGGAAAAACCTCTCGTGGCTGATCATGCAAGTGAACAATCAACGTCATTGAGTCTTCGAGTTTCAATTGAGATTGAAGAGTATCTAGAGGGCACTCGAAAAAGTTTTGAGTTGAAGACGGACCTATCCCCTCTCACGCCTTTTATGAGGAAGGTGCTGAGGCAGACGGAAAAAATTCCGTATGGCGAGACACGCTCCTACGGCTGGGTGGCGAATCAGATTGGAAACCCGAAAGCTTCGCGCGCCGTCGGCCAGGCGCTTCATAGAAATCCCGTTCCACTTATAATACCATGACATAGAGTCATCGCGGGCTCGGGCGAGCTCGGCGGATTCGCCAGTAGCGTATCACTGAAGATAGCGCTCTTGCTCCATGAAATGAAACACAAAAATTAGGACGTGTGGATTTCGCTGGGATGCATCCCAAAAACTTGGGGGATCATAGATGACTAAAAAGATGAATGATTTTATCGACCAAGTTCGCGAAATTGTAAAGACTGGCGGTACCGAAGAAGAAGTAACTTCTCGCGTAGTGACGGCTCTCGAGCCGATTTTGGATGAGCCGAACCTGTTGAATGCCGATCAGCTCTTGGTGAAAAAAGAAGGTTTTACGCTCAACCGGGTTCATGTCGAACCGGACGAGAGCTTTTCTGTTGGCGCCGGCATATGGGATGTGGGGCAGACCACACCGATTCATGATCACGGCACCTGGGGAGTGATAGGCATTTACCGTGGAATGGAGAATGAAGAGAGTTTTTTGCGCGAGGGTCCCCGCGAGAGTGGCGCCCGCGTAAAACTCACGCCACAAGGGAAACGCCTGGCCGGGCCCGGAGATGTCTTCGTGTGCTGTACAATGGACAACGACGTGCACCGGGTTAGTTGTGCATCGTCTGAACCCGTGGTGGGCATTCATGTCTATGGTGACGATCTCGCCAAGTTAACTCGCTATAAATATGAGGAATCAACCGGCGAAGTGAAATTGTTTGTAACGGGATGGGATTATGCAAAAACATCGGCTTGATTTTAAAAAGCCGACGAAATCGATAGTTAATGCCGCTTGATACTATTTTTATCGAAGCAATCACCGGACGCCGGCCTTGAGCACGCCGGCGACGTGATGAAATAAACACGTCCTCTACCACGGCATGGGTTTTCTGTCCTGGAAATACCCGCCGTTAGGCCCATCTTTAGGCAGCAAAGCGAGCCATACGGGCGTATCTGCTCCTTCATCTATGGATTTAGAGGCTCCGCGGCCGCCCATGTCGGTTCTCACCCATCCTGGATGGCAACAATTGACCAACACTCCTGTTCCCCGGAATTCGCTCGCGAGAACTTTCGTCATCGCATTCAGAGCGGTTTTCGTGATTCTGTATGCGGGAGAGCCTCCGCCCATGCTGGCGAGAGAGCCCATGCCGCTCGAGACGTTAACGATTCTACCCGCAGCACTTTTTTTCAATAGGGGCGCCAAGGCCTGACATATCATAAGCGGGCCGTAGAGGTTGGTTTCCATCATATCGCGGACGATATCGATGGATATGTCCAGTCCCATCATCCCGGCATCTTTCCTGATGGCCGCGTTGTTGATCAAGATATCTAGTCGTCCGAATTCTCTCGTTAAAAAGCTGGCCAGAGAATCAATGCTGTTCCGGTCGGTGACATCCAAGGGATGGAACACTACTTCCAGCCCTTTTTTTTTCAGCTGCTCTTTAGCGATTTCACCCCTGGAGACATCTCGCGCCGTCAGGATGGTTTTCGCCCCTTGTCTTGAAAGCGCCCGGCAAATCCCAAAACCGATGCCCTTGTTGCCACCCGTTACGACGGCGATTTTCTGATCTGGCAACTCTCATCTCCTTATTCTGTATGTATTGCTGGTTCATTCCCACAGCGTGTTATACCATACAGGGAAGTTGTCTCACCCGGATTTACCCAAGATTACATATTGGAAAGAAAGCGTTGAATTCAATTCACCTGATCCTGTTCGATGTGGATGGTACTTTGCTTTTAAGCGGAGGAGCGGGCGCAGCAGCCCTGAATATCGCTTTTAAGCGAATGTACGGGATACCTAACGCGATGCGCCATGTTCGGCCGCATGGAAAAACAGATGAACTCATCGTGCAAGAGATGTTTCGTTCTCACCTTGAGCGTCGCGGGAGCGAGTCTGAGGTAAAGGCCCTTTTGAAGAAATATGTGGAAATCCTGCCGACTACGGTTAGGGAATCTAAAAATTTTCATCTGATGCCGGGAATTCCCGATTTGCTGTCTCGGTTGAAGAATCGAACGGACGTGTTCATGGGGCTGGGAACGGGCAATATTGAAGCGGGTGCGCGAATCAAACTCTCGCGTGGCGGGCTGAACGAGTTTTTTTCATTCGGAGGGTTTGGCTCCGATTCTGGAGACAGGGCGGAATTACTGGAAGCAGGATTTCAAAGGGGTGAGGCGATCATTGAAAAGATATTCCCGCGCGATTCCGTTTCTCGTTGGGTGATTGGTGATACATGGCGCGACGTTTCTGCGGGTCGCGTATGTGGCGCGAGCACGATAGCTGTGGCTACAGGAGGGGATTCACTTTACGAGTTGGCGAGTGCTTCGCCGGATTTTCTTTTCGCTACCCTGGAGAACAAACAAGCGGTTTGTGAACTCCTGGACGGGGGCGTCAGGGCATGAGCGAATCTTTATATCCGCTTACACCAAGTGAAATCGCCCATGTCTACCGGCAAATACCTGCATGGAGTATGGGCGAACTCATCGATTTATCCGAGGAGCAATTGGATAGAACGGGGATGGAAGAATGGGCGCGCTGGTCCCCAAGAAGGCAGCTCAGCCATATGGCCTACATCACGACACGGTGGTTCATGGTTCTCTACGGCGCCACTGGCCTGCCTTGGCCGGTTGTGGATATGAGCCAGTTCGCTACGTTCATCAATACGCGGGATGACGACCGGCGTTTTTCCTCTAAGCGGTATGGGGATATCGAGTGGCTGCATTTACGTTTTTCCGAAGCTTGTGAAGCAGCGGCGAACCAAGTAGAAAAGCTGGCGAACGAGGATTCGGCGAATAAGTCGCTCTTGTTTGTTTTTACGGATTCATCGGTCGTAGGTGTGAGCGAGGAGCGCTCCGTTGATTTGTGGAGCCGGTGTATGAAATGCCACCCGGATGGATTTACGATAGATCCGGAGCATGGGCATGGATTTCGAATTACGCCCCTGGCGACGCTACGTCACGTACTCTGGGATGACTTGATTCATTTGCGCTCCATCAGGCTGCATCGTGAAGCCTTAGGTTTGTCTCCCGTCTATCCCGATGCTCCTGTGGGCGGCTACACAACCGCCTATCCAATCTATTGATGAGAATCACGGGTTCACCACGAAAGAATTTCCTTTTTTGGTTTTTCTTCATCTCATTTGCATCCGTAGCGGGTGCGCTTTTGTTCTTCTCGAAACCGTTATTTCTTTCCGAAACGGGCATTAAAGCAACTTTGGTCGCGGAGGCAAGGAAATGGAGAGGCATGCCTCCAGAAACCATCGCAAAGAACGCAGGCCAAATTCTCAAGAGATATCTGGATGCTTCAAAGCACACCAGCCGTGCGGACGTTCGCGTTTCTGAGACAGCCCCCAAGAGGTTGTCTGTTGACATTCTGTTGCCATGGGCCGAGGTGAGCGACAAGAAGAGAAGACAAAGGGCAGAATTGGTTTGTCGGCTCGGTAGCGACATGCTTGTGATCGCGGGAGCAACAAACACTATTTTCTCTGTAAATCTGCTGCGCATGACGAGAGATTCGACAGCAAGCGAGCCTGCAGGTTCGATGGTGTATTCTCCAAAAGAAAAAAAATGTGCCTGGAAAAGATAATCTGTCCAGAAAGTGCGTAACTCCTGAAGCTAGTTTCATCAACTGTCAACACCTTTTCTCTGAAGAGCTCCATTTCTGCTAGACTCGGCATATATTGTTTATTTCTAAATTCGGGCAAGAGGAGGTGCTCGCATGACACTTACAACCGTTGCCATCATGAGCCCGGGAGATATGGGACATGCAGTGGGGCGAATGCTCAGATTGCACGGGTTTGAGGTGATAACGTGTCTCGCGAACAGAAGTGAGCGGACGAAGCGCCTGGCCGCCGAAGGGGGTATCCGGGATTTCCCGAAAATGGCCGAAATGCTGGGACGTGCGGATATTGTCTTATCCATCGTGCCTCCTGGTTTGGCCGCTCAGGCGGCGGACGAAGTGGCGGAAACCATGTCAGCTTCCGGTTTCTGCCCCCCGTATGCGGACTGCAACGCCGTGTCGCCGGAAACGGCAAAAGCTATCGCAAGAAGAATTTCTGATGCCGGAGCGGATTTCATTGACGGAGGGATATTGGGCCCACCACCCAGTGAGACACGGAACAACACCAGGTTTTACTTCAGCGGCGAGCGGGCGGAGCTGCTAGCGGCATTGGATGGGAGGGGGATCGTGGTTCGCCAGCTTGGGCCGGAGATTGGCCGGGCTTCCGGGATCAAGATGTGTTATGCCGCTCTTACGAAAGGAACCCATGCTCTTCAAACGGCCGTTATCACTCTGGCCGAAGCGCTTGGTCTCGCCGAGGAAGTAAGTCATGAGTTTCGAGCAAGCCAGGAGGCCTCTTATAAACAGATAATCGCAAGCGCCCCCCGACTCCCGGTTGTGGCATGGCGGTATATCGACGAAATGAAACAGATTGCACAGACCTTTGAAGCCGCCGGCGTTACACCGAAGTTCCACGAAGGAGCCGTGGCCGTTTATTCCCATCTGGCAACAACGCCTTTGGCGGAGCAAACCGTAGAGACGATGGACAAGGACTTGTCACCCCAGCAGGCGGCAACGGTGTATGCGGAACGTTTGCCGATGAAAATGGACGACATTTGATGTGTTGAGGAAACATTATGACAGAAGATTTCTCTACCCCGGGGCTGGACGTATTTCCAGAATATAGCAATTTGGTGGATGTGTTTCGAGAAGAAACGAACGGGCTTCCGCAGGAATTATGGGAGTGGAAGCTGCCAGAGAAGAGTTGGGGAGCTTGGTCCATCAAAGAACAAATCAGCCATACGGCATGGATTCCATACCTTTTCTTTCTGGAATTTTGGCCCCCGGTTTTGTATCCGGGTTCCTTGCCGCGGGATAAATCTCTGGCGGATACCGGCGGTGCGGACAGAATGTTGGACCCGGCGCGCTTTCCTGGAATGTCCGATGTCCTGGCAGCGCTTGATGATGCATGCGCTTTGTGCCGGGAGGTTCTATCGAAAGAAACGCTTGCCACGCTGAGAGAAAAGGAATTGCCCCGGAGGTATTCTCCCGATAGAAAATGGGCGAACGGTGAGCGGGTGATTGATTATTTTCAAAATCTCGTTCTCCCTGCGCACGAGAGGGGTTTTCGTAAAGACGAGAACGATCCTCTTCTCTATTACCAGACGCTCGAGTGCACGTTTCGCCACATATTGTGGGAAGCGAATGTGCACCTGATCACCATCCAGGAATTTAAGCGGGTCAAAGGCTTGCCAATTCATTCGAATGTACCAAGAGACGGGTACGCCGCGATGCTCACATGGGAATAAATTCGCTCATTCCTTTAGAAGGTTTTCTCTTTCGTGGCCATGAGTTTTAAAACTTTCTTTATTCGAAAGGGAGGTTGTTCATGACAGCCCCTCGGCGGGGGATTGGTGCGCTGCGAGAGTATTTTCATGGTGAAGATATTGGTCGTGCGGAGATAGCGCCTCAAAACCCGATCGTAGCGGGCAGGATGGGGAAGTGGCGCGTTGCATATGAAGTTGGTCCGCGTGGAATCGACCAAGGCGGGGGTCTTCGATTCACGCCTCCTAACGGGTTCACGACGCCCCAATTTGAAAACGTGACGGCTGCAGGATATTGTAAATTCCGATGCTCGAACGAGAAAGTTGCTTTAGTTCCTGCATTAATAGAACCGGTGCTAGGCTATACTTTCCTTCCGGCCAGCCTTGAATTAAAGGTTCAGGGTTCCTCTTTAGAGGAAGGTGATTCCATCGAGCTCGACTATGGATGGACGCCATCCGGCATCCCCGGTGTGCAGGCGCAGTTCTTGGCCATGTCTGTCGAGGTCACTTTATCCATTGATTCTGGCGGTGAGGGTAACTGGGAGCTTATTTCAAATCCTCCGACCTTTGATGTGCTTCCCGAGGAACCATCCTTCCTTTGGGTGACGGCGCCGGCGCAGGTAATCAAGGGACAGGACTTTTCCGTCCGGGTTGTGGTGCGAGATTGTTTTCATAATGTTGCGATAACAGGTACATCCACCCCGAAACTACAGTTGCCTGATGAAAGCAGCGCAACTTTTCAACAGGAGTCCCCCGGGGTTTTTGTTTGCGAAAATATAGTGTTGAGAGCTCGGGGCGTTCATCGGCTGAAGGTCTTGGCGGATGGATTGCCAGCCGCTCATACACCACCAATCCAGGTCTTTGACGAAGCCCCGGAACGCACGCTTCTTTTTGGAGACCCGCATTGCATGAGCGGATTGTGCGTGGGGGAATATCCGAGACCATCGACCGCGCGCGAAATCGTGGAGTACGTCCACACCTATGCGCGGGATTGCGCAGGGGTGGATTTCGCCGCATGCACTTCTTTGGCCATGCGAATGGATGAGGCGCAATGGAAAGAAGTTGCTGATGCGGCGAATCGTTTTTCTGAAGCGGGAAGATACGTGGCCCTTCCTGCGTATGAATGGTTTGGCATGCTGGAGCAAGATGGGAACAAGAATGTCTATTTCTTGGATGACCAGGATATTCCGAAGCTCGACTCCCGAAACTCCGACTCCGATCATCCGGCAAAGCTCTGGAAACAACTGGAAGGATTAGAGGGCCGCGTGATGACAATTCCCCATCACTCGGTGAGTGCTGTGATTGGCACCCGCTGGCGCTGGCACGACCCGAGGTTTCAGCGCCTCGTCGAAATTTATTCCTGTTGGGGCAACTCCGAAGCCAATGGCTGTGAAAGGCCTTTGGTTAATCCGGCGCGCTACGAAGGACAAAGCGTGCAGGATGCGCTCGAGAAAGGATATCGCCTGGGCATCATCGCTGGTTCGGATACGCACACTTCTCAGCCTGGATTTTCGAATCGGTTGCGCCTCAAGAATGCCTGGAGAGGAGGATTGGCTTGTGTGTGGGCGCAGACCTTTGATCGGGAAGGTATATTCAAGGCCCTTTGGGAGCGGCGTTGCTACGCCACGACAGGAGCGCGAATTATTCTTGAGTTTTTCTTGAATGACGCCCCCATGGGCTCAGAGATTAAGTTGGATGAATTGGCTGTTAGAAAACTGAAAGTTCGTGCAGAGGCCTGCTCCCCGGTCCGTAAACTCGTATTCATCAAGAATGCGAGAGAAATTCATGTAGATGAACCGGGGCGGGAATCGGTCTCTTTTGAGTGGATCGATTCGAGTGGCAGGGAGAGGGCGTCGGATTATTATTATGTCCGTTTAGTGCAAGACGATGGGGAAATCGCTTGGTCTAGTCCTGTTTGGGTGGATACTTAGAAAAGTTGCGATTGAGCCGTATATAAGCGGCTATCGCCTGTTTCGTTTTGATGAAGGGGATTTAATGCAAAGTGATTTCGGAGCCGGGTTTCAGGGCTGAAAACTAGAACTTTGGCCTGGGGTACACTTCGATAAGAGGGAATATTTTTTCCGCATTTTCCTTTAGGCCAAAAAAGACGGGCCCTTCGGCTTTTTCGCCATTCGCGAGTTTCTGGAGATCGAGAGAATGGCCATCAGGATGATATGCGCCTCCTCCCACTTCCTGTAATACGGCGAGAGGACCCAAGATATCCCAAATTTGGGGTCTATCGACCAAAGCGGCGATGACGCCACCGGTAGCCGCATACGCCACATGTGCGGAAGCGCTTCCATAGGCGACGGATTTTCCTGGATAATCTATTTTATAAAAACGCTTTCGAGACGAGGGACCAAGCATGACGGTTTGATTGGATATTTCCATGTTTTTGAGATTAGGAAGTATCTTCCCGTTTTTGGTGGCGCTTTCTCCCACGCGGGCAAGAAATATTTCATCCACGACGGGCATGTAGAATCCTCCGGCGAGGGGTTTTCCGTTTTCCATGACGCCGATGGATACGCCCCATGTGGGCAGGCCGTTCAGAAACGGGTTGGTGCCATCAATGGGGTCAATCGCCCAAAGACGCGAGTGTTTGGAGTATTGAGTTTCTCCGCCGCCGAGTTCTTCGCCGATAACATTGTCGTTCGGGAATGATGTCTTCAGGCGGGAAATAATGAATCTTTCCACTTCGAGGTCCGCCTCGCTCACCAGACTTCGGTCTTGTTTTTGCTCGCCTATGGCGTTGTTCATGAACGACAAGGCCAGTGCGCCCGCATCTTTGAGTGTTTTTTCTATGAAATCGAGCATGAGAGCACCAAACATTCCGGTTGTGCTGAGCGTGGATACTTCGTTAATGGGTGCAACCTATCTTGTGGAGTGAAAACTTTCCAGCCCTCCGGGGAAATCCCCATCTGTAAATACTGCATCCAAATAGCTTTGATTAGGATAGTATGTGCGCATGGCTCAATTGCGGTCGAAAACAAGAAGATATGATTATACCAAAGGCCCCATCGGGCGAAGCTTAGTAGTTCTGTCCCTGCCGATTTTCGCTGAACTGATTTCTTGGAACATCGATACGATCGTTGAAATTTACTGGGTGGGCCGGTTGGGCTCGGACGCACTCGGAGCGATGTCATTGGGCTACATGATTCCCATGATGGTGAGAGCAATGGGCATGGGTATTCGTGTAGCGGGCCAAGCGCTGGTTGCGCAAAGAGTTGGCGCGAATGATGAGGAAGGTGCTGCTCTTATTGCAGGTCAATGTATTTTGCTTCAAACGTTCTTCTTCATTCCCTTTTGCGGCGCAGGATACATCTTCTCACCTTACTTTATGGGGTGGATGACGTCTGATCCGAAACTTTTGTATTTATCGACGATTTATCTGCGAGCCGGGTTCCTCGTGCTTTTGTTCGTCGACGGAATATTCACCCTTGCAAATTTATTCCGAGGCGCTGGTGAACCGAAATATTCGCTTTTCGGCATGATTATCAATTCAGGCGTTACATTCATCGCCATGCCCGCTTTTATCTTTGGATTCGGATTGATCCCTCCGTTTCATCTGGCTGGCGCTTATTTCGGTTTAGGCGCGGGAAGGCTGGCGGGTTGCCTCGTGATGTTACTCATTCTATTCAGGGGGTATGCCAGAATACACCTGAAATGGCACCATCTGAGCCCGCGTCCCACTGAGATGAAGCGCATACTTGGGCTGGGTTGGCCCGCTTGGGGGCAAATGTTTTTTGAGAGAGGCGCCAACTTGGTATTGGTGTGGATGCTTGCTCCGTTTGGCGCGCTTGCTCTTGCGGCATGGGGCCTGGGCAGTCGTGTCAACAATATGGGAAGAATGCCCGGGTTTTCCCTCCAGGGGGCTGTGCGGACGATGGTGGGTCAAAATATCGGCGCGAGAAAGCCTGAGCGGGCCATCCGCAGCGCTTGGGTGACGGTAGGGACTGTTGTTTCCATCATGGTTGTCGTCATCACAGGCTTCGTTGTCTGGAGCAAAGAAGTCGTTACTTTTTTCGGGATAAAAGGCGCCGCATTGCCCCACGCGGTGATTTGCCTGCAAATTTTGTGTGTAGGCCTTGGATTTGAAGCTACCAGGCGTGTCGTGGCGGGAATATTTGAAGGGGCGTCATCCACCAGGCCTCCCATGATCGTTGAAGCAATCGTTCGCTGGATCGTGCAGTTGCCGGGCGCATATATGCTGGCGGTTTGGATGGGATTTCGGGAATTGGGTATTTGGTGGGCGGTAGCGGCGAGTCAACTCATCGGTGGATTGGCGTTATTCGTGTGGTTTGCGATTGGTTGGCGGAGAAAGTTAGAAAGTATGGTGCCAAAGGGCGAATCACATTCTTCATGAAATCCATTAAGCGTTATGACTACACAAAAGGTTCAATCGGCTTTGGGCTGTTTCGCCTGGCTGTTCCGTCATGTCTGGAACCGATAGCCTGGAACGCCGACATACTGGTCGAAATCTTTTGGGTAGGACGTTTGGGGCCCGAATATCTGGCTGCAGTTTCTTTGAGTTTTATGATCATCTTCTTTTTTCGTGCAGTCGGCTTCGGCATCAGAATCGCGGGCAGCGCTTTGGTGGCCCAGAGAATCGGAGCGAAAGAACCTGAACACGCAAGCCATGCGGCGGCACAGGCGATTTTGCTGGCGGGTGTCTATTACGTTTCAATCAGCATTCTTGGTTATGTGTTGTCATCGTATTTGCTCGGTCTTTTGACTTCTGATACGAATGTAATTCGAGTTGGCGTTGGGTATTTGCAGGCATCTTTTCTAACCATCGCGTTCGTGGATGGTATTTTCACCGTTTCGCATATGTTGAAATCTTCCGGTGAACCTGGAAAATCCTTGATTGGCCTTGGAATTTCGACGCTTTTATCCATTACGTTCATTCCCCTCCTTGTTTTTGGTATTGGGCCGTTCGCGGGATTCGGACTCCCAGGTTCCGCTATTGGTATTGGAATTGGTCGCATCATAGGAGTTCTTGTCGTCCTGTGGTTTTTGACATCGGGGCGTTCTCGTCTCCGTATCAGGTTAGTTCATCTCAAACCCGATTTGAAAAGCATGCGCCGTATTATTTTGTTGGGCTGGCCCGCGGCGGCGCAAAATTTACTGGAGCGCGGCGCCCTTCTCATCTTGCTCAAGATTTTGGCGTTGTTTGGGCCAGTGGTATTAGCCGCATGGTCGATTGGGAATCGGCTCGGGACGTTTTCGCGATTGCCCGGTTTTGGAATTCAATCTGCCGTACGGACGATGGTGGGACAAAACGTAGGCGCCAATCGTCCCGATAGGGCGCTAAAAAGCGTCTATTTCGCTATGGCCGGCTTGTTCGTCATGATGTGTGGCGTGACATTTCTTTTGTATTTTTTCGCAAGGGAAATTGTCTTGATTTTCGGAATGAAGGGCGAGGGAGTCGACGTTGGCGTCGCTTGTGTCCGCATACTCTCCATCGGCACTTTGTTTGAAGCTGTCCGGCGAATGCTGGCGGGTGCTTTTCAAGGAGCAGCGAACACGAAACCGCCGATGGTTGTGGAAGCTTTCGTCCGGTGGGGTTTTCAGATTCCTCTCGCGTATTTTGCCGCGTTGCCTTTGGGATTCGAAGCCTCGGGTGTATGGGGCGCGATGACGATAAGTCATTTTACGGGTGGTATATGCCTCCTGGTTTGGTTTTTGGTTTGGAGCAGACGAAGAGGAATAGGCTCACATGCAGAAGCAGGATATTGATGATTGGCAAAACGGATGTTGCGTGTGATGCCGAGGCTCTACGGCAAATGGGCAATTGCGATGATGGAACGGAACTATGAAATACCATGAATCTAGCGTCATGGCCCAGTTGCTCACCGGCGCTTTGGTCATAATAATTTTAGTGGCAGCGTCGAACCATGTTCGCGTGGGGCTGAAACTCAGTAGTATAAATACAGATGGTGAGGCTGTTTGATATTGGATTTTCTTCATTTTGACATCCGTGGACGTAAATGATGTCGAAAGCGAGAGACTCATGAGCCGCAGATTAGTTTGTCTTTATTTTGTTTTGGTGATTTCGCTTTTCCTCTCCTCGGTAACGTTAGCGGTGGACGTTGCTTCAATCGAAACAGCAGAAACAAAGGATTGGGCAATCGTTTTGCGAGACGCTAATCTTTATCTTCAGGGCAAAGAAAAAACCCCGGCCCGTACTCAGGGCTATTTGTCCTTGGTGCGGCAAGTCCGCTCGCGAGCGGATAGCGCCAAACTAGGCTTTCAAAAAGATCTCCAGCTTTCCGAAAGACTCCTCCGGGCGATTGGCCCTCCCCCGGCAAAAGACAGTTCTCCGGAGGCAAGAGAGATAGCCGAGAAAAGGGAAAAGTACAATCGTCAAGCAGCTATCGCTCGGGCCCGAATCGCTGAGGCGGATTTGGCCATTGTTCGTGCAACGGAGCTGGAAGAAACATTGTCCAGGGAGAGGTTAGAGCGGTTTTTGGGAGACATGTCCAGAAGAACCCCGATACCTATAGCGCCTGGTGTGCTCAATAAAGGTGTTCCGGAAATTGCAGTTGAAGTTCGACGAATTATCCTTTCTCCATTCGATTGGTTTGTAAATCGGTCTACGGGTGTTGTCGGAAGCGCAGTATTGTTGCCGGGATTCGTGGTTTTGATACTGGGCGCATTTTTAGGATGGGGAATAAGGCGCAGCGTTTTGACATTCTCGGGTCGAGACTCAGGGATATTGGAGCCTTCTTACTCGCGTCGCTTTGGCGGCGCCGTAATGGAAAGCGTCGGCAACAGCATTTTACCGGGAACTGTTTTAGCGGTGCTCTACTTATGGGTGACTCGTCCGGGTGCTTTGGTGAGCGGCCTGTTTGCGGAAGTGCTCACGTCTTTTCTTTTATCCATGTTGTTCTTTTGTGTTGTTGTTGCGTTTGCAAAATCTTTTCTCTGCCCAAGCCGACCGGCTTGGCGACTTACAAGTCAATCCACTGAGAATGCGCAAAGCGCTTATCGCTTGGTTTTCATTCTGGCGGCTGTTTTTTCAATCGACATGTTTTTTTCGAATCTTTGGGGTGAAAGGGGAGGCTCCGCTGAAGCGCAATCTATCTATTCGACCGTATTTGGTATTCTGGAGGGCTGGATTTTTTTGAAGCTGGGGAGAGTAGAACTCTGGCGAGCCGAAGCGGCTCAAGAGGGTGAAATCTCGCAGCAAGAAAAGACATGGAGATTCATTAGTCGTTCTGCAAGGTTACTTGCGGTTATAGGTATTGCAGCTTTGTTCGTTGGATATAGCGCTCTGGGCAAGCGCCTTCTCACCAACCTTCTTTGGACGGGCCTTTTGTTGTGGATGGTTGTTTTGTTGCGTGGTTACGTCCGCGAGCTGGTTTCCTGGTCGACGGAATCTGAGTCAATTCAGCACAAACTCCACATTTCTTCCCGTACGTTCGAAAGATTTCGTTCCTGGGGGCGAGTCGTTGTTGATCCTGTAGTATTTTTATGCGGCGTTCTGATTATCGTGCCTGTATGGGGAGTGCCTCCGGACGATCTGATTCGCTGGACGATGCAAACCTTGTCCGGATTCCAGGTGGGAAGCATTCGTATCTCAGTCATCGAAATTATCCTGGCTATTGCAATTTTCTTCATCGCCATGGCCGGAGCGAGGTTCTTGCAAAGACAGTTGTCCGAGAGGTTTCTCGAGCAGACGAGTTTGCCTGCGGGGATACGCCACTCCCTGAATGCAGGATTCGGTTATGCGGGCGTAATCGTTGCGGCGTTATTGAGTATTTCAGTGACGGGGATTGATCTCTCGAACCTGGCGCTGGTTGTCAGCGCGCTCTCGGTGGGGATCGGTTTCGGGCTGCAGAATGTAGTGAACAACTTTATTTCGGGATTGATACTTTTGGTTGAGAGGCCCATTAAGGTTGGCGATTGGGTGCGCGTGGGCAGCGATGAGGGAATTGTGAAAAGAATACAGTTTCGCGCGACGGAACTCGAAACCTGGCAGCGCGCATCGGTGATTATTCCGAACGCGGAGATTATTTCGACATCGGTTACCAACCTGACGCATCGGGATCAGTATGGTCGCGTGGAGATCGGGGTAGGCGTGGCTTACGGCTCCGATGTGGAAAAGGTTCGGGGGATTCTTATGGATATCGCCGAGAAGAACGAGCGGGTAAGCGATGATCCCGCTCCTACCGTCGTGTTTCGCGATTTTGGCGCGAGCAGCCTGGATTTCGAATTACGGTGCTTTACTTCAGATGTGATGAGACGGTTGGGGGTCGCAAGTGATTTGAGGTTTGAGATCGATCGGCGGCTTCGAGAAGAAGGTATCGAGATACCTTTCCCGCAAAGAGTCGTTCACCTCATGAACCCACAAGCAAGCGACCAGGAAAAAGAATCTTAAGGCTATTTGTACGTGTAGGGTTTGGGCTCCGGCTTTAGGCCAACCTTGTTTCTCATGACCCCCAGCGGCCCCATGTCAATTTCCACGATATCGCCCGGTTGAATCCAGCGTTCCATCTCCATGCCGCATCCTCCTGGAACGGTGCCTGATCCCATTAAGTCCCCAGTCAGGAGATTCTCATCCCTGGCGGTGTAGGCGATGATTTGAGAGAAAGTCCAATACATCTCCCCGGGTGTGGTTTCCACCCATGTTTCTCCATTGACTCTCGCGGCCATGGGAATGTTTTTGGGATCGCCGACCTCATCGGGTGTAGCTATCCAGGGACCAAGGCTCCAGCACCAGTCTTTGCTCTTGTATGGCCCTGTTCCCATCGCCATTTCGCCGCCCTGCGCGTCCCGGGCGCTCCAGTCGTTCAATATCGCGTAACCAAAGATGTGCTCATGCGCATCTTCTTCAGAGATGTCTCTCCCCGGCACGCCGATAACGCAGCAGAACTCGAGTTCGAAATCCATTTTCTCTGTGAAGCTCGGCCAGGGAACTTCCTCCTCGGGCCCGGCCATGTGACCACAACTCGCTTTGAAGGCAAGGGGGCGCTCGTACCAGGTTTTGGGGATTTCCATGTTCATCACTTCGAATGTTTTTTTAAGATGACGCTCGAATCCGGCGAAGCCGCGAATGAGCGGGGGTTGTTTGATGGGCGCGAGCAGCCGGGCTTCGCTCGGTGAATAAATGATTTGCTCCCCGCGAGGTCCGGTAGCGTCTTCATTTTCGAGTGCGAATTCGAGCGCTTCTTCGGCGGCTTCAACACCGCCTCTGCCCGATGCCGCGATGGCGAGCATCTCGGATGGAATGAGGGCGTCCGCCATGGCTTGGGGTCGTGAAGAGCCACGCTGTTTGAACTCCGCAGCTGCAGCGAAATTGAGGTCGACGTATCGGAGGTCATTGCCTTCGGATACAACGGCTCCCAAACGCTCGAATGGTCCAACAGGTGTTCGCACTTCAAAGGTGCAAAATTTCATGGCGTCTCTCCAAATAGACTGATTGGATGGTGTCCATATCTGTTTATTTTAAATCGACTTTGTCGCGCTCGTCTGTTTCCGGGAAAGGGCCTTCTTTGATTTCGATGAGTTTTGAATCATCTTCCAGGAATTCAACCTCGTGTCCCTCGTACATCAGTATGAGATCGTCGCGATGCAAAATCGCATCGCCCAGATTTTCTCCTTCTTTCGTAAATACGCCGACTCGAACCTTCCCGCGTTGGCACAGGAGAATCTGGTGCCGTGTGGTATTCGTGGTTCTCTCTTCCACCACGTGATAGTGCGCTTTGGTTATCGCGCCTTTGGGTCTGTTCAAGACGATGATTTGCAGGGGCACGTCATCATCCGTCATGTGGGCTTTTGTATTGCGTTCCGCTTCAATGTCCTGCCCGGCGTATGCGGTGAGGATGTGTTCTTTCGCTTCCTCCGTGTCCAGATATGGAGGAAATTTGGTGTAATCGTTAAAATCTCCCTTAATGTGGATGGCAATAATGCGCCCGTCCGAAGCTTTGTAGTATTCCACGCTTTTAGAGTCGACTTCTAAAGACATGATTTCCCTCGGAAGTAATTAAGTCGAAGATACAATAAATTGGGACGAGTCGGTGAAAAACACTTTCTCGAGAGTATCATAAATCTACTTTTGTGATCTTCATGTGAAAGTCAAGTGGAGGGGCGGAGCGGACGAGCGAGCTGGTGGAGATATAGTCTACCCCCGTTTCCGCAACGCTCCTGATGTCGGCGTTGGCAATGCCGGAGGCTTCCAACTCGTAGGGTTTTTTCGTGTTTGATGCGATGCCGACTTTCCGGGTAATTGCGACTGCCTTTCGGAGAGTTTCGATGTCCATATTATCAAGCAGAATCATGTGCACTCGTCCGTCATCGATGACTTCTTCCAGTTGAGACAAACTCTGCACTTCGATTTGAGTTTCCGTCATGTAGCGATTTCCGAATTGCCTGTCGATGGCGGAGGCGATGGAACCGGCGGCAACGATGTCGTTGTCCTTTATCATTTCTCCGTCGAAAAAACCGAGTCGATGGTTCCGCCCGCCACCTGCGCGAACAGCGTATTTTTCAAAATAACGCAGGCCCGGCCGGTTCTTTCTTGTATCAATGATGCCTTTGAGAGATTCTGGGAAGTCTACGAAACAAGCCAAGGTATTTGCCGTATGCGTCGCTATTTCAGAGATATGCGAAAGGAGATTGAGCGCGGTGCGCTCCGCTTTCAGGATGGTCTGGGTGTGACCGGAAACGTGCGCCAGAAGTTCGCCTTTGGAAATTCTGGCTCCTTCATCTTTTAACCAGTTGACCTCGGGCGATTGACTTTTCCCGAGAGCCAATAGTTTTTGGGTCTCTTCCAGAATGGGAAGGAAAAACGGAGATCCCGCGAGAATGGCATCGCTTTTCGAGCGCAACTCCGCCACACACGAGGGTTCTTTTTCCGCGTCATACTGAAGGGGAGCGCCACCAAAATCTTCCAGGAGCCATTCGCGGATTTTAGAGCGGATATCCATGTCGAGTGGTAATCGGAGTTATACGATTTCGAGCATGCGCTCGATGGGAATTCGTGCGCGTCGAGCCAGCTCCAGATCTACGGTAATTTCATGTTTTAGGTCCCGGAGGCATTCATACAGGTTATGCAGCGTGTTTTGTTTCATGTAGGCGCAAAGGGCTTCACGGCTCGCTGGTATCAAGGTTTTGTCCGGAACCGCCTTGGACATGGGATGGAGGTTTCCGACCTCGGTAGCCACGATGACTTTCGAGTGCGGGACTTCCTCTACCAGCTTGATCATTCCTTGAGTCGATCGGAACTGGAGCATATCCTCGGGCACGATGCCTTCGTTCACTTGGCGCATACAGGCGCTGGTGCAGCCGCACTCGGGGTGAACCACGGTGATAGCCTCGGGGTGTAGTTGTTGCTGTTCCAGAACATGGTGCGGACGAATTCTCTCATGTACGTGACACGCACCCATCATGAGATGGAGGCGGTCCAAAGAATGACCCTTGCTCTCCAGGAGCTTGGCGGCATAGAAGCCCAGGAATACGTCGGGCAAAAACAATATGGGCTGCTCGGGCCTTGAGTTTTCGAGGATGTGGAGGGTGACCTTGCCCGCGTTGGCGGACGCGCAGCAGTAATCGCTCTCTGCCTTTACTTCGAGATACGTGTTTACGTAACTGATAACGATTCCGTCTGGATGCTCTTTTTTCCAATCCCGAATTTTAGCCACGTCAGCATGAGCGGCCAAAGAGCAGAGCGCATCGAGGCTGGGGGCCAGAACGGTTTGGTGGGGTTTCTTGAGAGCGGCCAAAATCTGATTCATGAACAAGACGGATGGCTCGACGAGATAATCCGCATCCGATGCGGCGCCTTGCTGGGCCAAGAATAATGAATCCCCGATGACATCGGATACGTCCTGAATATCTCTGGGTACATAATTATGCGCCAGGATTAGAGCGTTCCTTTCTTTCTTGAGACGCCTGACCTCGCCTTGCAGGAACTCCCTCTCCTCTTCCGTGATGTTCTCGGGATGAGCGTTTTCGGGAATTTCAGGAACATCGATGGAAGGTCCGAGGTCTGCTTGGTCCATCAAAGCGATGGCATCTTTTGCGGGCAGGATGTCACCGGCTTCAATATTTAAAATCATTTGAAACTCCACTTATTTGGATGTCGTAACGATACGCATTTTGCCATCAGACTAGTAGTCCGCTCCGCTTGCGCAAAAAATCACAAGCAAAAGCAAAAAATAATAAACCCCGTTAAATCAACGGATCCACTCCCGGCGAATAAAGCATAATGCTGGACATGGGTTCTCCTACCCCTTTCTCCTCTTATTATTCCAGTCTTATTGAGATATGTAAAATGGAAATAGAGAAAAAAGTGATTTTACCTTGCCGATCGATATGGTTTTTGCTAGGTTTCGTTTTTGTGATTACTGCAATGGGTCATTGAAGACACAGGGAAAGAATATCATCTCCCTGTACAGTGATTCGAATCGCGGGTCGCCGAGCGAGACGACTCGTTTTTTATTTTTTGCTAACCGAAAAACGACGCGCCTCCTTCATCTGTATTCGATTCACCTAGAAGCTGGGGGTTTCGAGGGATCTGTCATGACCCGTGGTGTGATTTGGTTGCTGGGCACATTGCTATTGTCAGGGCTTTTAATTTTCGCTCTAAGTGGGATTTGTTCGAATACGTCGGTTTTTTCAACATTAACCGGATATTTTTGTCCTAAACCCCAGGTGAAATTGATTACTGTTCCACAGAATCCTGCGTCAGAATGGGTGGAGAAGAAAAAAAATTGATCCATTATCAACGATTTTTCAGAAAGGTGAGGTTATGAGCGATTCAGATTCTCTCATCACAGATGCCGTCGTCGAATTCGTCTTGAATACGGAGTACGAAAACATCCCTGAAGATGTACGGGTGATCATGCGCCGCTGTTTCGTGGATGGAATCGGTCTGATGGTTGCGGGCTCCACGGAAGAAAGTGGTCATGTTATCCAAAACTACCTTAAGGAAATTGGAGGAGAACCCGAGGCGCGGGTAATCGGTACCGGCATGACGGTGCCGGCACATCTCGCCGCTTTGGCCAATGGCGTCGCCGGCCACGCGATGGATTATGACGATACGCAGTTGAGCAGCTATCCGGATCGCGTTTACGGCTTGTTGACTCACCCCACATGTCCAGTGCTGCCTTCTGCTCTGGCCCTTGCCGAGGCGCTGGGCGCAACAGGACAGGAGTTGCTCACCGCATTTGCGCTCGGCTTTGAAGTGGAATGTAAGGTGGCGGAGGCGATTCGGCCGGATCATTACATCAATGGATTTCATTCCACGGGAACGATCGGCGCAATCGGGGCGGCGACTGCAGCGGCGAAGTTGATGGGATTGGATGAGCACCAATTGCGCATGTGCTACGGAATCGTTTGTTCGGAAAGCGCCGGTCTGCGTGCGAATTTTGGGACGATGACGAAGCCCTACCATTGCGGGCGGGCGGCGGAGAACGGCGTCGTGGCGGCGAGACTGGCATCGGGCGGCTACACTTCAGACCCCACGATATTCGATGGGCAGTGGGGATTTTTCCAAATCATGGGTGGTGGCTGCGATAAGGATTACATCGTCGGGAAACTCGGAAACGCCTGGTCGGCGGTGGATCCGGGCGTTTCGATTAAACCCTACCCTTGCGGCTCCCTTGCGCACCCCGCCATGGATGCCGCCAGGGACCTGATTCTGGAAAACGACATCAAACCCGACCAGGTGAAAGAGTTGCGGTTCGGTACCACCTCGCGCGTTTTGGAGCCCCTGCGCTACAAAGAGCCACAAAATGAACTGGAGGCGAAATTCTCTTTGCAGTTCGGTTTCGGTATCTTGCTGCTGGAGCGCGCGGCCGGCATCGCTCAATACAAAGACGAAGTCGTAAGGCGCCCCGACGTCGTGGAGATAATGAAAAAGGTAAACCCCTTCATGGACGATGAAATCGAAGCCCAGGGTTACGCACTCATTCGCGGCAAGGTGGCGATAGAACTGGAAGACGGGACGGTGCATGAGAAAATGTCGGAAATCTCCCGAGGCACTCCCCAACGCCCCATGGATCGCGAGGAGCTTTACGAGAAATTCACGGAGTGCACTAGTTTGGTGTACGAGAGCAATCAGATCGCCTTGATTGAAGCGATGCTCTATAAAATCGATACGCTCGAAAATATCCATGGCCTTATCGATCTCTTGGGTGAGGAAGTGGAAGTCTAACGATCTCCCCTCACCAGTTGTGTATCTGTCGACCTGGGGGCAGATAGGCCAAAGACAAAGGACTAGGCATTGGGTTTTCATCGCTGGGAAGACATTCCGCAATCGCAGAATCTTCGTAAGGGAACCATGCGCCGAGCTGTCGCGTTGGATGGCTTGACGATGCAACGCGGCGAGATTGCTTGCGACACGCAGTTCGATGAGAGCACGATTCATAGTCACCCCGAAGATCAGTTTATCGTTGTGCTGGAAGGTAAACTGAAAATGCACATCGATGGGGTCGAGGATTGGCTCGAGCCCGGTGGTTTCGCTTCCATCCCGGGGGGTGTTTTCCATAGCGCAACGGGCGTGGGGCCTGAGGGAGCGAAATATATTGAGGTATTGTCCTCGGGACGCATCGACTACTTGCCCGGTTATGTTGGTGAACCGAAAAACGAATTCTTGCATGAGAAGAAAGACGGTTCATGATGATGGAAGAGGCGAAAAGAGTTTTTGTCGTTTGCTCTGATTTGATGTTCTCCGGCGGTATCCGTGCAGAGGGGAGTTCGCAAGGTATTTTGTTGGAGTTCATCGATTCAGAGGAAAGATTTCAAGAGGCGCTTGATAGTTTTCGAGTTACATTATTCATGTCGGACCTGCATCATCACAAACTAGGTGGCGAAAGAGCAGGCGAACTCGTCAAAAAACTAAAGGCCAGTGAAAAAAATAAAGACGCGCACACCATTGCCTGGGGCAAGCATACCGAGCCGGAGTTGCTCAAATCTGCGATGCGAGCGGGCTTTGACAAGGTAGTGCCCCGCTCTTTGTTTGTAAAAGAAATGCCGGGGTACATTCGACAAGCAGCACGTGGAATTCAAGTGAGCGAATGACCTCCCTACGGGATGAAAAGAAACTCAACCCAGTATCATCCGATGGTTCTCTTGTCTGGTGGTTGCACGTGCCGACTTCGCAACAAAATTATTTGCAAGCGATTTTGGAAGCTTATGACGATTTAGGCTATTACCAAACTTTTCATGCTTGCGCCGAGAAAAATGAACATGGTGAACCCATGTCTCTTGCACGGCTGACTTCAACCATTGACGCGCAAGTCGAGACAAAAACGCTTCTCGAGGCGCTCTCTCATGAAATCGATCTCAAAATCCTGGGTTGTGCGCCTTCGTTCGAGCCTTCAGAACAACCAAGAGTATAAGTACATTCCAATGGCGCGGTGTTTTCTCTCGCGGTTTTTCTTGGCCCTCTTGTTGGTTTTGGGGTTTTGGACCCACGCTCCTGCGCAGGAGCGCCTGAAACTTGCGACGACGACGAGTACTGAGAATTCGGGCTTGCTCAAACAATTACATCCGATATTTGAGAAAAAAAATGGCGTTTCCGTGCACACCATATCCGTAGGCACGGGCAAGGCATTGCGCTTGGGACAAAATGGCGATGTGGACGTTGTGCTCGTACATGCAAAGAAAGCGGAAGATATGTTCATGGAGAGAGCCTACGGTGTTCACAGAAGAGCCGTCATGTATAACGATTTTGTGATCGTGGGACCGGCATCGGACCCTGCTGGGGTTTTCAGGACATTCAATGTGAGCGAAGCTTTGCACCAAATCAGGGATTCGAAAAGCCTCTGGTTCAGCAGGGGCGATGATTCCGGAACACACAAGAAGGAAATGGAGCTTTGGAGAGATGCCGGTGTCGGCGTGTTTGGTTCCTGGTATCGCGCTTTGGGCCAGGGAATGGGCCGAACGCTGATGGCGGCGGACGAGAAAAGCGGATACACGCTTACGGACAGAGGCACGTATATCGCTCTTGTTGCGAAGGGAAAGATATCCCTGAATATTCAAGGACCGAGAGGAGAGCGTTTGCACAATCCTTACAGCGTGATCGCCGTGAACCCAAAGCGTCATCCCCATGTGAAGTTTGGTCTGGCGGTGAAATATATCGATTTTCTTGTATCCGCCGAGGGGCAAGGCATCATCCGTGATTTTCGGCTCATGGGAAAGCAACTCTTTTATCCAAACGCGAAATACTCCCGTTGATAGGCTTGGAGGAGGAGCGTTTTGGAATACTTGCTTGATGGATTTGCCGATGGACTGATGCGTGTGCTTCGGGCGGATCCTCAGGTGATGCTCGCCGCCTGGGTGACCATCAAAGTAGGTTTTTGGGCTACGATTCTGGCGTCTCTCATCGGCTTGCCGGTTGGGTTTTTGCTGGCGATGGGACGCTTCAGAGGACGCGGGTTCGCTATCACACTGCTCCAGACATCACTGGGTCTGCCGACCGTCGTTATCGGGTTGCTCGCATATGGTTTTCTCTCCAGACGAGGACCTTTGGGTTTCGCCGACTTGTTGTTCACTCCCTCGGCCATTGTCATTGGATTGGTTGTCCTCGCGGTTCCACTCGTGGCGGTATTCTCCATGACGTCTGTCGCATCCGTTGATGAAAGGGTACGGGAAACAGCCCTTACATTGGGCGCGTCGAACGGGCTTGTTGCATGGACGGTGCTGCGCGAAGCCCGCTTCGGGATGATGGCCGCTGTGTTGGCGGCATTTGGCCGCGTATCATCGGAAGTGGGTATCGCCATGATGCTCGGTGGGAATATAGAAGGATATACACGAACCCTGACCACAGCCATTGCGCTTGAAAGCATGAAAGGAGAATTCGGTTTCGGGATCGCGTTGGGCGTTGTGCTGTTGGCGATCATTTTCGTGACGAATTTGCTTTCTCGCTACATTCAAAGGTCCTGATATGGAAGTATTTTTTCTGGATAACGTAAAATTTCGGTTTGAGACCGATTTGGTTCTGGACATCGAGAGGGTGACAGTCTCGTCCGGCGAGGTGGTGCTGCTCACTGGAGCGAATGGTTCCGGGAAAACAACGCTCTTGCGTGTGATGGCGGGTTTGCTTACGCCCGAGGGCGGTGTCATCCGATATAAGGGTGAACCCATCATTTTCGGCAAACCAGGACTCGAGCACAGGAGAAAGGTCACGCTCCTGGCCCAGGAGCCATATCTTTTTCGTGGAAACGTGTTGCTGAATGTTTCTTATGGGCCCCGTGCACGCGGGATGAACATATCGCAAGCGAATGAAGAGGCTGAAGAAGCCATTATCAAAACGCGATGCGAAGGGTTGATTCACCGAGACGCTGCAAAACTCTCTGGAGGGGAGAAAAAGCGCGTAGCCCTTGCCAGGGCGTTAGCGGCGGGAGCGGAAACGCTACTTCTGGACGAGCCCATCTCTCATTTGGACGAGGAAAACAGCAAGCTGATTGTCGAAATAATCAAGGAGTTAGCCGCCTCTGGAATCACTTTGGTCGTGAGCACTCACATACCTGAATGGGCCAGTACTCTTTCGGTGAAAAATGTGCGGCTCGCGTATGGCAGGGTAGTGTAACTCAGGGTAATTTGGTTTCATCGGAGTGGTGTGAATCCCCGAACAGATCGGCCTCGATCGGACCTCCGCGCCATTCGGGGTACTGCCTGACATAATAATCCACCAACCCTGCCTCGAACGTTTTTGGTTGTGTGTAATCGGTGGCTTGTTTTTGGGAGCGATGGCATTCGTGCGCTGTTAGCCTCGCGTGCGGAAAGTTTCTCCCGTCCACTATGGTCGTGTAGTCGTTCCGATAAACGAGGTCGGAGCGATTGTACAGGGTGCGTCTTTTTAGTGGCGATATTCGGTGGTACAGGCGCTTAGGTGCAACACCGGGGTATTTCCTCACTTGCCGGTGGAAAGCAGTTGTGACCCAGCCGCCGACGGCGATGTGGTCGGGATGTCCGGTAACGCCGTCTTCTCCATACGTCACGACCACGTCGGGGGAAAAGTTTCGGATAAATTTTTCGATGCGAGGTAGAATTTCCAACTCCTCGACGAACTTCAACCCACCATCCGGGTAGTTCCAAAGCGTCAGATCTTTGATACCGAGCACGTGGCAGGCGTCTTTCAGTTCTTTTTCTCGGACATCGCCCAACTCATCAGGCTGGCATACGCCGTTTGTAAGGCCAGCTTCTCCTCGCGTGAAGGTAAGGAGGCCCATACGCACGCCCTGGTTCGCGTAGAGCATAATTGTGGCAGGATTTCCAAAGGATTCATCGTCAGGATGTGCGTAAACGTGGAGAATGGAGCGCTGGGAGATTGATTTGTTCATAGCAGAAAGAAAGGTTAAAGAACAAACATATTAACAAGCGTGCCATATTACCATTTCAAATGGAGGATTCAAGAATTGCGGTCTCCGTTTTTTCAAGAATGGTCTTATGGTATTTCTGCTCCAACATTTCTTTTCTTGTTGAACAATTCATAATGGCGAAATGACAGTTTGCGCCCCCCAATACGTGGAAGCAAGTTTCGCCGGACGAAAATAAGGTCATTTTCAAAAAATCCGTCCTCTTGCCCTGTATCCATCTTTGGTTTATATGAATCTTATGCCCACGAGACCCTTTAATTTGCTATTATCAAACCAACATCCGAGTTGATGCTGGTCAATGATTCGTAAAACCCTGTTCCATAACAAGGAGTTGGTATTGTGGAGTTAGCCATATCAAAGGATACGTTGCTCAGAGCCCTGCAGACGATACAAGGTGTCGTCGAAAACAGAAGCAGCGCGATGCCAATACTGCAAAATGTGCTTGTAGAAACCGAAGGCAACAAGAATATCCGTTTGTTGGGCACGAATCTTGACATAAGCATGCGGGGAATGTTTGAGGCGGAAGTGGAGGAAGCAGGGAAAGTTACGCTGAATGCAAGGAAATTGTTCGACATAGTACGAGAACTTCCTGAATCAGAGGTTCGTTTTACGGAAAAAGACGGACAGTGGATTGAAATGCGTTGTGAGCGCTCGAAATTCCTGTTTCCGGGATTGCCGCCCGCGGAATTTCCCGCACTTCCTGAATCGGGCGAATCAGACGCACATACAATTTCTGCTTCGGTTTTATCGGAGATGATTCGAAAAACGATGTTTGCGATATCCCAGGATGAGACGCGCTATACCTACAATGGTGTTTTTATGGAAACCGAAGGC
Organism: Nitrospinota bacterium; assembly: GCA_028820795.1. Lineage (GTDB taxonomy): Bacteria > UBA8248 > UBA8248 > UBA8248 > UBA8248 > Bin107. Next base: position 9,375 of record JAPPHK010000240.1, on the reverse strand, counting down.
GATATCCTGCGCCTCGTCGCTACGGATGGCCATCGGTTGGCGATGATCGAGCGGCCGAGTGAAGGATTGGTGCTTAACGAAGGAGTGATTGTCCACAAAAAAGCACTTGGAGAATTGGTGAAAATCTTACAGGGCATCGAGGGTGAAGTATCCGTCTCTCTTACCCACGTCTCAAGCGGTCAGGGTTTGTCACTTTCGGGAGACGATGCTTCCGCCTCCCTCACTCCAAACCACATCATTTTTCAAATGGAAAATATTGCCTTATCGGCCCGGCTGATAGACGGTGAATTTCCAAAATACAGACAAGTGATCCCGGATAACAACGAGTATTCCATTATGATGAACCGGGAAAGTTTAACGCAGGCACTCAGGCGGGTATCTCTTTTTACCAACGAAACGCGTATGGTGAAGTTTGCGTTTTCCCCGGGTCAGTTGAAGTTGACGACGAACGGCTCTGAGGCGGGAGAAGCCGAGGAAATTATAGAATCGGACGCGCAGACCGACATTACGATTGGATTTAATTCGAGGTATTGTCTGGATGCGCTCTCCATATTGGACGAAGAGCAAATCAGCATGGAGTTAAAGGATTCGCTGAGCCCTGGGGTGCTCTCTCCGAAGGACTCGGATGGTTATACTTACGTTGTAATGCCGATGCGTGTCTAAACAGCTATTCAGTTTGCCCGAAGGATCAATTGATGCAGCAAGTTTTCCCCTGAGTGGAACTATTGGGGGATGATGGTTTTTTAGGCGCCTCTTTGATGGGGCGCCTGTATTTTTTTCACGTGGATTCGGTTAGATGAAGTTCTATTTTTCAGAAAGCGCGAATGAGACTTCAAGCCGCTATTATGGCTGGGTAATAGTGGGTCTTACATTTATCACCATGGCTGTCGGTGGTTCCGTCGTCGGAACGTTTCCTGTTTTTTACGTGGCGTTTCTCGATGAATTCGGGTGGTCTCGAGCGGACACCGCCTTGGCGTTTTCTTTTTCGATGGCCACGTTTGCGATTTCCGCCGGGTTTATCGGGGCAATGGTGGACCGTTGGGGCCCGAGAGTAATTATCCCCACAGGGATCACGATTTTAGCTGTCGGCCTTGCATTGATGTCGAAGGTTTCCAGTTTGCCCACCCTGTATTTATTCTACGGGGGCATTGTAGCACTAGGCATTACCATGTTTGGTTTCATTCCCACGAGCACCGTTGTCAGTCAATGGTTTGCGCAACGCCGTTCCGTGGCGATGGGGATATCGTTATCGGGAAGGAGTTGTGGCGGAATTCTCATGGTTCCGTTTTCCGCCTATCTGATTGCGACTTTCGGGTGGCGCACGGCGTATGTTTTTCTGGCGATTGGCATCATCGTCTTGTTGGTTCCCTTGAATATGCTTCTACACCGCAGCCGCGCCGATATACCCCCAAAAATGACAGGTGATGACCCCGAATCGAGCTGGACCTTGAAAGAAGCACTGTCTGATTCGATTTTTTGGCTGCTGTTTCTGGCAGGGATATTTAATGGCGTTGGTTTCAGCGTGGTCGGCGTGCATCAAGCCGCCCACATGGTTGATGTGGGAATGAGCACCTTGAAAGCCGCTTCTCTTATAGGAGGCTTGGCAGTTGTCAGAGCCTTGGGAGGGATTTTGGGTGGATGGGTAGGAGATAGAATCGGGCGATCCCGAACCTTTTACCTGCTCAGCCTGGTTGCCATGTCGGGCGTTATTCTATTGATGAATTTATCGGAACGATTCGCTTGGCTAGGGTATGCATATGTTCTGGTTTATGGCATTGGCGCCGGTGCTCGTGGCGCGATTTTCGTATCGCTAAAGGCCGATATTTTCGCTGGCAAGAGTTTTGGCCGAATCCTGGGTGTTAGCCAAACGGGAGGAGGACTGGCCTCCGCCGTCGGGCCTTGGATTGCGGGATATATTTTCGACATATGGGAAAGCTATTACTGGGCGTTTATTCTCGTGCTGTGTGTTCAAATGTTATCGCTTGTTGCAGTGGCGGCGGCGTCAGCGCAAGCAACGAGAAGAAAAGGATGATTTTCTTGGCAGTATTCAGGAAGCCGCAATTTCTTTTTCTGAAATCATCGATTCGATGAAAGAAATCATGCTTTCGGATGATGTTTGCTCCATGTTAAATGTGCCGTGATAAAGAGTTGAATCGGCAAAATCGACATTGAAGAAATATTGGGAAAACAAACCCTGATCCCGGTCTGATCTCTTGATGGTTTCTTCCGCCGCCGTTCTCGTTACGCCTGATGATTCCATGAAGTGGCGGATGCGGGCCTCCAGGCTGCCGACGATTCGAAGATGCAAAGCGTCGGTTCGATCCTTCAAGAGCACTTGCCCACCCCACCCGCCGACAACCACGTTCCCTTTATCTGCCGCTTCACTCATGCATTCAGACAAAACGTTTCGCAAGCTGTCTCGTCCGACGCCAAAGGTACGTTCCAGGATTGTCGGAGCACGGCCTTCTATTTTCTCCAAATCCAGGGTCAAACCTCGTTGTTTGCAAATTTCGACGAGTTCGTCGCGCCCCAGAAACGCATACCCCAGTTTATTCGCGAGTTTGCGCGCGATGAAAATTCCACCTGTCCCGTATTGACGCGAAATGGTGATGACGGCCATGTGAAATCTCCTCTTCTAGAACATCCGTATTTAACCGTGCTTGCTTCACCGATCTTATCAAAAATATTCCGGACGCACGACCTGGTTGAACTGTACGTTGTTCCATCTCGCTTGGCGAGATAGAGGTGATAGGTGTCTTCGGGTATTCTACGGCTGAAAGCTTCTGAGCAACATATACCAATGCTCACCGATGGAGAGATTGTTTTCATGACGATTCCACCCGACGAACTTCTTGAACGCCTTGGTGTGCACACTTCGCTGTATGCCGCGGATGAAAAAGGAATTTTCGCCGTACTGAACGACCAGGAAAAGGGGCATTTTTTTGCCGTGGATCGCGAAAGCGGCAATTTCCGCTGGCGAGTGGCGAATACGGCGGGCTGGGTGATAGCGCCTCCTCTCATCTGGGGAGATTTATACATCGTGGGTACGAGCAACGCGGAAATGAGAAGGGAAGAAAAAGGTGGGCTGTTTGCGACGGTGGACTGGAAGCGAGGTGGTTCCGTTTATGCTTTCGGAGCAAGCGATGGAGCCGTGCATTTTTGGGATGAAAAAACAGGAGTAGTGAGAAGCACCCCCAGAGAAGAAGATGGCGTTCTGATCGTGGAGGGAGAAATTCGGATGGGCGGTTTTCAGAATGAAGAGCCGTGGTCTTCATCGGCCGAGGTGGAAAGCCGGTTTTCATTAATAACAAAACGTCTGACCGCCCGTCGTGTGCGAGGGGATGTTCCTTCCGGATATTTTGAGGGAGAAGCGCCACCAACGGAGTGGGTGTGAGGTTCTCACCTTCTTTTTCTAAGTTCCTTTGCCATTAACGTCGCGTTTTGCGGAACGAGATTAGAACGAAACCAATTGCGATATTCATCCATGTGAACGCTCGGAACCGCCTTAGCGGGGGTCCCATGTTTTTTTAGAGCTGCGGCGGTGCGGGAGCGCAATTTCGTCATATAGCCCTTGAATTCATCCCATACTTTTGAGGCGGGCTGCGTGGGAATGGGCCCATGACCGGGGATGAGGAACTTGGCGGGAAATTTCTTTAGTTTTGGGGTCGCATCAATCCAGTTACCGAAGTTCCCCAGTCTTGCCACCGGGTGGGTTCGATAGTCGAGCAGATCTCCCGTGAAGAGAATTCTCTCCTCCGGCATCCAAACAACGGTGTCTCCCTTTGTATGGCAATGACCAATGTGAACCATCTCGAACAATCGCCCGCCGTAGCGGATGGAAATTTCGCCTTCGAATGTCACTATGGGCGGTGCGATGTGAAGTTTGCCAATCAGGTGCTCCACTTTTTGCGGCCTGCCCGCCATTTGCTTCACCCAGATGCCCTCGTTTTCCTCTCGTTCCATCTCCAAACGTACGTTTTCCTCACCGACGGAAACGGCCCCTCGTTTGTGGTAATAACCGTTGTCGGAGGTGTGGTCGAAATTATGGTGGGTATTGAGCACCAGCCCGGGTGATTTTCGGGTGATTTCTTTCATCCCGGATACAAAAGCCTTTCGTATTCGGATATCGTTATCAACGATAACCGGTTTTTCGTCCGTAAGAACAAGGCCGAAATTCGTGCCGCCGTCTCCTCCAATGAAAATATGCACACCCTCTGCAATTTCTACGAATCCATGGGTTTTTGCCGGACCCGGCAATGCTTTTATTTTGCGTGCCATTTGATTCTCCTTGCGGGGGCAGCGATGATGACGCTATCGTTATAGGAATCAATGGAAAGGTATCAAAGTGCTTTTGAAGCAACAATATCGAGAATGAAAATTTCATGAATGAGACTCCATGATGAATTCTTATTCTGCATTCATGGGGCTTGAGTGTTCAAAATCCGGAGAACAATTCGAACCCGGCAGTTTGATGAATTTAAGCCCGTTTGGTGCTCCGTTGCTGGCGCGGTATGACACCGGAGCCGCCGCCCAGACTTTAGATATCAAGAATATGGCGGGCCGTGCGCATTCCATATGGCGCTATCATGAAATGCTCCCGGCACCCGATGAAAGCGCCATCGTTACGCTCGGCGAAGGCATGACGCCTTTGTTGAGGGCGCCTCGTCTTGAAAAAATTTTGGGGTTTTCCAATCTGTTCGTGAAAGATGAGGGCTTGAATCCAACGGGGAGTTTTAAGTCCAGGGGATTATCCGTAGCGGTTACGATGGCGAGGCATCTGGGCGTGAAAAAAATCGCCATCCCAACGGCTGGAAACGCAGGTGGCGCGGCTGCAGCTTACGCTTCGCGAGCGGGAATCGAGGCTTCCGTCTACGTGCCGCAAAAAGCACCGAGCGTGCATAAAGTGGAATGTGCTCTGGCGGGAGCAGAAGTGACAGTTGTTCGTGGTTATATCCATCATTGCGCGGAAATCGTGGCGCAAAGAACGCCGATAGAAGGTTGGTTTGAATTGTCCACGTTCAAAGAGCCCTATCGAGCTGAAGGCAAGAAAACGATGGCCTATGAACTCGTCGAACAACTCGGTGGCGATGTCCCCGACGTAATTCTATATCCCACAGGTGGCGGGACGGGGTTGGTGGCGATGTGGCGCGCCTTTGGTGAACTCCAGGAGTTGGGCTGGATAGATGAAAAAAGGCCACGGATGATTTGCGTTCAGGCCGAGGGCTGTGCCCCGCTCGTGCGGGCATATGAGAACAACGATGAAGTTTCGTGCCTTTGGGATAACCCGACGACGATGGTTTCCGGTTTGCGTGCGCCTAAGGTTCTGGCGGATTTTTTATGCCTTCGGGCCATTCGGGAAAGTGGGGGAACGGCGATTGCGGTCTCCGATGAAATGATGTTCGAGTCGCAAAGAAAAGTAGGTGCCTCAGAGGGGATTCTCATTTGCCCGGAAGGCGGGGCCTGTATTGCGGCTTTGGATATTTTGCTTGAGAGAGGTGACATTGGACGAGATGAGCGCATCGTGACATTCAATACGGCCACAGGCTTAAAATATGCGGATATGATAGAAACGAATGTCCCTGTAATTGACCCGCTTTAAGCGTAGGATGGAAGGCAAATGATTGAGATAACAAGGCAAGAAGAATTCTCCGCCGCGCACCGGTTGTTTCGACCTGATTGGAGCGAGGAGCAGAATGAGGCCTTGTACGGAAAATGCGCCAATCCGCACTATCATGGGCACAATTATGTTTTTGAGGTAACCCTGCGATGTCTCGTAAACCCTGATACGGGGATGGCTTATAATCTGGCCGATTTGAAAAAGCTCATGAGGCGGGAAATCGTAGAAGCGCTCGATCACAAGAATTTGAACGAAGACGCTGCGGGTTTCTTGAAAAACAGGATCCCCACTGCGGAGAACATAGCGATTTCGATTTGGGAATGTTTGGCGGAGTATATAGACTCAGAAATTCTTTTTCGCGTCCGCTTGTATGAAAACGAGCGAAATTTCGTGGATTATTATGGAGAAAACCCCGATGGCGTTCGGTGAGCCGAGACACCTGGAGAAAAGGAGAATCGTTCTTACCGGGGCTTCGCGGGGAATAGGCCGTGAGAGCGCGCTCCGTCTCGCAAAAGCGGGCGCGAAGATTCTTGCCGTTTCGAGGGATGCCGATGCCCTGGCGAGATTGGCTTTTGACTCGGAAGGGTATGTGGGGCAGATTTTCCCGCACAGTTGCGACGTGACGAAAGCCGACGAAGTGGAAGCGCTTAAAGAAGTGGCTGAAAAAAGGCTCGAAGGCGTAGATGCGTTGATAAACAATGCGGGCTCGGGTGTATTCAAGGATATCGAAAGCCTCTCGGTGGATGAATTTAACGCTACGGTTTCAGTATGTCTCATCGCCCCTTTCATGCTGACGCGGGCGTTATGTCCTTTACTGGAATCGGCGAAAGGCGATGTCTTAAACATATCTTCGATAAGTGCCGTTTCGGGATTTCCGGGAGCGTCGGCTTATTGCGCCGCGAAAGCCGGTCTTGAGGGACTGTCCAGGGCATTGGTCGAAGAATTGAGACCCAAAGGCATTCGTTTAACCATCCTCCGGCCCGGAGCCTGCGCAACGGATATGTGGAAATCCATTCCGGGGGAGTTCGACTTTGAGGCGATGATCCCTCCTGATCTGGTGGCGGAAGCCATAGAGTTTCTACTCTCTCAGTCCCATAGGGCCTGGACGGAATCGATGGTGGTTCTTCCCCCGAAAGGCACGGTTTAGTTACTTTTCTTTTCCTTGGAAATTCGATTGCTCGCGCCGGGTATCGTCGAAAATACAGCACAAGAAGTGTTGAAGGCACTTGTTTAATGGGGTGAAAAAGGGTAATAAATTTGCCGCTTTGCGATTGGGAGTTCCTGGAATTCCCATGGTCATGAAAAGTGGTTTGTGAGTGTGCGGTTTCGATAAATTTTGTGCCATTTCTTCAGGAGGCTGGTCGTTGAGTGTTATTCGATATGAAAATCTCGATGTCGAATATGAAGCGCAGATCGGAGTTTCCATTCTTGATGCGGATTTGGACTATGGAATTGATCATACCTGCGATTGTGGCGGAAATTGCGCTTGTTCAACTTGTAAAGTGATCGTGATTTCCGGAGCCGAGTTCCTCTCTTCCCAACAGGAAGACGAAAAAGATACGCTGGATGCCTATGGATGGAATCCGGATGAATATCGACTGGCGTGTCAATGCATTGTTGAAGGAGATGGCCGAATCGTCTTAGGGATGCCTGAACCCGAATAAGATCAGGATGCCGGTTCTCGCGCTTTGTCCCATGCGTGAACCACCGAAACGAAATCAACCACACCCTTGCGCAAGAGTTTTGGCTTATCCCCTCTCGCATCCACGACGGTGGAAGGCCGGGTATTTCCTATTTTTCCGCCGTCTATGGTCAGCGCCACCTTGTTTTGGAACCGAGATATTATCGCTTGAGCGCTTTGGAGTGGGGGTTCACCGGAGTGGTTTGCGCTTGTCGCCACGAACGGGCCTGCCCGCATGGCCAGAACACGGCAAAGCGCTTGAGCAGGCATGCGAACGGCGATAGACGCGCCACCTTCGGTTAGCAGGGGAGACAACTTGGGAGATGCCGGTAAAACCAAAGTCAGGCCCGAGGGCCATAAGGAATCCATCAGGCTTGCTGCATGCGGAGAGATGTTCTCGGCGAGTCGTTGTAATTGGGAACGGCAGCCGATGAGAACGGGCGCGCCTTTCTGGTCTTTTCTTCCCTTTGTTTCGTAGAGTTTCTCGATGGCCCTTTTATCGAGGGCGTGAGCACACAGCCCATAAATCGTATCCGTGGGCAAAGCGACGATGTTTCCTGAACTCAGTTCATCGCTAGCTCGTTGAATTACTTCATCTTCTGGTGAATCAGGATTCACCGGGAGGATTCTGCTCACCGTCTATTTTTTCCGGTATGTTCTTTTGGTGCGACTCCGCTTGGGCCTCGGTTTTTGCTCGGAACTCTTTCTGGCGTTATTTTGTGGTTGTTTCGCACCGTCTTTTTTTGCTTGGGTGAGTTGAGGAGAGATTTCTTTCTGCAGTTCGGCGTCGGCGGCCAGAACTTTCTCGGTTTGTTGCTGTGCGAAGCGCCGGTATTCCTTCGCGAGTTTCTGATCGGTCAAGGCGAGTATCCGGGAGGCATGAAGGGCCGCGTTTCTTGCTCCCGCTGCGCCAATCCCCATCGTGGCAACGGGAATGCCGGGAGGCATTTGCACCGTCGAGAGAAGAGAATCGAGGCCGCCGAGCGAAGAGCTGTCGATGGGAACGCCTATCACGGGCAGATCCGTAGCGGCTCCGACGACGCCCGCCAGGTGCGCCGACATGCCGGCGCCTGCTATCAGCACGCGGATCCCGCGCTCGGGCGCCGTTTTCACGTATTCATGAACGGCGTCGGGTGTACGGTGAGCCGATAAGATTCTCATCTCGGAGGGTATGTTGAAGGTTTCGAGCGCCTTCGCGGCTTCTTCCATCACCGGCTTATCCGATGCGCTTCCCATCAATATCCCGACCATGGGTGCTCTTGTGGCCAAAAGGTTCTCCTATTTTTACTGGGGGATGAACGCGAGCAGTTCGATTTCCAGTTTTGCGCCCGCGATGATTTTCGCCGCCTGAAAAGTCGTTCGCGCCGGGGGGTCTTCCGTCCCGAAGTATTCTTCGAAGACGGCGTTCATTTCCCCCAGATCCGCCAGATCTTCCATGAAGATGGTCACTTTTACAGCGTTCTCGAGTGAGGTGCCGCCCGCCTCGCAAACGGCTTTCAGATTCTCGATGATCCGCCGCGTCTGTTCGGCGACTCCGCCCGGAACCAGTTCGCCCGTCGCGGGGTCGAGAGGCAACTGCCCCGAGCAGTGAAGCCACTCTCCCGCCTGAATGGCTTGTGAGAGCGGCACCTTGCCCGATGCGGCCTTGTCCGTATGGATGACCTTCTTTTCCATATATACCTCCACGATGTCGGTTATGCGACGCCCCATCAAAACACAAAACGAGGCTTGTGGGTATCTTCCCCGCCATGTTTCGAGTGCTGCGCTATAAGTCTTATCTTATCAAAAGGTTGCAATTGTTTGCCGTTCGCGCCGAAGGTGTCGCGCCGCGCGAATCCACCCATTTGCCGCCGCGGGCGCGCCGCCCGGGGCCCGGTATCCTCGCAGCGTTTCTGCGGGAGGGGGACTTTCGCCCCCGCAACTGCCCGCATCTGCCGTCATCGAAGGAGGGACGGGCCATGGCAGAATTTCCCTGCGCCCGGTCCCGGCGGCGTCATATCCACAGAAAATATACTGTCATTTATTTATCGAAAAACCCCGTGAATTTATCGGTATTTATCGAATTTTACGGAAATTC
>JAPPHK010000175.1 GCA_028820795.1 Nitrospinota bacterium | reverse complement strand
CTCGCTTCTTCCCGCTCAGTCGCCGCGGCGGCTCCCGCTCACAATTCTCGCCGGCGAAAATTCCCCCGTCGTTCGTTCCCACGGATTCGGCAATCTGCCGCCCTGAGGCGCTTCGGGTTCTACACCGGACGCATCGCCGATGCGGGTGTCGCGGTGGCTGCGAACGGCTGCGTTCCCCTGCGCCTCGCCTTGATGATTCACCCATCTGCGCACTCCCGTCATGTCGGGATATGTAATACCAATCTGGTGGCGCACTTATCCTCTTGAAATCCCTGCACTTAAAAGTGGCGTATGCTCTTCGTAATACGGCGTAACACGGGGGTTTCCTGAAGATACCAAATTGGTAGTACTCAGACACGCGCTGCGCTACGATGGATACCGATTTGGTATTACCGGATTCCGGTGTCGATTCGAGATATTTCCGGTACGAGGCGAATGTGTTCGGTGAAAGAAAACAAGAATTTCCCGATCGTTTTGGGACCGGAATCGATTAAAACCTTCACGACAGGAGCGGTAAAACGAATGGCTCAGACGACACAGAAAAACATCCGTTTCACATTTGAGGAGTGGAAACGCGTCGAAAAAGAGGCACGAGAGCGGGGAATTTCGCCGAACCAACTGGTGGTCGAGCTCACGATGGAGGCCCTGGAGCGGAGGGAATGGCCCCGTACGGAAGCTGAAATCCACCTGTTGCGCTCCGCGATGTTCACCGCGCAGGCCATCATTCGTGACATGGAACGAGAAGGACGGGAGGAGGAGATCGAGGAAATCAGCAGGAATATCTCTGAAGTCGCGCCGGAATTGCCGGGGAAATCGGCGTAGGACTCCTGGGAGCAAGCAAATCCGACAAGTGAAAAAGGATGAGTGATGCCGCCGACATCGACGAGGATGACCAGCGGCGAAATATCGTGTATCATTCAGAAGTAGTTTTTCCAGTGGGAAATTCACACCGAACGGACATCTAATCGACAGTATCAGCAAGTTGGAAAAGAGATGAGCAGGGAAACTTCTTGATTCAGATCGGACATACACTAGATATGACAGTAACTCTGAATTAGAGTTATGGCCAAATCTTGTGTATGGCCGTCGTGAATCCAGCGGCCCTCCCGCCCGTATCTTTTTCCTCCACCCCATTGATGAACCTCACGTCAGCGATCACATCGGCCAGATGACGGAAGCCGCGTAGCCGGCGCCATCGCTTCTCAGCACTCATGGCGAGTTGATGCACGAGGCTCAGCGCCGTCTTCTCGCTCAGGCAGTTCCTGGTCTTCGCCGTTCGCAAGCGTATCGTGGCGAAGGTCGACTCGATGGGGTTCGTCGTCCGCAAGCTTTGCCAGTGCGCCGCCGGGAAGTCGTAGAAGGCGAGCAACTCCTCCCGGTCTCTCTCCAGGCATTCTGCGGCCCTAGGGTACTTCGCCTCGCAGGTGGCGAGGAAGCGTGTGAGCGCCTCCTGCGCATGCGCGCGGGTGGCCGACCCCCATATTTCGTGCAGCATCGACTTCGCTTCGCCCTGAACGCTTTTGGGCATCTTGTCGAGAACGTTCGCCGTCTTGTGCACCCAGCAGCGCTGCGCACGGGTCTCGGGAAACACCTCGGCCAGGGCCGACCAGAACCCCAGCCCCCTGTCGCCCACCACGAGCTTCGCCGCCTTCACGCCCCGGTCCCGCAGGCTCAACAGAACCGCCTTCCAGCTCTCCTTCGATTCTCGGAACCCCGCTTCGAGGGCCAGGAAGCGCTTGCGGCCACGCGTGTCGCAGCCCACAACCACCAGCAGGCAGCGCCGTTATTCGCCTCGAACGTTCACGTAGGTCCCGTCCGCCCACAGATACACGAACTCCTCGTCATCCCACTCCCGCTCGCGCCACTCGGCGTACTCGCGCTCCCAGCCGCCCTTGAGCCGCGCAATCGTCGTCGGCGACAAACCCTTCACCGACTCGCCGAACAGCGTTCTCAGGGCCTCACCGAAGTCGTTCGTCGATATCCCCTTCAGGTACAGCCACGGAATAACCGCCTCCACACGCCTCGTCTTCTTCAAATACGGCGGCAAAAGCTCCGAGTGGAAACACCGGCCCGCACCGGACCTGTCCCGCGTCCGCGGAACCTGAACACGCGCCGGCCCGATTCCTGTCCACCTCCCGCGAAGGCAGGTAGCCATTGCGGACAACCGAGCGTCGACCCCGCGCGTCACGCTCGGCTCCATGGCAACTGCGTTTCTACGGCCTGCCGAGTGATCTACTGCGCCCCGTTGCACACTAGTTCGCTCAACTCGTCGCGTAAGGCTGGATTCCTGAAGGGAATCGTCGTATCTTTCTGCATGGTGGCGCATCTCCTATGTGCTGAATGGCCGGGCTTTAGACAACCCTATTTCAGCAGGAATGCGCCGCCTTCTTCAATTCAGCCCATACACAAGATCTGAGTGTAACTCGGGATTTGACATATAACCCTGTGTGGATGAGGTTTTCGAAAGGGACAGGTGTGCAAACGGAAGAAAAATCGTTGGCGGGCGAAGTCGAGTTTCGGGAGACCAGCTATTTTCCTGAAGTGCGGTAAGGGGCTGGCCCCTAAGTCCGGGGGCCATGTAAAATAGGTGTTTCAATTTTCAAATTTCCTTGAGTCTGAAATTGATTCACGTCACGCTTAGGGAAAAGACAAGCGATTCGAGCATTTTATGTCCAGACCCGCATATTCATCAAAAGAAGACGAGTTTTGGTACAATGTATCCCAGCAAGAAGAACTGCCTCTTGCAGGAACAATTGATCTCAAGTTAGATGTATCTAGAATATTTTATATATTTAAGGTGCTTTCTACTGCTGAAAATCACAATAGTGCGAAGGATATAATAGCAACAAATTTACTTTCTGATTCTTCATTGTTTCACGATATGAGACTATTTTTGGGTATAAGCAATAAGAGGGCCTATTTAGAGTTATCTTTTATTGCCAGCCGAACCGAACATCCAAATAATGATTACGGTCTTTGTGGATGTCATCCTTGGACCCTCGCAAGACATCCAATGGATTTCTTCTTGCGGCTTCTTAGTGGTTCTAAAGGTGAAGAGGTACAACACGCAACAGCAGATATGCTTGCGGATTATCTTTTGCATCAGGGACTATTTGATGCTGCTAAAGGGTTCTCAGTCGCGGACAAGAATCTGCTAGAACTAATCTATACGCGATTGATTATTCCAAAAGAGTATCAGCAAAAGGCTGCTAAACGGCGAGGCCATGGATGCGAGGCTGCCTTAGCAAGGGTTCTATCTGAGGCCGGAGCTACCATCGCACCTCATGATCGTTGGGAGAATCCAATGGGAGCTAACGATCCGCATCTAAACGTTGAAACAATGACACAAACCGATCGAGAAGCTGGTGTTACGCACGCATTTGACTTGCTCGTATTGGATGGTGAGACAGTAAAAATTGCAATCCAATCACTGATACACACATCGGACCCTGGGCAGTACGGAGTTGATAAAAGAAACGAGACTGTAGAAGTTTCTCGGAGATTTACAGAGTACAATCAGCAAAATTCCGGAAACGCGATAGAACTTTGGGGTTTAGTGGACGGTGTTGGGTTTTCCGAGAACAAGAGAGACACAATTAACAAATTGCTTCGGCATTTTGAAACATTTTTGCAAATAAAAACTCTTTATAAAGGCCCGCTCAAATTACATAAGCTCGGCTTGGTAAGTGTCAGCTCTATTAGGTTCTCCGATTACTACGATCATGAAGATATCGAGTCGATCATGGGATTGTATGGAAGTGATGATATTTCAATCATATCAGCCAACGAGCAGTCACCTGCTGGTACTACGGAAATTGATGCAGGTGAGGCAAAAATTTATGTGTAATCCCCAAGTGTGTTTAGACTGCGCAATTTTGAAATACGCTCAGATCTGGTGTATATGCTGAATTGAAGCAGGAGGCGCATTCCTGCTGAAATAGGGTTGTCAGAAGCCCGGTCATTCAGCACATAGGAGATGCGCCACCATGAAGAAAAATACGACGATTCCCTTTACGAATCCAGCCTTCTCAAATCGTGTTGGGCAGGTCAAGCTCCTCTCCCTCTGTTCCGCCGTACCAGTTCCGCCTTTGGCTATAGATGACGCTCCATGGGGGTCTCTCTTCTCTTCGTGATCGGCTCCCGGTACGGGCCGTCAACAGGATGGGATCGGAGAACGAGGCGGAACAATCTTTCGGGCGCCCTCACCCCATGATACCGGAGCGGAGCCAGGCTGGATACGAACTCACCTCGTCGCTCGTCCCCACGGAAGCATTCTCCGCCAGAGCGGAATCTGTCGGGTTTCTCGGGTTCTCCTCCTCTCGATGTCCTGGTGTCAGGCGGCCGCAGTGTCCACATCCTCGCGCTTCCAGCGGAACTCGCTGCCGTCCATCCATATGCGGTGCATGATGACGCCGAGCCGGCTTGCGAGCGCAACCTTCGCTCGCGCCTTGCCGCGTCGCTTCGCCACACCCATCGCCCATGCCTTCAGCCATGACCAGCGCGTCGTGCGCTCGAGCAAGATGTTGGCGGCTTCGTAGAGCGTCGCGCGCATCATCGCGTCGCCGCACTTGGAGATTCTTCCCGTGCGGTTCACCTCTCCGGATTGCCATTTGCGAGGCGCGAGTCCGAAGTGCGCGCCCACCGAGCGCGCGCGCGCAAAACGCGAAGGCACGTCGACGCTCGCCCGGAAGGTCAGCGCAGTCACCGGACCCACCCCCGGGACCGTCATCAGGCGACGGCAGACCGGGTCGGCGCGCACCGTCTCCAGCATCATCCTGTGCAGCCGGACAAATTCTGCCAGCAACGCCGCACGCGCCCGCAGCATCGGCCACTCCGCGACCAGACCCAGGACCCGTGCCTCCAGCCCGCGGCGGGTGACCTTGCCGACTTTCAGCCCGAAGTTGCGCAGCGTGCCACAGATGTTGGCTTCGGCGTCGCACAACTGCTTCAGCATGAACCTGCGGTTGGCGTGGAGCATTCGCTTCTCCTGGCTCGATACCGTCTTCACATGAACCGGGCGAATCAGGTTCACGCGAACCAACTGAGCGATTCCGCGCGCGTCATCGCGGTCGCTCTTGTTCACCGTGGCCGAGAGCACCGCCTTGAGTTGCCGCGTCTCGGCGCAAACCACCGGAAGGCCGGCTTCGGCAAGACCGTCATGGAGCCACTGCGACAACGGACCCGCCTCCAGGCAGATGCGCGTCACGCCGACTTCCAGCCGGGCGAAGAACGCCGCGAGGGCAGCGGGTTCGCTCAATACCTTCGCCTCCCGGACGATCCCGCCCTCTGCGTCCACCACGTACACACCCGTCCACTCCAATGATACGTCGAGTCCTGCAAAATAGTTCATGACTGCTCCTCCCACGGGCGTGCGAGGCCGGACCATCCCGCCTCGCCTCGATGATAAGACAGAGGAGCATACGCCACACCCGCAACAACGGCTCAGGGACCAACACGATTACCCCGTCTTTCGTGACGAGTTGAGCGAATTGGTGCGCGAGGGCGCGCAACGAATCATCCGC
>JAPPHK010000318.1 GCA_028820795.1 Nitrospinota bacterium | reverse complement strand
AAAAAGAGTACGGCAAGGCGCAGGGCGAGATTTACGAGGCCATCAGGCGCGCCCCAGAAGTGGAGGGCCTGAAAAAGAATTTCCTGGAGTTAGTGTCGATGCTCAACTAGAAATCTATGAACGAAAAAAGCCGGCCTCATGGGCCGGCTTTTTCTTTTCCTTGCTTGGCGCCTAGCCGGGAATCTTGTCCCGAGTGTCTTCTTCCATCCACTCGTTTTCCACATAGATGGTCCTGGCCGCGTCCCGGTTGGGGCAATTGCCATACGTGAAGACGAGTTCGGCGTCCTCGGTCTCGCTCGGGTTGTAGAGGCCGTGAATCTCGCCTGCCGCGCAATAGACGAACGTGCCCGAGGGTACGGTGTGCTCTTCCCTGTCCTCCCCCATCCAGACGATGATCGGGCCCTTGACGATATAGAACGTCGCGTCGCATACGTGGTAGTGCCTCTGGTTGCGGCCCTTTGGCGGGATAATGGTGCGCCCCATCGTGATTGTGTTGGTGCCGGTGGAATTGCTGTCCACGCCCCATGCGATGATAAGAGGCGGCTCGTACTTCTTGTCTACGCCGATGGCCGTCGAATCGATGAGACACCAGCGCTGTTTCGTGGGTGCGGATATGGCTGACATGGAAGCTCCTTTTGATTGGAAACGATACCAAAATTCCCGTTCTCTCGAAGGTGGCCTAATCTAGTCCTTCGCTTCGCAGAGCGCAAGAGCAGAGTCGATATGTGTAAGGGATCATCCTTCCAGGAACAGTTGAACCTCGCTCAACAGCTCCATCCTGCGCTTTTCCAGTTCCATGAAATGCGTGCCGTCGTTGATGATGACGTAGCGCTTGCCCCGGCTGTTGCGAAGCGCTTTGTACAGCCCCCAGGCTTCCGGGTCAGCCGAAGCGCCGTCCTGATCTCCCCTGATAAGGAGCACGGGACACGCAACCCTGCTCGCGTCGTAGAGAGGTTTGTTCCTCGCCCTATCGTACAGATCGGCCAGGGAGCCGTTCGCCAGCCGGAACGCGGGCGTCTTGCGTTTGGCGCCTTGCGTGTCGTAGCGAAGCAGTTCGCGAAAATACGTCTTGAGCACCCTGGGTTCACGCCATTTGTGATGGGCATCCCCCCGTATGTGACCCCACCAGCGATGGTGCACGTCTTTTTCCGTACACCACGACCAAGCGCCTCGCTTCGCGTCGAATTCCCCGGGCCTCCGGGGGTCTTCCATCTGCTTCGCGCGCCGAGGGTTGTCATAAGCGTAATAAGGCGCATAAAGAACAAGCTTATGCACCTGCTTCATATTATCAGCCGCATACGCCGGGCTCGTCGTCGTACCCCAGGAGCGGCCCAGGATGCTGAGCTTGTTCACGCTCCGCTGCTCACAGATATAATCAACCGCCGCCTTGATGTCACTCACGGCTACCTTCCCCGGTATCGCGGGAGGCTTGCCCCTGGGTCTTGCGAGCATCTCCTGCGGCCAGGTCGATTCGCCAAAACCCCGAATCGAGAGCGCGAAGACGTCGAACCCGCGCGAGGCGATGTAATCCATCCATGAATAGCCGGGCACCGGAAGGTCGTAGGCTACGGGGCCGGGCGCCATCCGCCCATGCACCATGAGGAGCGTAGCCTGATCCTCGAATTTCTTCTTGCCCTTGGGGCGTTTTTCTCTCAAGTGGAGCGTGATGCCGGGATCAAGCGAATCGATGTAGTGATCGATCCGCTCGATGCCCTTCAGAGCCGCATTCTTTCGTGAGGAAACACCCAAATCTTGATTGCCCTAATTTTTCAGGTGCGAATAATCCCGGTCATAAGCAGGCGGCAGCGCGCCTCCCTGTCCCTGAATGACGTGGAGCTTGCCCCACCCCCCGCCCGAATTGCGAAATCCGCGCTGCACGCCCGCCGGCGCCCAGCACATATCCCACGGGCCAAGAACCTCTTGATATGAATCCCCCCTCTCATCGGTCCAGAACACCGTCCAGTCACTCTCCAGGGGAATGAAGGCCTCCTCCAGATCGGGGTGATCGTGGAGCGGAGCGCCCGAACCCACCCGGTTCTCGTTGATGACGAAGGAGAACTCTCCCTCCGACAGGGAGGGGGGTGGACCCACGCCTTCGAGCTCACCGCCCACATGGCCGATATAGCGGCGAATCCCCCGCACGCCCTCGGGCAGCGAGGTTTCATGATAGACTTGGAA
Organism: Nitrospinota bacterium; assembly: GCA_028820795.1. GTDB lineage: Bacteria > UBA8248 > UBA8248 > UBA8248 > UBA8248 > Bin107. The sequence continues at coordinate 3,415 of JAPPHK010000318.1, read as the reverse complement.
ATTCTTGGGGCAATCATCATAACGAACCACCTGGGTGAGCGGATCGACAGAAGAGTCGTTCTCGACTGCCGCACCCTCCCCTTCTCGCTGGAATACGGGCGGCTCGTACGCGCCACGCCCGTGAATGTAATAGAGAAAGCCATCGTCATCGCCAGTATTCTTGTAGCCGCGCATGACGCCCGGCGGCATCCGAATGGCGTCGTAACGTCCGAGTTCGACGCTTTTGCTCTCGCCGTCGCGCGAGTCGACCCAGAAGACTTCGAACGCACCCTCCCATACCATGAAAACCTCCTCGAACCCGTGGCTATGCAGCGGCGCGCCGTTTCCGGGCGGCGCCATCACGATTCCGTTGGCGAACTCCCAGCCGGGTAGCGCCGCTTTGGGTTCCTTGTCGGGAGGTCCCCCGATATAGCGATAAACGGCCCTATAATGCCCCCCTGCCCGGGCGTCGGGCGATGAATCCCAATCGGGCATGATCTCGGCGAAACGGATAATCGTGGTAGGTACGGCTTTCGAAGTATGCGTAGTCATCTTCAACACCTCGCCGATGATAAGGTTATGGAAGCGTCGCGTTCCGGTACACGCCTTCCGCCTCATACGCCTCGTCGAGCAGGACGACGGGATGCACGACTCGAAGATCCATGTCCCGCTCGCGGGCGCCGAACGCGATTTGAATCTGACAACCAGGGTTGCCCGTGCAGACCACGGGCGCTTCGGAGTCTTTCACGTGCCCCATTTTCCTGTCGAGAAGACGCATGGAAATCTCCGTCTGCGTGAGGTTGTAGCTGCCTGCGGAACCGCAGCACCAGTCACTCTCCTGGAGAGGTACGGTCTCGACGTTGCGGATCGCGGAAAGAACTTCGAGCGGCTCCTTGCGGACCTTAAGTGCGTGAAACAGGTGGCATGGGTGATGATATGCGATTTTCCGGGGTGAGGGGTGGTGCGCCTCTCTCACGCCGATTCTGGCGAGAAACACGGTGACGTCCATCGCCTTATCACTGAATGCCGAAGCACGGCTCGCGTATAGGGGGTCCTCCGCAAGCAAATCCTTGTATTCATGGAGCATGGCCCCGCAGCCGGACACGGCCAAGACAACGGCGTCGAACTCGCCCGCGTCGATGGCGCCGAGGTTCTCGCGCGCGAGGATTCTCGCCGCCTCCCTGTCTCCGGCATGTGCCTGCAACGCGCCGCAGCATGTCTGCGCGGCGGGAAACACGACGCGCACCCCGTTCGCCGCCAACGCGCGTATGGCGGCCCGGTTCACATCGCCGAACAGGGTGGATTGAATGCACCCGCCGAAGAAGGCGACGCGGTATTTTTCCTCCCCGATGGGCGCTACTTCGGGAGGGAGGGCCCTCATCGAGGATATGGGCGGAGCTTGGGGCATCATGGGTTCGAGTTCGGCCAGTTTTTTAGGCAACAGACCCAAGCCTCTCACCACGCTGTTCAAAAGCGTGGTCTGATACAGCCGGGTGGCCACGCCTGCCAGATTGAGCAGCGTCCTGTTCGGCAAGAGCCAGCGGAAGAGGAATCTTCTGAAAATCCGCGCTGAGAGAGATCGTTTTCGCACCTTTTCGAGTCCCTCGCGCGCCGCCTCTATCAATGAGCCATATGGTACGCCCGATGGGCACGCCGTCTCACAGGCACGGCAATCCAGGCAGCGATCGAGGTGTTTCATCACCGTCTCGTTGGGAGCCATCTCACCGTCCGTCACCATGCGCATAAGGTAGATTCTCCCGCGCGGGGAGTCCATCTCGTTGCCGAGCAGCGTGAAGGTGGGACAACTCGTGCCGCAGAACCCGCAATGGATGCAGCGCTGAATCATCTCCCTGTCGGGAGCGTCCGGGCCGACGAAGGGATTCTCGTATTCGGGAAAAACCTGCGCGAAACGTGCTTTTTGCTCCGTGGCCACTTGGCCTTTTCCTCCTACATCCGGCCCACGAAGCGGCCGGGACTCAAAGTTCCCTTCGGGTCATAGGTCTTCTTGATATTGCGCATCACCTGCAGGGCGGCGGGCTCGAGCGCGTCCTCACCCCATAAGGATATCTGCTCTTTGAGCGAGTCCGGCCCGGAATCCATGCGAAGATGAACCGAGCGAGCTTGCGCTTCATCTCTACCCTCCCTGCAAAGAGAGGAGAAAACGCGCCACGCTTCGAACGGAGAGGATCCCTCATCCTCGGGCGCCAGCCAACAACGTAGAACGCCGCTTCCCGCGTGGGACGAGATGGCGCAACGGTATTTACCGGACTCTGCGGCTCGTCTCGCAGCCTTCGCGAATCGGGGAAGTTGATCGAGCCGACCCGAGGCCCTGAAAGCGAGCGTCTCGGAATCTGAGAACTCCCCACCCGGCGGATCGGCCAGAACCCGGCCCAGGCGCACGGTTTCCTCGTCTTCAAGACGCAAAATATCATCTGCGCCCTCTTTCGTGAGAATTTCCTCGAAGCGGGCCAGTTGATCGTTGAGACCTTCTTCAAAATCCCCGAAAGAAGCCACAAAGCTCACGGGGCCGGGCAAGCCGATGCCGTTGTCAGACGCCAGCGCGGCGATGCGCAAATTGTCCAGCACTTCGGCCCAAATGGGCATAAGGGGCGAGGCCATCAACGCGCGAGCGGCCTTGAACGCGGCGTCTGTAGACGCAAAACCAGCGGCCCTCGCTCCAACGTGCTCGGGGGCCTTGTACAGGCGAATCGCCAACTCGGTGACGACGGCCAGCGTCCCCCAACTTCCCGACAAGAGGCGGTTCATGTCGTAGCCGGTGACGTTTTTTACCACCAATGCGCCGTAGGTGTGGGTCGCGCCGTCGGCCAAGACCACCTTCATGCGCATTACGCGGTCGCGGGCTTTGCCCCAGCGCACCCGCATGGGGCCCGAACGGTCCGCGATGACGGTTCCTCCCACGGTGGAGGTTCCCGGATGCGGAGGGTCGAGGCCCGCCGTCTGACCCTCGGCGTCCGTCAGCCTGTTGAGGTCCTCGACGCTCATTCCCGCCTCGACAACAGCCGTGAGATCATCTTTCAGAAACTCCACCCCCTTGGACATGCGCTCCAGAGAGAGCGCCACGTCGTACCTATCGGGCGTATAGCCCGTTCCTCGTCCGGTGCCTCCTCCCCAGGGGAATACGGCCAGGTCCGCTTCGTTCGCGCGCGAGAGAACACGGCAAAGAGCATCGTGATCGGCAGGACTCACTACGACAGAGGGCGTCTTGCCTCCGAGTTTGAACGAATCCGCCCTTTCATCCGATAACAGAACGGAATTACCTGAATCTGCTACTATGGATTGGGCAAACGAATCGAGTTTGAGGGCCATAGTTTTCCTACTTCGTCATCCCACCGCCCATGCGGGCGATGGCGCCGCTGTGAACAACCGGGAACACGTTCTCCTCATCGGGTATGAGTTTGCCGGGGTTCATCAAGCC
>JAPPHK010000008.1 GCA_028820795.1 Nitrospinota bacterium | reverse complement strand
TCTCGTGGATCAGGTCGTAGGTGTAGAGCTGGACGCGCTCGAAGATGAAGTAGTCCAGCACGTAGAACGTGAAGAACGCCGCGTACAGGATGACGCCGGGGTTGGCGTCCGCCCCGAAGCGCTCGTAGTGGTACGCGGCGCCGGAGAGCGCGTTCAGCGAGAGCATCGTTCCGCCGGCGACGTAGAGGTACATCTTCACGTCGAAGCGGTGATTGAAGAACGAGAACTCCCGCGCCCGCCCGTCCCAGAGCGCCAGGAGGGGATTCTTCTCCCTGCCCGGCGGCCGGCTGTACACCGCGATGAGGGCGAAGACGAAGGTGAAGAGCGTTCCGCCGGCCACGGCGTAGACCGTGGAGCGGTAGAACCACTCCCGCGGCATCCCGGTGAGCTCGAACGCCCAGACGACCTGCGCGACGACGAATACCGCAAGGCCGTTCAGCCGGTATCTGCGGGGCTCGCCCGTCTCGGGGTCGACGACGTAGCCGGGCACCCGCCTGCCCGGCAGGACGACCTGCGCCGCGAAAAAGGCGGCGAAGACGACGAGCGGGGTGAAGAACCCCAATATCGCTTCCGAGCGGGAAAGCTCGAAAAGGTGGCCGACGCCGAGCGATTCGATCATGTGCGGGAACCCTTCTGACAGGGAGGCGGCCGGCAAAGCGCCGCGCGACCATGGAGCGCTCGATACGCGCAGGCCATGGTATCCGTGTATGCAATCCGGTGCGTCAAGTCAAGAATTTTTTGTGGGGGGGGATTTGTGGAGGACGAAGCAGGTTGCCGAAGTGGAGTGAGAGGGGAACGAGGGGGTAGGGGGTTGACCTCGGCGTGGAATGACTTCTAGACCGGAATGATTATGATGCCGAAGTTTGCGCGAAGAGAATCAGGCGTATTCAAGAGTCGTATTGCTGTACGATTCTTCCGTCCATTCCGAATACGTCGAAGTCAGATTCTCGTTGGTTCGAATGATGCGCCCGTGGTGTTCCATCATGGATTCGCAAATGCCGTCTATCGCTTCCATAATATTCGCGATGGCGCTTTCCCTGGTGTCGCCCTCCGAGATGCACCCTTCCAGGTCAAGGCACTCGACGACATACCCGCCGTCTGTTTCATCCGGCTCCAGCGAAACCTGAAACGGACCATGGTCCGAAGTGTTGATGATGTATCGCTCCATCATTTGGCGCTCCCGTTATTTTTGTCCGGCCCCGTTCGCCTCGTCGTCCACTTTGGGCTGAGTAATGGGACCAAAAAAAATAAACCCCCGGAGAGGCCGAGGCGTCGCGAGGGTTGAGTCGTTTCCCCGTTCGGGGAATTGCCTGCGAAGCTTTGCTTCTTGTTATGGAAAGCAACCAGGCATCGATCAGCTAAAATCTGGTATCTTATTACCCTATTTATGCGACACGGTCAACGAGGAGAATCATCATGCGTCATCTCACCCTGGGTCTCGACCTGGGCCCGAACTCCATCGGCTGGGCGCTCGTCGAAGAAGACGGCACCGGTCCCAGAAGCCTCGAAGCCATCGGCGTGCGTGTTTTTCAGGAAATGGTCGACAGGCAGAAGAAGACCCCCAAGAGCCACAAGCGGCGCGACGCCCGCCAGGCCCGCCGACAACGCTCCAGACGGAAAATGCGGCGCGACACCCTTGCACGCGAACTTGGCAAGTGCGGCCTTCTGCCGGAGAGCGCGGCGGAACGAGAAGAACTATTCCACCGCACCGACCCCTACGAGATCAGAATGCGGGGCCTCGACCACGAGTTGCCGCCGCACGAACTGGGCCGGGCGATCTTTCATCTCAACCAGAGGCGGGGTTTCCTGAGCAACCGCAAGGTGCGCGATTCCGGGGAGAAGAAAAAAGAAGACGGCGTGGTCAAACAAGCCATCGGAGAACTCGAGAGGGAAATCGAGGAATCGAAAAGCCGCACGCTGGGCGAGTTTCTGGCGGATCAGCCCAAGAAGAGGAACCGCCGCACGGACCGGAAGATGTACGAGGATGAGTTCGACGCGCTCTGGAAGATGCAGGCGGAGTTTCATCCTGAATTTTTAACGGACGCGCTCCGCGCGCGCATCCGCAAAATCCTGTTCTTCCAGCGCCCCTTGAAGCTCCAGAAGAACCTCGTCGGGAAATGCGCCTTCGAGCCGCACAAGAAACGATCCCCCTGGTGCCGACCGGAAGCCCAGTGGTTCAGGGCGCTCCAGGACGTGAACCATCTCGAAGTAAAGGACCCCGAGACGGGCGGGTATCGACCGCTCGAACAATCGGAGAGAGAGGCGATCAAAAATCAACTCCGGGAGAAGAAGACGCTCTCCTGGAACGGCGTCCGCAAGGCGCTCGGGTTTCACTCGAACGAGACCTTCAACGTCGAAGACGGCGGAAAGAATAACCTGATGGGCGCGCGCACGCTCGTCGACGTCCGGAAGATACTCACGAAAAAAACGTGGGAGGCCATGTTCCGAAGCGAGCAGGACGAGTTTCTGGAAGACCTGTTCAGCATCCACAAGGAAGAAGCCCTTTTGAAACGATTGGAGGAGCACTGGAAGCTCTCCCATGAGCAGGCGGAAGCTTTCCTGAACACGGAGTTCCAGCCGGGCTACGCGAGCCTTTCCCTCAGGGCGATCCGCAGGATCACGCCGCACCTGGAGAATGGCCTGAACTACCACGACGCCTGCCGGGCGGCGGGCTATCGGCATGATTACGAAAAGGAAATCGACGCGAAGGACGCGCTGCCGCCTGCGCCCGATCTCAGAAACCCCATCGTCCAGAAGGCGATCAACGAGGTGCGCAGGGTGGTGAACGCCGTCGTCCGCGAATACGGGAAGCCGTCTCGCATTCGTGTGGAACTCGCGCGGGACCTGAAGCTGAGCAAAAGGCGAAAAGACGAACTGAATCGCCAGAACAGGAAGAACCGGGATTTGAACGACGAAGCGCGAACAGCGATGGCTGAGGTGGGAGTTTCCGACAACGGGGAGAACAGGCTCAGATACCGGTTGTGGAAGGAGCAGAAGAGCATGTGCCCCTACACGGGCGCGAGTATCGGCGCGCGCGATATCTTCAGCCCCGAATACGAGGTGGATCACGTTCTCCCCTACAGCCGGACGCTCGATGATTCCTACCTGAACAAGGTGCTATCCCTCGCTTCGGCCAACCGGGAGAAGGGAGACAGGACACCTCATGAATGGAAAGGTGGCGACCAGAAAGAATTCACGGATATGCGCCAGCGCGTATCCTCGATGAAGGAGATGCCCTTCAACAAGAGAAGGCGCTTCGATCAGAAAGAAATCAAGCTGGATAGTTTCATCGAACGCCAGCTCAACGACACGCGCTACATCAGCCGCGAGGTGAAGGATTACCTGAAGGATCTGGGCGCGGACATGCAGATAACGACGGGACAGGCCACCGCCGCGCTTCGCCGCTCCTGGGGGATGAACGCAATTCTTGCAGTCGATTCGGACATGGAAAAAAACCGCGCCGACCACCGCCACCACGCCATCGACGCCTTGGTGGTCGCGCTCACGAGCCGGAAACTCTTTTACTCCATCGCGAATCTGTCCGAAAAGCAACGCGAGATTCTGGGCAAGCGGCGTTTCCCGCTCCCGGATCCCTGGCCGGGATTCATGGGAGAGGTGCGCGAGAAGGTGGATTCCATCGTCGTCTCCCACCAGCCGCTCAGGAAGATCAGCGGGGCCTTTCACGAGGAAACCGCCTATGGGCGTATCTCGCACGAAGGACGCGACGTATTCGTCCGCAGGGTTCCTCTCGAATCGCTCACGGCGAAACAGGTGGAGAAAATCGTCGACCGCCGCATCCGGGAACTCGTTGGGGAGCGTCTCGAGACACATGGCGGAAACGCCAGGGCCGCCTTTGCGAAACCTCTCAACCTTGAGCATTCGCGCAAGGGCGCGGGGAGGACGCAGATCAAGACCGTGCGCGTCGCCGAGAACCTGAGTGCGGATGGCCTGTTCGGCGTCGAACGCAAGGGAGAGGATGCGCCGTTCAAATATTACGCATTGGGCAACAATCACCATATCGAGATCGTCGAAAGCGTCGAGACGGGCAGGCGCAAGGGCATCGTCGTCTCGGCCATGGAAGCCGCCCGGCGCGCTCGGCGGGCGCGAACGCCCATCGTCCAGCGTGACCACGGAGAAGAATGGCGATTCGTGATGTCGCTTTCGATAAACGATCTGGTGAAGTTCGATGCGCCCGAAAACGGCTGCAATTTGTATCGTGTTCAACAAATTAACAATATCGTTGCTACTGGGGCAATACAAATCATGTTGCGAGCACATACGAGCGCTACCATAGACGACAACGCAACACGCATCATCACATCCCCCAACACGCTCAGGGGACGAAAGGTGTCCGTCGATCTCCTGGGCAAACTGGAGTCCGCCCATGATTAAACGAATCGTTGAAATCGGAAGTCCCGCCCGTCTCTCACTCAGCCGCAAGCAACTGAAGGTCGAGCGGGAGGAATTCGCCGCAGAATCGCTCCCCGTGGAGGACCTCGGCGTCCTGATTCTCGACCACCCGGCCATCCGCCCCTCCCAGGGGTTGTTGTCCGAGTGCATGAAGAACAACGTCGCCGTCGTGATGTGCGACGAGAAGCACCTGCCCGCCTCCGTCCTGCTCCCGCTGGACGGACACACGCTGCACAGCAAGATCGTGAAGGAGCAGGCCGCCGCCACCCCCGGCAGGCTGAGCCGCCTCTGGCGGGCTATCGTGCGCGCGAAGATTCTCGCCCAGGCCGACGCGCTCGACGCTTTCGAGGAATACGGCGAACCGCTCAGGGCCATCGCCGGACGCGCGGGCCGGGAAAACCCGGCCCAGGCTGAAGCCCGCGCCGCGAGAATGTACTGGCCGAGGATGTTCGGCGAGGATTTCAGGAGAAATCGCGCGCTGCCGGGCGTGAACCGGCTTTTGAACTACGGCTACTCGCTCATCCGCGCCGCCACGGCGCGCGCAATCGTCGCGGCGGGCCTGCACCCCGCCTTCGGCCTGCACCACCACAACCAGTACGACGGCTTCTGCCTCGCGGACGACCTCATGGAGCCGCTCCGCCCGCTGGTGGACCGCCGGGTGCGACAGATGCGCGATGAGCCGGAGGCATGGGGAGAGGAATTGGAACTCGAAAAAGAGGAGAAGCGCGAGCTTCTGGGCGTTCTGGCCGAAGATGTGAACTTCGGCGGGAAGAGCTATCCCATCCTCACCGCGCTGCAATACTACGCCGCGGGCGTGCGCCGCGTGGTTTGCGGGGAGGAGAAGGAAACGGAAATCCCCCGGCCATGAGCTTCGGAGGCTGGCGCAGCATGTGGCTCATGGTGATGTTCGATTTGCCGACGGACACGAAGGCGGCGCGAAAGGCCTACCAGGAGTTTCGGGGCTTCCTGCTCGAAGACGGCTTCTCCATGCTCCAATACTCGGTCTACGCCCGGCATTGCCCGAGTTCGGAGAACGCGGAGGTGCACGAGAAGCGCATCAACGCAGCGCTTCCCCCGGACGGGGAGGTGCGGCTTTTGCTCTTCACCGACAAGCAGTTCTCTCGGATGAAGATTTTCTACGGGAAGGTCCGCAAGGCGACGGAAAAGGCTCCCGAGCAGATCACGTTGTTCTGACCTGTCCCCGGGAGCCTAAACCGAACCGATTCAACCCCTTGGGGAGAACCGATTTTAGCTGATCGATGCCTGCCCGCAATCCACAAC
>JAPPHK010000093.1 GCA_028820795.1 Nitrospinota bacterium | reverse complement strand
GCCCGCGCCGCGTGAACCTCCATACCGCCCGATCCCAGGGCCGGCTTTTTCAACAGCTCCTCTCCCTGGCGGTTCGGACCTCAGCGGTGCAATCTCTTGCACCGTTCGATGGCGGCGGTCAGCTTCTCCCGCGGTTCCGACCCGATGTTCACCGCGAACTTGAGCCCCGAGAGCTTCTGGATGCACGCCTCGTAGGGGAGGTTCCGGAAGACCACGGCGAAGTGCTCGCACCCGTCCGCGTTTCCGTCGAAGCTGAACGCGGTGATCTCCTCCGCCTCGTCGGCTTCCACCTTGATCGTGCAGTGGTGGAGCACCGTCTTCTCCACCTGGTGCGTTTCGCACACTCTTCTCACTTCGCGGCGGCCCCGGGGGTGGAACACGATCTCATCCCGGCAGATGGTTTCCGGCACGAGATAGGTGAAGGTTTTTCTGTGGTCCCAGGTATAGACCTTCCGGCCGCCGACGGAGACGTCGCTCTCGGGATACCCTATCCTCTCGACGAGCGCCTCGACGGGCGCGCCCACCATGCCCGCCAGGCCCTCCTTCAAAACACCCAAGGTGGGGAACGTCTGGACCGCGCAGCCTGTGATAAGCATAACGAGCGAGACGCCGATCATGAGTTTGAACCGGGGGGAAGCAGAATGGCGCATTCGTGAAATTCCCTTGAGAAACTTTGCGTAAGGCGGCCGGATCCCCAAAGGGATATTATCATACCTTCTGTATTCCCCCGTATCGCCCACAAGCGGGGTTGTTGAAAAAGCCCCTGAGAGGGTAGGGGGGGTTGGTTTTCAGGGCGGGGAATGACGAGCGGGGCGGGTTTTTCAACAGTCCGCAAGCGGGCCATGCTTTCCCGTGCGAAAAGCGGGCGGGTTCTATACAATGCCGGGAACCCGGCGTCTTCGATGACGAGAATCCTGGCTGGTCTTGCTGAGATACAGCCTCTGCGCGCACTCTCTGCACAACCCGGGTCGCGAGAGGCTCAAAGGGAGGAGTAATCCATGCCGTTTTACAGAGCATCCGAGATGGCTGAATCGCACGTGGCCGCCCAGCCCATGGGCCGCTTCCAGGGTCTGGCGGGGGAGTTGATGAAGGTGGGCTTCGTCGCCTATCCCAGGGGCAAGATGTCGCGTCCCCACTACCACCCGAACGAGGAGCAGTTCCTCTTCATCCTGGAGGGCAGGCAGTGGATGATCGTGGGCGATGAGGAGGGCCTGGTCGTCGCGGGCGACCTCGTCCACATCCCCCGGGGGGCGACGCACGGGGGCGTCATCATCGACGACGTGCGCATGTTCACCGCCAAGAGTCCCTCGGGCGACGGCAGGCTCGATCAGGATCACCACGATGCGGAGGACGCTGAAGCCATCGTCCGCCGCCTGGAGGAAAAACTGCGCGAATTCATGTAACCGGGCCGCTGCTGTCGCGGTTTTCCCGAACGAACGGCGGCCGTTTGATAGAGAAAATGCACGCAAAATCTACAGGGGAGGTGAGAGATGCCGTTTTACAGGATTTCCGAGATGGAAGAGGTCCGCGCCTCGATATCGTCCGCGACCGCCAGGACGGTGCCCGGCGAACTGATGAAGGTGGGCGTCGTGACGTACCTGAAGGGCGAGGGCGCGACGCCGCACTACCACCCCAACGAGGAGCAGTTCTACCTCGTGCTCGAGGGCAGGCGCTACGTGATCGTGGGCGATGAGGAGAGAATCGTGGAGCCGGGCGACATCGTCCACATCCCCCGGAACACGCGCCACGGCGGGCGCACCATCGGGGAGAAGTCCGTGTTCTTCGTCGTGAAAAGCCCCTGCGGCGACGGCGACCTGGCGCAGGACTACAACGCGGCGGACGACGCCGCCGAGGTGGTCGACCGGCTTGAGAGCAAGCTCGATGAGCTGAGCGGGGAATAGAGTCAGGGTCCGTTCCGCGTCCGGGGTTCGTCTATACCATGACAAGAGGTTTCGGGATTTCTTGGCTCAGTGCCTCGGGATAGGCCGGAGATGTTTTCGCCTCACATGCTGGTCCGCTCGATGAGGGTCTTCTGTCCTTCAATGAGAACCCTGAGCGCGTCTCTTGATTCATGCCCTTGCGCGATGAGTTCTTTGAGCGCGTCTCTTGATTCATGCCCTTGCGCGATAAGTTCTTTGAGGGCGTCCATATTCTCGTCGTGCCGACGGATGCTTTCTTGTTCTCTGTATTCCGTCCCTTTTATCATGGAGCGGATGCCGTAAAATATCAGCCCGAGTCCGACGTATTGCCCAAGGATGCTGAGTATTTCATAGAAAGTCATGGCGTATCCTTTTCGAGCGCCGGATTCCATCTTCGAGTTTGACCTTCTCCCATCGTCTCGGGAAGTGTCAATACCTCTCTTGATGGATGATGTGCAAGATAGCACATTTTCGGTTGTCACGAAATTCACCGGGGCAGGCTCATTCGGATCACCCGTGAATTGTCACACAGTGGCGAAACGAACTCCGGTTGCCGTCGGGTGCGCGGTGAATACGCGGCGGCGTTTCATTCCCCCGCCGCTGCGTGGGAACTCTGGCGAAAAGGCGAGAGCGAGGAAGATATGAAACTTCCTCATCCCGAGTAGGTCCGAAGGGCCGTATCGAGGGACGAGGGGAGTCGAACGCCTCGCGCCGGGCGAGAATTTCGCCCTTCGATACAAACGCTCCTTTCTCAGTCGCGCTTGACCTTCGGCGGCTACTCAGGGTGAGGAAGGTGGGAGGACGGCGGAGCCTGCCCCGAGCGAAGTCGAGGGAGCACGTCCTGAGCCTATCGAAGGAGCCTGTCCTGAGCCTATCGAAGGGCCGCTACTCAGGATGAAGCGGAGAGGGGTTTTTCAACAACCTCAATACGGGAGGAAATGACCAACTGATAAGGGAGCGAGACATTCACCGGGGGAATAAAATTCAGCCGAGTTTGCACCCCCCCTAGAACAGCCCCGTGATCTTGCCGTCGGCGGAGACGTCCATGCCCGCCGAGGCGGGGGTCTTGGCGAGGCCGGGCATCTGCATGATGTTCCCGGCGATGGCGACGACGAACCCCGCGCCTGCCGAGACGTACGCCTCGCGCACGTTCAGGATGAAGCCCTCGGGCGCGCCCGGCTTCTTGGGGTCGTCCGATAAGGAGGCCTGCGTCTTCGCGATGCAGACCGGAAGCTCGCCGTAGCCCAGCCTTGTTAAGGAGCGCAGGCTGCGCGCCGCGCCGGGTTCGAAGCGCACCGCGCCCGCGCGGTAGATGCGCGTCGCGATGGCCTCTATCTTCTCCGCAAGCGGCATGTCGAGGGGATAAAGCGGCGCGTAGGGCGCGTCGTTCGCGGCGGCCAGATCAAAAGCCGTCTCGGCGAGTTCGGCGCCCCCCTCGCCGCCTTTGGCGTGAAGCTCATGCGCGTGGCACGGCGCGCCCGCCTCGGCGCAAAGCTCCTTCACGCGCGCGATCTCGGCGTCGGTATCCGAGGCGAAGCGGTTCACGGCCACCACCACGGGCGCGCCGAAGCCCTGGATGTTCTCGATGTGGACTTTCAGGTTCGCGAAGCCCTTCGTCAAGGCGTCCACGTTCTCCTCCGCGAGCGCGTCCTTGTCGAAGGGAACGCCCCCGTGGAGCTTGAGCGCGCGGACGGTGGCGACGAGCACCACCGCGTCCACGCTCAGGCCTCCCGTGCGCGCGGTGATGTCGAAGAATTTCTCCGCCCCCAGGTCCGAGCCGAAACCCGCCTCCACCACCATGACGTCGCCGAGCTTTAACGCCAGCTTGTCCGCGATGAGCGAGTTCGTGCCGTGGGCGATGTTGCCGAAGGGGCCGCCGTGGACGAAGGCGGGCGAGCCCTCGAGCGTCTGCACGAGGTTGGGCTTGACGGCGTCTTTCAGGAGCAGGGCCATGGCGCCTGCGGCGTTCAGGTCGCCCGCGGTGATGGGCGCGCCCTTTCGGGTGTAGCCGACCACGATGCGCGCGATGCGCTCCTTCATGTCCCCCGGGTCGCTCGCGAGGCAGAGCACGGCCATGACCTCGGACGCCGCCGTGATCATGAAGCCCTCCTCGCGGGGCACGCCGTGCGTCCTGCCGCCCAGACCGACGAGGACGTGCCTCAGCGCGCGGTCGTTCATGTCCAGCACGCGCTTCCAGGTGATGCGGTTCACGTCGAATCCCAGTTCGTTTCCGTGGAATATGTGCGCGTCCATCAGGGTGGAGAGCAGGTTGTGGGCGGAGGTGACCGCGTGGATGTCGCCCGTGAAGTGGAGGTTGATGTCCTCCATCGGCAGCACCTGCGACATGCCGCCGCCCGCGGCGCCCCCCTTGATGCCGAACACGGGGCCCAGAGACGGCTCGCGCACGCAGATGACGCTCTTTTTGCCGAGCCGCGCGAGCGCCTGGCCGAGCCCCACCGTGGTGAGCGTCTTGCCCTCGCCCAGCGGGGTGGGCGTCATGGCGGTGACGAGGATGAGTTTGCCGTCCGGGTCGCTCTCGCGCCGCGTGAGCGCTTCGAGCTTGACCTTGGCCTTGTGCGCGCCGTAGGGCTCGATCTCACCGGAGCCCAGTCCCAGCTCTTCGGCGACCTCGGCGATGGGCTTGAGCTTCGCGGCTTGCGCGATTTCGACGTCCGATGCGATGGCCATGGATCCCCCTTCCGGCCCGGCGGCGTTGGCGCGAAACGGCTGCGCGCAACCCCAGCAACCTAGCGAGGGGCAGGCTGGGTGTCAAGGTAAACTCTCCGGGCGGCACGACGGGGGCGAAATAACATCAAATAATTTCACGTTATTTGGATGATCCAGCGAGAATGAATGGTGTTAACGGGGTCTGTTCACGGGAAATTGGTATTTTAGCGTGAATGGGGGGTATTCTTCCGCGAGAAGGGCGTATGGAAGATCGGGGAGGAGGGTGTTGTTGAATAACCCTTGTAGGTCGGGTTTGCCGGGCGACGGGGAAGAGGGGGTCCTCTCGCATCAATTGGGTTTTGTAAGTAGGGGCCGCATATATGCGGCCCATGACCGGGTGGCGAAAAAAAGCCGGGTCGCATATATGGGCCTGTTGAAAAACCTCCTCATCCCGAGTAGGCGCGTTTGCGCGCCGTATCGAGGGACGAACGCAATCCCTCATCCTTCAATCGGGATTGACCTTCGATACAAACGCTCCTTTCTCAGTCGCGTTTTACCTTCGGCGGCTACTCAGGGTGAGGAAAGAGGCGTTGGCGGTTTGCGGGAGCCACAGACAAGGGTTTTTCAACAGCCCCATATGCGGCCCCTACAGGCGCAAAAACCACCCGCATGGGCGTTGCGCGCTCAATACACGCCGGGAACGATGCGGTACTTCACCCTTGCCTGGTACTCCGCCCACTTCTCGGGGCCGTATTTCTCGGCGCAGTAGGCGTCGTCGTAGCGCTGGCGGCAGGTGAAGAACGAGACGATGAAGACGAAATACGTCCACGCCCAGGGGTTCGTGAAGTGGCCGAACACCAGTGCGATGGACAGCGCGAGGAACCCCTCGCCCATGTAGTTGAAGTGGCGCGCGACGCCCCACAGGCCGCTGCAGAGGATCTTGCGCTCGCCCGCCTGGATGTAGACGGGCTCGATGAGGCCCAGGAACTTGCGCTCGGGCCAGCGCTTGAACGTGTATTTCTGGAGGTTCGCGCCGCGCCCGATGCCCCACCCGAGCAGGAACAGCGCGGGCGTTCCGATGAGCCAGACCTTCTTCCACGCAGGCG
>JAPPHK010000211.1 GCA_028820795.1 Nitrospinota bacterium | reverse complement strand
GGCAGGGAGGCCGCCGAGCTCAAGACGGCTATACACAACATTTGACAGTAACTCGACGCCCGCCGGGAGCGGGCAAGTCTCCTGCGCGAAGGCGGGGCTTGCGCCGGAAAAGACGCCAAATAGTGCCATAACAAGCGCAGTAAATAGTATTCGTCTCAGCAATTTCATCGTGAGTCCTCCGATGTGTAAGCTCTTCTCTCATGCAATCCCTCCCTCTTCGGGGCTGTTGAAAAAGCCCCCCTAGGAGGGAGAGAATCCCGATAATCGAATTGTTCATCGTAGGCACAGGCCTCCGTGCCTGTCCTGACTTGTTGGTCCTTATCATCCCGTAGGGGCGGTTCGCGAACCGCCCCTACAAAACCATCGCGCCCGCCCACGCCGCGTGAACCTCCATACCGCCCGATCCCAAGGCCGGCTTTTTCAACAGACCCTCTTCGGTCGGGATTGACCTCGTATCTTGGGCCGTCCGCGCCGGGAGGCACTGTTGGAACAGTCGTTCGCGCCGATCACCGGCCTCATCGAGGCATGGACGAAATGCTACGCTTCGTTTCCCGGTACGAAAAAACGGGCGTGGCTAAGCCGTGAAGGTAAAAAGCCGTTAATGCGCCTAGATTACGATATGGGTCGCACGCGAAGCAAGGCTTTTTTGGAGCGGGTAACGGGCATCGGGTCAAGGGGGATGCGCGGGCTGCGCATCGGCGCGAGGCGTTCCCGGGGCGGTCTCCGGCCTACCGCCCGCAAGCGGGCTGTTGAAAATGCCTTCGGCGCTCGTTATTGACCACCGCCTTCATTCCGCGAAAGCCGGAATGACGAACAAAGCTGCATCGCTTCTCGTAGCAAGGGACAGGTTGCGACCCTGGACAGGCGCAGGGCTTGTCCGCTACGGACCTTCCTCCCCGGTTGGTTCTGTTCGCCAAATCACGGAATCCGGGGTTTTTCAACAGCCCCTGTTCGGGCAAGCTCGACTCCCGCCCCGGCCGGGGCCGATCGCCCCGATCCGGGCCTGGCGCGCATTTCCCCGCATTTGGCGCATCTTCGGTTCTTCACTTTCCGGCACAATGCGCGCGGCGCGCGGAGGCGCCAAAAGCCGGGGGACGACGCCCCCGGGCTCGCCGTTCGGCATCCTCCGGCGGGCGGCCCGGCGGGAAATTCTTCCGCAACCCGGAGTCGCCCGCGCGTCCCGCCCCTCTCGAATATGCGCTGTCTGTCCCGGACCGGAATAAGTGAAAATACGATAAATATCGATAAATTCACGGGGTATTTCGATAAATTCCTGAAAATCATCGAGGGGAAATGCGCGGAAATGCGGGGGGGGTGCGGGGGCGGGACGCGCGCAAATGCGGGGACTTGCGGGGGTGAAATGCGCGAAAAACGCCGGCCCCGCTTCTCTCGAACAACCGTTCCCCTCCCTTGGAGCCAGTGAACGATTCGCTAGACAAGCGAAAATAAAACCGGGAGAGTGACCGCGAAACGCCAGTGTTTACAACGACTTGATACTCAGTCAGGACGGCTCCGGTAGCCGCCAGATGCGGGGCGAGGCGATTTCCACGCTGTTCCCCGCCGGGTCCCTGAAATAGATGGAGCGCCCCCCGCCCGGCCAATCGACTTCCTTCTCGACCGCCACGCCTTCTTCACCCAGCCGCTCCCGCCAGGCGGCCATCTCGGCCTCTCGTATGGAGAACGTCACGTGCCCCGGCCCCGCAGCGCCATGCGACGGCACGCCGAGCTTCATGTCGGGCTGAGCAGTCGCTTCGGGATTGAACACGAGGAAAACCGCCTGTGGCCCGCAGTAAAAGAAAACATGCCGTCCCGGCGCTTTCTGAAAGGCGTCGAGGCCCAAAACGGAGCGGTAGAACGCCTCCGCCGCTTCGATATCCCCGGCGTAAATACACGTCTCCAGCACACCTGCGACTTTGAGGTTCAACTTATTTGCCCTTCCATTCGGGTTTTCTTTTTTCCAGAAAGGCGCGCAGGCCCTCCGCCTTGTCCTCGGTTTCGCAAAGCGCTCCCTGGGCGAATTTCTCGAGCGCAAGACCCGCCGTCATGCTGCCCTCCATACCGTAGTGCACCATGGCCTTCATGAACTGGGGCACTAAAGGAGCATAGGCCGCCTGTTTGTCGGCCATTTTCCTGATGGTGGGCATGAGTTCATCCGCCTCGACCATCCTGGTGATGAGGCCGATCTCGAGCGCGCGTTTTGCGTCGATGGTTTCCCCCATCAGGAGCATTTCCATCGCCCAGGCCCGCCCGATGAGGCGGGGCAGGCGCTGCGTGGCGCCCCCGCCCGGGATAATGCCGATTCTCCCCTCCGGCGTGGCGAATTTGGACTTTGGCGTCGCGACTCTGAGATCACAGCCGAGCGCCACCTCCAAGCCCCCGCCCATGCAGTAGCCGTTGATGGCCGCGATCGTCGCCTTGGGCGTTCTCTCCAGGCGCTCCGCCACGCCCTGCACCAGGGGGGTGAGCGCGACAGCGAGGTTTCTGTACTCTACTTCCTTTAAGTCCGAGCCCGAGGCGAAAGCCTTATCGCCCGCCCCGGTGATGGCGATGACGCGAACGGCCTCATCCGCAGCCGCCTCGGCGATAGCGGCGTGCAAGTCGTCCAGTGTGGCCAGGGATATGGCATTATGACGATCGGGGCGGTTGATGGTGATGAGGGCCAGTGGCCCCTCGACTTCATAGAGCACGTTTTCGTATGGCATGGCCGTCCTTTCTGTGTGTGGCTGGGTGAGCATTGTATGGCTCTTTTATCGGGAAGGAAAAGGATGACGCAGAAAAATGTGAGGGAAGTAACGGCGTGCGCGCCCCGGCGATACGGACGGTATCGCTATTTTCTGGAGGTACGGACTGCAGCGAACATCACCCGAATTCTCACCGTCGTTTTGAAGAATCCCTCTACGGCGTCTGCGGAAAGGAGCGATCCCACCGTGGGGAAGGTGGAGGCCTGGGCGCGCAGGAACGAATTCTGCCGCGTCAGGTACGTGAACCTCTTCGCGCTTCGCTCCCCTTATCCCCAAGAACTGAACACCTACTCCTACCGGGTGATGGTGGGGAGAGAGAACGATGCCTGGATAGAGAGGAGCCTCGATGGAGCGGATTTGGTTATGGCCGCTTGGGGGAACCCCAACGGGGTTTACCCTGAGAAATATGAGAGGAGAATTAACCAGGTCTCTCGCCTACTCGAAGGCGTCCGCGTACACGCCCTTGGTCCTCCGACCAGCCTTGGCCACCCCCGGCACGGCCTCATGTGGAACGAGGAGCTCACAGTGTGCGAATGGCCGCTTACCCTCTAAATCTCTCTCACAATCTTGTTTTTCAGTATGCCGATTCCCTCGATTTCGAGTTCGAGCACATCGCCCGGCTTTATCCATTTGTCAAGATCCGCCCCGCACCCCGTGGCCACGGTGCCCGAGCCGAACATCTCGCCCGGCACGAGTTCTTCCTCCATGGAGGCATACTCGATCATCTTGTTCCAAGAGTAATAAGCGTCGCCCGCGTTGCCCCGGCTCCATTCCTCGCCGTTGACGCGGGCGATCATCACCGCGTCTGTAGGGTCGAACTCATCCGCCGTGACTAAACACGGGCCGATCGCAGTACCGAAATCCTTGCCCTTGTGGGGCCCCAACCAGTTTTTCATCTCATCAATCTGGATGTCACGCGCGCTGAAATCATTCAGCACGCTGAAGCCGAAAACGTGCTCCATGGCGTCTTCTTGCGTGATGTCCTTGCCGCGTTTTCCGATGAACATGGCGAGTTCGAGTTCGTAGTCGAGTTTTTCGGTGTAGTGCGGCCATTTGAGTTCATCATCCGGACCGATGATGGTCAGGCGGTTTCCCTTGTAGCAGGAGGGAAGCTCGTACCAGATTGGGTCGATGGCGGTGTTACGACGCCGCGCTCCTGCGGTCTTGTGGCCCTCGTGGATGAGAAAATCGCGAAATGTGACGGGCCGGGGCACGGGCGCTCGCAAACGAGCCTCTTGAAGGGAGAAGGTAAGTTGTTCTCCATCGGGTCCGCG
This sequence comes from Nitrospinota bacterium, assembly GCA_028820795.1. Taxonomy (GTDB): domain Bacteria; phylum UBA8248; class UBA8248; order UBA8248; family UBA8248; genus Bin107. The sequence goes on along the minus strand of JAPPHK010000211.1, from coordinate 1,705 downwards.
TCTGGCAGGGTTCGCCAGAATGAATTCCTGCGCTGTCCGGGCGGCTTGGAGGGAGGGTTCCCCGCCCGCCATCAATTCGCACATATCTTGGGGAAGCCGGAAATCGGCGTATTCGCGAAAGCGCGGCTCAGCGCCTTCCTCCTGAAGGAGTGCGGCGTAGCCGTGGGCGAGGTCCAGGACGATTTGTCGGCCCTTGCCTTCCGCCAGTGCGCCGACGCGCGAGACGTTCCCGAGGGGGGTGGGGATTTCGAACGTGACGAATTTCATTGCTATCTCCATGAATGAGGCAGGCGATGCGCGGGATTTCAGATGTCCGGAAAATAGCACAAATCCCCCCTCGCGGGGAGGTGAAGCGCGCCCGGTGCCGGGACCTGCGACTCCGAACATAGGATGTTGGAAAAAATCCCTCCGGGGCTTGACTTCGGCCATGGCTGTGGGTAGTTTTAAGCGTTTTTCGGGGCAGGGCATCAAGACTTGCCCCTGAAAACCATACGGATTCATATGCCATTCCCCGACGGTTTTCGTGGAAGCGCCTGACCTCATGGGGGTGAGTTTGCGCCCGGCAGGGGGCAGGATGCAGAGGAAACGATGGTCCGCCTTTTTCGTCTGAAACGATTCGCATTCGGCTTGACGCCGGTTCTTTTGCTTCTGGCCGTACCGTCTATTTCCTGGGCGGCGAGCGCCCCCACGAGCGGATTCGGGGCATGGCTCGCGAGCTTCAACGTGGGAAGCGGCGCCCTCGTTATCAACCCGGTCGTCATCCTGATTCAGTGGACCAACTTCCTGGTCTTGTTAATCGTTCTCAACAAAATCCTCATCAAACCCTTGCTCAACCACATGGAATCGCGAGACGCGCAGATCACCGGCGATCTGGAAGTCGCCGAGCGCGACAGGAGTGAGGCGGCGGGCTATATCAGCCAGTACGAGGACGCACTGGCGGAAATTCAGCGCGAGAACACCGAAGCCCTCATCGAACTACAGCAGGAGATGACCGAGGCGACACGAAATCGCCTCGATGAAATTCGCGAGAGAACGGCCCGTGAGATAGAGGAAACGCGCCAGTCCATCGCGGCGCAGGCGAAACAGGCGGCTTCCGAACTCGAGAGCGGCGCCAGCCGGCTGGCAGGTGAAATCGCCACGAGGCTTGCGGGCCGCCGTATTGCATAGAGGATTCAAAGAGTCGTGTTTTCAGATAAAAAATACAACAGCCTATTGAGTTTTCTGGCTCTGGCTGCGGCCCTGCTTTCCCCGGAATGGGCACTGGCCGCGGAGGCTGGCGCGCACGCAAAAGCGTTCAGCTTTACAGAGGAGCTTTTCAAGCTCGTCAACACGCTCATCGTCGTGGGTATACTCTACAAAGTCGCGTATCACCCCATCAGGAATTTCCTAAGAGACAGAAGAGAGGGGATCCGCAAGGCGCTGGAGGAATCGCGGGCGGCCCGCGAGGAAGCGGAAAAACAGCTTGCCGAGCAGCGCTCCAAGGTGGCTGATCTTGAGGCCGAACTCGTACGCGTTCGCGAGCAGGGTGAGAAAGAACGCGAAGCGATGCGGGAGAGACTCGAGGAAGAACAGGAGAATCAGGCGAAGCGCCTGCTCGAGCAAACGAGAACGACCATTGAGCTCGAGGCTTCCAAAGCGCGCGCGGAGCTTCAGAATCAGGCGGCGAGTCTGGCGTTGAGCCTGGCCGAGGAGATGCTCAAAAAAG
>JAPPHK010000239.1 GCA_028820795.1 Nitrospinota bacterium | reverse complement strand
TCCCTGCACACCTTCCCCATGAAGGCGTTCCGCTGCGACGGGTGAGGACCTTTTCCCGAAGGGACTGTTGAGAAACCCCTGTCCGCCTCATCCTGCGTAGCGGCGAAGCCGCGTATCGAAGGATGCCCTCTCGACTGGAAAGGCAACCCCCCTGTCCCCCCTTGTCAGGGGGGTAAAGGCGATACCCCCGACGAGGGGGTGGAAGAAAAACCCCCCTGACAAGGGGGGTTGGGGGGTTACTCCCTTGAAAAGGCCCCTGCACGGAAATCCTTCATTCGCGGAGGCGGTTTTTGTTCGTCATTCCGGCGAAAGCCGGAATCCATTTTTACGCCTTTTGTCTTTCGTCAGGGTTCTCGCGCATCGGCGGGGAATGAAATACCGCCGTTCATTCAACCTCACCTGCAAATGGATTCCGGCTTTCGCCGGAATGACGGCATGTGGATCAAGTCCCAGTCATAAGGGAGGGTTACAGGGGCGGCCCCATGTCTTCGACGTGTTCCATCATTGCAGATTCAGGTGTAGGGGTCGCATACATGCGACCCGCATGTCGGCCGGGGAGGGCCGCATTTATGCGGTCCCTACACTGGAATCCCGACAATCCCGCAAGGACTTTTGCAACAACCCGAAGTAACGGTCCGCTCTTCAGCCTTCCTCGTAGTACGCTCCGCTTCTCGTGCCGTCCACGGCATCGCCGGCCACGAAGTATGTGGTGTCCTTCGATGCGAAATACAGGCAATCCTCATCGCCCGTGGTGACGCAATAGTGCTCGGCACCCGCCGGAATGTGGATCACCTCCCCCGCTTCGGCGACTCCCTCCTCGTCGCGCACCCGGTATTTCAGCTGGCCCTTGATCACGTAGTTGAACTGCTCGTTCGCGTGGGTGTGCAGCCTCGACCCGGTGCCTTTGGGCTTGTTCACCAATACGACCTGGAGTTTCTCGCCCCGCACGGCGCTGCCGACGGAAGACGAATAGTGAGGCCCTATCATGAACTGGTCCATCTCCTGCATGTTGAACAGGTAGTTTCCAGGCGTCGCCTTCACGACCTTCTCGTGGGTTTCCTGGTGGATGTTCGCAAATTTCTTTTCATTCTCCGCTGCTTGGCTCATCGATTCACTCCCGTTTCATAAAAATAACGGATCGATATTCTAATTTATTCCGGTTCCTGGCCCGCCTCGAGAAAAGGGCCCGAGTTCTCTCCGTCTACGGGCTCGCCGTACATGGCGTGCGAGGTGTCCTTGACGGCGTAGTATTCCGCATCCTCCTTACCCGTAGCGTAGGTGTAGTGCTCGACGTTCGCCGGAATGTGAATGAGGGTGCCGGGGCCGGCCAGGCCCTCGACGTCTCCCACCCTGACTTGCAGCTCTCCCTTGATGACGAAGTTGAACTGCTCGTTCGGGTGGGTGTGAAGCCTCGAACCCGTGCCCGGCTTTTTCCGCACGAGCGCCACCTGCACGCGCTCGCCCTCCACGATGCCGCCGCGCCCGGATGAGTAGTGCCCGCCGATGGGCAGTTGCTCCATTTCGGCGAGGTCATAGACGTAGCGCTCCTCTTCCGCCTTCACGGCGTGGACGTTGTCTCCCGCCTGACGATTCATGAATTTCTCCTTTCTCTGAAAAACGATGATTCCTGCATTGCTCATGCCTGGATGCGCTACCTTAGCGATGGCGGCGGAATCGCGCCACCCAAACAGCCCATTGCGCCATGGCGCGTCCGCGCATAGAATCCGGGTGGCTTGGACGGCAATCAATTCTCCTCCATGGGGATTATCAAAAAGCCCTATGAACGAGGGTCTGGCATAACCGGGAAGGGGCAGCTTTTGTAGGGGCCGCATATATGCGGCCCTTGACGGGCGGCGAAAAAGGCCGGGTCGCATATATGCGACCCCTACACAAACAAATTTTCCCTCTCCGGATTTTTCAACAACCCCTTATAAGTTCATTTCACTTCCAAACAGAAGGAAACCATCCGTGGAATTCGTCATCAAGATTTACGACAGGCCCGAGGCGGCCTCCCTGAGGGACGTGCACCGGAAGGCGCATCTCGATTATCTCAAGAGCTTCGACGACGTCACCCGTTTCGCGGGCCCGTTCCTGACCGACGACGGCGAGCGCGAACTTGGCAGTTTCCGCATTCTGGACCTGCCCGACCGCGCCGCCGCGGAGGCGCACGTGGCGAACGAGCCGTTCATCATCGAGGGGATTCAGGAGCGGCCCTCCGTCCATCGCTGGCGCGCCACCGTGCCCTACTCCTGGCGCGACTGCCCGCGAAAAGAGGGGAACCTCCAGTTCTACGTCCATGCCCATGACAAGGCGGACGGCGGCGCGATCCGAAAGACCCTGCACGAAGAGCACGTCGCCTACCTGACCGAGAACAACGACTCGGTGATGGCGCGCGGCCCCCTGGTCACCGATGACGGCGGGACCAGGAACGGCAGCGTGCTCTTGCTCGACTTTCCCGACATCGTGGCGGCGCGAGCGTTCTGGGCGGAGGAACCCTACAGCCGGGCAGGCCTGTACGAGAGCGTGGAGTTCTACGCCTGGCGCTTCGGGCGGGTATTCGATCGCTTCAAGACGTCCGCATGAGACTGTTGAAATAGCCCTCTTCGCTCGGTATTGCTTACTGCCGTGAACAAAACCGCACCACCTCGCAGTTTGCAGGGGCGGTTCGCGAACCGCCCCTACGGAACCCTGCAACCGCCATATCAACCTCACCCTGAGTAGCGGCGAAGCCGCGTATCGAAGGGCGGAATTCGCGCCCTCCGGTGAAATGCGTCCTTTTGACCCTCCCTCCCCGGTCGGGTCAAACCTTCGATACGGCGCGCAAGCGCGCCTGCTCAGGATGAGGAGATTGGGGCGTTTGCGCGTCGCCGGACTCGTTCGGGGCGATGAAGACAATGCGCGTAACAGCCCCGAATGCGCGCCGTCATCTCCCCTTTCGGGAGTTTTTCAGCAACCTCGTATCGTGTTTCTCAAAGAATCTCGCCGGTGAACTCCGTTCGCACCCGCTCCTTGAGCGAGCGGACCGCCTTGAGAGACATTTTCAGGACCTGTTTCTCCCTGCGTGACATCGCCGACTTCCTCACGTAGCGCGTCGCCTTCCGTATACGCCGGAAGTCCCTGAGTTGCTGGCGAAGCAGGATGAACGTCAGATGCTCGAGGGCGGCGGTGTAGTCGTCCACCTCATCGTCGCTGAAGACCTCCGCCTCGTGCAGCAGCCGGATGCGCTCGTATGTGGAGGTCGCCTCCAGCCCTTCTTTCAGGGCGAGCAGCCGTACGGCGCCGACCAGGGGGAGGATGCCCCCGTGCTTGATGTTCATCGCCTGCGGCAGGCCCTCTTCCACCTTTTCCGTGCGCAGGATGCCGAACAGGCCGAGAGCGACGTGCCTGTCGTTCTCGGTCTGGAACATCGCCTGGAGAACGGCGGGTTCTCTCTGGACGAACGTCGTGATGTGATTGCGCAACTCGCGCCCCAGGGCGAGATCCCCGCAGGCGGTGTCGAAGTCGAAGAAGACGTCGCTCAACTGAACCTGGAACGTGCTCCGCTTCTGGAACCAGCGCAGGGTCTGGAGCTTCCACTCGGAGATCGATTTGCGCCAAAGCGGGTTCGTGGCCATCACGTTGCCGTCGCACAGGGGGAAGCCGATGGCCTCGAGGTTCCAGGTCAGCAGTTCGGAGAACTGGATGAAGTAGTCGTTGACTTCGTTGTGCCGCTCCACGGGATAGTCTTCGAGGATGATGCCGTTGTCCTGATCGGGGTTGATGAAGTTCTCGCCCCGGCCGCTCGAACCCATGACGATCACGGCGTACCGTACGGGCGGCGCGCCTCCGCCAGCCTTTTCGATGGTCGAGACTACTCTTTCGACTACCTGCCGGTAGATGTCGTTGTTCACGTGCGTGAGCAGCGCCTGAATTTCGGGCGCGGGGAGGGTGTCTTCGAGCAGTTCCTGCGCCACGACCGCCTGGACGGCTTTCACCTCCTGCAGGCCGTAGAGTTCGGGGACCTGTGTGAGCGCGTCGATGTGCTCCACCACATTCGCGGCCGCCACGACCATAGCGTCCTGCAGATCCAGCAGGCCGAGGGGGCGGTTCGACTCGTCCACCACGGGCATGTGGCGGTGGCCGAGGCGGCGCATCCTCGCGATGGTGTGATAGAGGTAGTCCCCCTGCTCCGCGGAGTAGACGCGGGACGTCATCACCTGCGCTATCGTCTCCGTGCCGTCGCACCGCAGGGCGACGCGGCGCGTCACGTCTTTTTCCGTGAAGATGCCGGTGAGCTTGCCTTCCTCGTCCGTCGCGAGGACGCAGTTTGCATTCTTCTCCGCCATCCGGGAGATGACCAGCCTGAGATTCTCCGAAGCCGGAACGATGAGCGCATTGGTTTTCAGAAAGTCATCCACAAGGCAGGAGAAAATTCGCGTCTGGGATTTCATGGGCTTCGGTGTCCGTCTTCGCGGTGGATGTCCGGGAACGCCTCGGGTTCACGGCGCGATAATTGACGCATTATAACTCAGTTCTTCATGTATTTGTCCAAGCAGGTGATGGGCTTGCCTGTCGCCCTCTCCTCACCCAAGCGCATTGCAAAAAATTCCAGGCGCGTTTCGCCTTCCTCCGCGTTGTGAGAAAATTCCGCTTTCGAGACGGAACTGTTTTCCACTCATCGCCGGTCAGAAAGGAGCGATGCCGTGCCCGAGACCCCGTGCCCTGAACGCAGAGACGAAAAATCCGGCAGTGGCGCCTGCTCGGCCAGTGGGGAAGCCAACGAGGCGAAACCCGCGGTTGATGATGGCGGCGATAAACCCGTAAACGTCATCGACGCCAAGGCGATCGTCGTAAAAGTCATGTGGGGCACGGGCGCCCTGATGCTCTGCGGCGGCCTGGGGGCGCTCTCCATCGGCGCTGCGAAACCCGCCGTCGGCCTCCTGGGCCTGGGCGGCCTCCTCTTCGCAGGTTCTTATGCAGTGGACTGGTGGACTTGAGGGTTCGGGTTTCGGGCTGGGATTCTCCACCTTCAAGTTGCTACAAACCGAGGAGAGAAGAAAATCACTCCCCCATGAGGGGGGTGTTGAAAAAGTCCTGACTCCGTGATTTAACGAACAGAACCAACCGGGGAGGAGGGTCCGTAGTGACAGCCCCTCCTCGGGGCTGTCCCACAGGTCGCGACCTGTCCCTACAAGAAGCGATGTGGTTTTGCTCGTCATTCCGGCGAAAGCCGGAATCCAGAGCCGAGGAGATTGGCGACGCTCCGGTTTTTCATGCCTCCCACTCATTGGCGAGAATACAAAAGAAATAAAAAACCCAAGGCAAAGTCCCTGGGTTCCGGCATGTGCCGGAATGACGGTGAACACTCTCGATGGGGAGGTTTTACAACAACGCCTCCTCAATCGGGTTCGACCCCGCAAACCGCCAACGCCTCTTTCCTCACCCTGAGTAGCCGCCGGAGGTAAAACGCGACTGAGAAAGGAGCGTTTGTATCGAAGGTTTTACCCGACCGAGGAGGGAGGGTCATACGGGGCGCATCGGGAGCGATTGCGGGTGAGGGAAAAACAATTCGCAAACGCTCATTCATCAATCGCGTTTGACCTTCGATACGCGGCTTTGCCGCTACTCAGGATGAGGCAGGAAGGGGTTTCTCAACAAGTCCGTCCTGCAGCGACATCAACACAGTTTATGACACGGAAAACGGGCAGCCTTTCAGAATGGTACCCCCGGCAGGATTCGAACCTGCGGCCTACGGATTAGGAATCCGGCGCTC
>JAPPHK010000322.1 GCA_028820795.1 Nitrospinota bacterium | reverse complement strand
CGAACGTGAACGGCGGCGCCATCGCCATCGGCCACCCCGTGGGCGCGAGCGGCGCGCGGCTCACTCTCACCATACTGCACGAGCTCAGGCGCCGGGGCGGGAAATACGGCCTCGCGGGTGCGTGCATCGGCGGCGGCATGGGGCTTTCGGTGATCGTCGAGGCGTATGGGGGGTAAAAATAAAAACTGTTTGGAAGCACTAGACCCGGTAAAAGGCAGTTCGATTCGAAAACACGAGGAAAAGCATGGCGCGGCGCAACACGAGGGCGCGGCGGCGGCAGGTGGAAAGCTATGCGCACGAGGATAAGGAGCGCGTAAACAACCCCCCCGTTGGCCTGGTTACACCCGATACGGACCCGGATTCCGGCGCAAAAACCTACGCGCACGACCCGCACATCGACCCTCATCTCTCATGGGCGGGTAAGGCGGAGCACACATCTTTCGAGGTGCCGACCGTCTCGCTCCACGTGCATGAGCGCATTGACCCGCGCACCATCATCGAGGCCACACGAAAGCGCGATGAGGCGCAGCCTCAGATGTCCCTTTTCCAGTCGCCGGAGGAGAATCCGCCTCTCAGAGACGCTATCGAGTTCTACAAGCACCGCCACAACTGGACCAACCGGCTGATAGCGGGTGACAGCCTGCTGGTCATGAACAGCTTGTTGGAGAAAGAAGGCCTCGGCGGGCAGGTGCAGATGATCTATATCGACCCGCCTTACGGCATCCGCTACGGATCGAACTTTCAACCCTTCGTGAATCGTCGAGAAGTGAGGGCTGATAGGGATGAACACCTTACTCAAGAGCCTGAGACCATTCGTGCTTTCCGCGACACTTGGGAACTCGGCATCCATTCTTATCTGACATATTTGCGTGATCGTCTCCTGTTGTCGAAAGAACTGCTTACGGAGAGTGGCTCATGTTTCGTGCAAATTAGTGATGAGAATGTCCACCGGGTGAGGCTCATGATGGATGAGATTTTTGGGGAAGAGAATTTCGTAGGCTTGATTTCTTTTCAAAAAAAAGGAAGTCAATCTGGAGATTTCTTACCACCAATTAATGAATTTCTTGTTTGGTACGCTAACTCTAGAGAAAGTGCAAAAAGCAAATTTAGACGTATTTTTCACAAAAGAGACTTGTCCATAGTTAGTGGGTTTAATGATATTGAACTTTCTGATGGCTCAGTGCGCAAATTAACCAAAGAAGAATCTTCAGGGACACTCCCTCTTCCAGAAGGGGCAAAGGTGTTTAATTACAATCCTTTATTCTCTGCTAAGCCAGGTCCTAATGACCCTGTGGAAATCAAAGGGAGAATGTATGAGTCTGGAGGTGGAGGATGGAAGGTTGCCCCGAAAGTAATTCCGAATATGTATGATATAGGACGCATAATTCCGCTTGAGAAGCGCCTGTATTTCAAAAGATACTCCAGTGATTTTGAATACATCGCGCACAATAATCTTTGGGGAGGACTTAGCCGCGCCTCGGGAAAACTTTACGTCGTTCAGACAAACATTGAAGTTGTCCAACGCTGCATATTAATGACTACCGACCCCGGTGATCTCGTCTTTGATCCCACTTGTGGTTCTGGCACTACCGCTTATGTCGCAGAGAAGTGGGGTCGCCGCTGGATCACATGCGATACTTCACGCGTAGCAACCACTCTGACCAAGCAACGCCTTATGACGGCGAATTTCGATTACTACGAACTGGCCCGCCTGGAAGAAGGAGTCGGTAGCGGTTTCAACTACAAGACAGTACCGCACATCACGCTCAAGTCCATTGCCAACAACCCCGATATACAGGAAGGCATGAGTCGTGAGGAGATAGACGCCGCTATCGCTCGCCACGCCCCGCAGGAAACGCTTTATGACCAGCCATTGCGCGACACGAGAAAAGCCCGCGTCACCGGCCCCTTTACGATTGAGGCGGTTCCCGCGCCGTATGTAAAATCCATAGAAGATATCGAGGATGCGTCTCAGCCCGAGGCGGATGAGTCGATTGCCAGGGCAGGAGAAACCCTGCGCGAAGCCGATTGGCGCGATGAGCTTGTCAACACGGGCATTCGCGGCAAAGCGGGGCAGCGAATCTCCTTCACGCGGCTGGAACTGTTGCCTGCCGCCCGCTGGCTACACGCCGAGGGCGAGACCAAGCCCGATGATTCCGCCCCTCCCGAAAGAATCGCCGTCTCCTTCGGGCCGGAGCACGCGCCGATGGAGCAGCGGCAGGTGGCGCGCGCCATAGAGGAGGCGCAATCCCTTGCGCCGCAGCCGAAAATTATCGTCTTCGCGGCTTTCCAGTTCGACCCCGAGGCGTCAAAAGATATCGACGAGACAAACTGGCCCGGCGTCACGCTGCTTAAGGCACAGATGAACGCCGACCTCCTAACTGAGGATTTGAAGAAAAAGCGCGCGAGCAACGAGAGCTTCTGGCTCATCGGCCAGCCGGACGTGGAAATCGAGTGCATCGAGAGCGGAGAGGATGAGGGTAAATTCCGCGTTTCGGTACAGGGTTTCGACTATTACAACACCAGGAGTGGCGACGTGGAATCGGGTGGGCAGGACAAGATCGCCATGTGGATGCTTGACCCTGACTACGATGGCCGCAGCCTGTTTCCCCGCCAGGTTTTCTTCCCCATGGCCGGTGCGAGAGAGGGTTGGTCGAGGCTCGCCAGGAACTTGAGAGCCGAAATTGATGAGGATTTGATTGAGGCCTATCGAGGAACCGTTTCCCTGCCGTTTGAGTCGGGTGAACATGGGCGAGCAGCGGTCAAAATTGTGGACGACCGGGGAATCGAGAGCCTGAAAATCCTGGAACTTAAGTAGTGGCTCGCACGACAATAGATCGTCTGATCATCAATTCCCCGTATGAGGAACCTGTACGCCACTGGAATTACGACCAGTCCACGCGCTCGTTCGATCTGGCGGATGGCAGGCGCGCGGCCGGCTACCTGATCGCGTCGGAAAGCTCGAAGAGTTTCGACGATCCCGGCGAGTTCAGGGAAATCCCCCTCGTCAACCAGATTCGCCCGCGCGTAAAAGCGTGGCGGGAAGCCGGATATCCGGGCGTCACGGGAATCACGAAACGGCTGCTGGAGCACTGGAGAGACCCGGAGGAATTTGAATCCCGGCGGTTTTTCTTTTGCCAACTGGAGGCCGCCGAAACGCTGATCTGGCTCGCCGAAGCGTCCGATGCCGATAAGGTCGGCGTGGAGATTCCCACAGACGGCGGAGCGTTCAGGCGATTGTGCGCGAAAATGGCGACCGGCTCGGGCAAGACAATCGTCATGGCGATGGTCATCGCCTGGCAGGTCCTGAACAAGGTTACATATTCCCAGGATTCGCGTTACGCAAAAAATGTCCTGGTAATAGCGCCCGGCCTGACCGTAAAAAGCCGTCTGGCCGTCCTGGAACCGTCTAATCAAGAAAATTACTACGATGAATTCCGCATCGTCCCTTCAGACCTGTTCGACAAGCTGCGGCAGGGAAGGGTGCTCATCCACAACTGGCACACGCTCAACTGGGAAACCGAAGAAAGGATTGCCAGAAAACGCGGCGTGGACAAGCGCGGCGCGAAGAGCGACGAGGCCTACGTCCGGGAAGTTTTGGGGGACATGGCGCGAGCGCGGAATATGCTGGTCATCAACGACGAGGCGCACCACGCCTGGCGCGTTCCCGCAGAATCGAAGATCAGGGGCGTCGCCAAGGCGGACATCGAGGAGGCGACCAAGTGGATAGGCGGCCTCGACAGGATCAACAAGGCGCGGGGCATCCTCGCCTGTTATGATTTCTCGGCCACGCCTTTCGCGCCTTCGGGCAAGCAGAGTTCCGAGGAAGCGTTGTTCGGCTGGATCGTGAGCGATTTCGGGCTGAACGACGCCATCGAATCAGGGCTGGTGAAGACTCCCCGCGTAGTGGTGCGAGACGATGCGCTTCCGAACGCTAAATCATATAAATCCCGCCTATATCACATCTACAACGACGACGAGGTGAAAGACGACCTGAACCGCCCGGCCCAGGCGGAACAGGCGCTGCCGGATTTGGTGATAAACGGCTATTACCTGCTTGGATACGACTGGCGCGAAACCGCCAGGAATTGGGAAGCCGCTTCGTCCAAAACCCCGCCGGTCATGATCACCGTCGCCAACCGCACGGAGACGGCGGCGCGCGTAAAACATTCTTTCGATCATCGTAAAATTCGCGTCGAGGAGCTTTGCTAGCGGGAGCGGACCCTCCATATCGACTCGAAGGTGCTCGGTGAGGCCGAGGCGGCTGCCGAACCGATTGCGGAAGTTGACATAAGTAAGGGCGAAGATGGTCGCGAAAACGATGACTCCCCGCGTAAGCTGACCAAAAAGCAGCAAGCCGAACTGTTGCGCATGCAGGTCGACACCGTGGGGCAACCGGGGAAGCCGGGTGAGAAGATACAGAACATCATCTCCGTCGGCATGCTTTCCGAGGGGTGGGACGCGAAGACGGTGACGCACATCATGGGGCTGCGCGCGTTCAGCAGCCAGCTTCTCTGCGAGCAGGTGGTCGGCCGCGGCCTGCGGCGGACATCCTATGAGGTGAACCCGGAGACCGGCTTGTTCGAGCCGGAATACGTCAACATCTTCGGGGTGCCTTTCACATTTTTGCCGCACGAATCCGCAGAAGGAGCAGTCCCGCCGCCTGAGAAGCACAAGACCGCGATCCACCCGGTTGGAGAGAAGGCCGAATTCGAGATTTCGTGGCCGAACGTCGTTCGCATCCATCATAGTTACAGCCCGCGCCTGGAACTGGATTGGGAGGCGTTGCAGCCCCCACTGGAACTGGATGCTTTCCAGACGGCAAGCATCGCGAAGCTGGCTCCGATTGTCGAAGGCAATCCGGACATGACGAAAATTTCGGAGATTGACCTGGAGAATTTGGCGCGAGAGCAACGCACGCAACGCATCATCTTCCAAACGGCGCGAGACGTTTATGATCAGATGGAGGAGGACTGGAAGGGAAGCAGGGAGTTTTTGCTGGCTCAATTAGTGAAGCTGGTAGAGCAATTCATTCGCTCGGATGGAATCCACATCAAGCCCGGTCTTTTCGAGCGAGACGATCTCAAACGCCGCCTCCTCATCACGCTGAACATGACCAAGGTAGTTCAGTACATATGGCAAGCGATTCGATTCGAGAACGCCGATCGGCTGGAGCCGGTGTTCGACCAGAACCGCCCCATCCGATCAACGGGTGATATGAGGACGTGGTATACGGGCAAGCCTTGTGCGGAAGCGAGGCGCAGCCACATCAACTTCTGCGTCTGCGACAGCACGTGGGAGGCGACGGAAGCCTATCATCTCGACCACGCGCCAGAAGCAGCTGGCTGGGCGAAGAATGATCACCTCGGCTTCGAGGTGTTCTACATCTACCGAGGCGTGGTGCGGAAGTACCGGCCCGATTTCCTCATCAGGCTCGTAACGGGCGATATGCTGGTGCTGGAAGTCAAGGGGAAGGAGACCGAGCAGGATAAAACCAAGCGCCGTTTTCTCGATGAATGGGTGCGGGCCGTCAATTCGCACGGAGGATTCGGGAGATGGTCCTGCGACGTGTCAAGGAATCCCGCTGATGTGCGAGATATTCTCGCCCGTCATTCTGGCGGCGACGCTTGAAAAAGACAGCGGTCTTGATTCGCCGCCTTGGCTGTGCCACTCTGCCATCCCGTCGACAGGAGGGTCTTGCGCGCTCGGCGGAGGTGGAGCGGGGAAGTTTTTGAGGATGGAAACCCGCCTGTTCC
>JAPPHK010000069.1 GCA_028820795.1 Nitrospinota bacterium | reverse complement strand
GACGCGAGATCAACAGCGTGTCGGGCCGCAAGATCAGCGGTGTCATCCAGACCGATGCCGCGATCAATCCCGGTAATTCCGGGGGGCCTTTGCTGGACAGCGCCGGGCGGCTGATAGGTGTCAACACCGCCATTTTCAGCCCCTCCGGCTCCAACGCAGGCATCGGTTTCGCGGTTCCCGTGGATACGGTGAACAGAGTAGCTCCTCAGTTGATTCGCCATGGCCGCGTCATCAGACCCGGGCTCGGCATCCACGTGGCCGACAGGGGAACGGCGGAGCGCTTCGGCGTACGGGGCGTGCTGATTATCCGCGTGCAAAAAGGCAGCGCGGCTGAAGGGGCGGGGCTGCGCGGCACGGTGAGGAACCGGGAGGGTCATCTTGTTCTGGGCGACGTGATCGTAAGGGTGGGGGAGAAATCCGTGTCCTCGCTCGATGACTTGTTGGACGCCCTTGATGCGCACAAGGTGGGCGACGTCGTGGAGGTGCACCTGATGCGCGACGGGAACCGGATGAGCGTGAACGTAAAACTTCAGGCCCTGGGCTAGGGGTGTGACATGTCCATAAATTCGATTCCCGAAACGCTGGAAATTCCGGTCGAAGGCATGTCGTGCGCGGCGTGTTCGGCAAGGCTGGAGAAACGACTCGGGGCGCTCGACGGTGTTTTGCGCGCGAACGTGAATCTGACGCTGGCGCGCGCTCAGGTCGAGTTCGTTCCCGCCCAGGTGACGCCCGCCGACATCACCAGAAGGGTGGAAAAAACGGGGTTCCGTGTTCCGCATTCTCACGTCGAGTTCACGATAGAAGGGATGGAAGTCGCGGCGGACGCCGCAGGCCTGGAAGAGAAATTGAGCGGACTGGACGGCGTCGAGTCCGCTGGTGTGGATATTTCGACTGGCCGTGGCCGTATCGAGTTTCAGCCGGCCATCGCGCGCGCCGATGAGATTATTGAATATGTAGCCAGGGCGGGATATGCGGCCCGTCCCGTGATGCATAAAGAACATGACTCGGAAAAACTAAAACGAGAGCGTGAATTCAGGAAAAGCGTACGTCTGCTCTTGCTGTCTGCGGTTCTATCCGCACCGCTGCTCATTCAAATGGCGGGTATGCTTCCGGGCGCCGGGGGATGGGAGTTGCCCAGATGGTGGCAGTTCGCACTCGCAACGCCCGTGCAGTTCATCGTGGGCTGGCGGTTTTACAGGGGAGCGTATCATTCGCTTATGGGCGGCGGTGCGAACATGGACGTTCTCGTCGCCCTGGGCACGAGTGCGGCGTGGCTGCACAGTAGTGTGGTTACCTTGTGGGGTTTGAGCGGGCATCACGTGTATTTCGAGGCGTCCGCAGTTCTGATCACGCTCATTGTACTCGGAAAAGTGCTTGAAGAGCGGGCGATGGGAAGAACTTCAGAAGCAATCAAGAAACTCATGGGCCTGCAGGTCATGACGGCGCGGGTGCTCCGCGACGGGGAAGAACGGGAAGTTCCCGTGGATGAGGTCTGTGTAGACGACGTAGTCATGGTGCGGCCCGGCGAGAAATATCCCGTGGACGGGGTTATCCTCGAGGGAGCGACTTCCGTGGATGAATCCATGCTGACGGGCGAGAGCGTTCCCGTCGTAAGAAGGGAGGGGGATGTCGTCACCGGGGCTACGCTTAACATCGACGGAGCGGTGAAGTTCCGGGCGACGAAGGTAGGGAAGGATACGGTGCTTGCGCAGATAATCCGCATGGTGGAGCAGGCGCAGGGTTCCAAGGCGCCGATCCAGCGCACCGCGGACAGGGTGTCGGGCATTTTCGTGCCCATCGTGCTGGGAATCGCTCTCGTCACATACATTTTCTGGGACTTTATGGGGCCGTTCACGCCCGCGCTCATTAACGCCGTCGCCGTTCTGGTTATCGCCTGCCCGTGCGCCTTAGGATTAGCGACGCCTACGGCAATCATGGTGGGCACGGGGAAAGGAGCCGAAGCCGGGGTTTTCATCAAGGGTGGCGAGTCCCTGGAAACGGCGCACAGGCTCGACGCCGTCATCCTGGACAAAACGGGCACGCTGACGAAAGGGGCGCCCGTGGTGACCGATCTGTTGCCGCTGGCTGGACTCTCGCAAGAGGAGTTGCTCCGGCTCGCGGCGAGTGCGGAGCGGGGTTCCGAGCATCCTCTGGGAAAGGCCATAGTGGAGGAAGCGGACGCTCGCGGCGCGGAATTGCTCGAAATGCGCGATTTCCGCGCCTTCCCCGGGCATGGCCTGGAAGCGAATGTGGGTGGGCGGAAGATATATGTTGGGAACGAGAAGTTCATGGCGGAGTGCGGCGTGGACGCAGCCGACTCAGTTGATGAAGTTCGTCGTCTCGAATCGCAGGGGAAAACCGTAATCTTCATCGCGGATGGAGATAGCCTGCTGGGCGCCGTCGGAGTCGCCGATACTCTGAGAGAAGGTTCGGTGGAGGCGGTCGAATCGCTCCAGAACATGGGAATCGATGTGTACATGATGACGGGCGACAACGAGCGCGCCGCGCAAGCCATAGCGGCGGAAGCGGGCATTTCTCATGTGATGGCGGACGTAATGCCGGATGAAAAGGCGGCCATGGTGCAGCGACTCATGAGAGAGGGCAAAAAGGTCGGCATGGTGGGCGATGGTATCAACGACGCTCCCGCACTGGCCGCTGCGGACGTGGGATTCGCCATCGGTACGGGCACGGACATCGCCATGGAAGCATCAGACGTCACGCTGATACAGGGCGATCTGACGGGCGTCGTATCGGGCGTGCATCTCTCAAAAACCGTAATGCGGAAAATTCGCCAGAATCTTTTCTGGGCGTTTTTCTACAACATTCTCGGTATTCCTTTGGCGGCATTCGGTTTTTTGAGTCCCATCGTTGCAGGGGCGGCCATGGCGTTCAGTTCCGTATCCGTCGTGTCGAATACCTTGCTGCTCAGATACTGGAAGCCCGTCCGTTCAAGGAGCGTGGGTTAGACACGGGTTGCGAACTTACGTGCTTAACGACTCGATTTTTGGAGATACTTGCAATGGCGAAAATGGAGATCGTCGTAGGCGGGATGAGTTGCGAGATGTGCCAATCCGCGGTTCAAGAGGTTTTAAGCGACGTGGAAGGCGTGACCGAGGCTGCCGTCGATCTGGAAGGAGGCAGGGCGACGGTCGTATTCGATGAAGGAGTGACGAATCTGGACGCCTTGCGCGCCGCCGTTGAGGATGCCGGATTTGATGTTGAATAAGGAACAAGTTAACAGATAGTTATATGCTATATATAAAGTAGATTATTGGATCATTTAAACTGCTTTCGGCTCTACCTCGGCTGTCCGTCCTCGAAACTTCTCTCCAGAAACTCCCCGAGCGTGCATTGCCAGAAGCCGTTCAGACGGCCGATGGGTTCGAGCTTTTTCATGTCGATATAGGCACCCGTCATGACGTCCGGGTTGACGTGGAAATAGACGACTTCTCCAATCAGGAGCGGGTGCTTGTTCGGCCCCAGCTCGAATACGTTGTGAGTTTTACACTCGAAATGAATGGGCGCGTCCTTTATGCGGGGGGCCTTCACAATCTTGGCGGGTATCGGTTCGAGGCCGGTGGCGTCGAATTCGCTCTCCTCCGCCGGAATGCCGTTCGCCGTGTCGACCATTTGTTCCCAATGGCGGTGGGTAACGACGTTGAAGCAGAATTCCCCGGTTTCTTGCGCGTTGATGAGGGTATGTTTTTTGGTTCCGTCGGGGTTCTTCGCCACTGTGAGCGATATCATCGGCGGCGCTACGCAGACGCAGGTGAAGAAGCTGAAGGGCGCGATATTGTGGATCCCCTCCTTGCTGATGGACGATGCCCAGCCGATGGGGCGGGGGACGATAGAGCCCGTGAGCAGGCGGTAAATCTTGCGCCTCTCTATCTCGTTGGGGTCGAATTCCAGGTATTCGCTCATTAAAACTCCTCAAATAGCTCTAAATGTGTGCAATTATCGTCGCATCTACGACATGTAGCGTCCCGCGTTCACGGCGATGGTCTGGCCTGTAAGGTAGGCGGATTCGGGAGACGCCAGCATGAGCACCCAGCCGACCATGTCCTCCACGTCGGCGATGCGTCCCAAAAGCGTGCCCTTGCCAATCATCTCGCGCTGTTCTTCCGAGCGCACCGCGATGACGCGCTCCGTCGCCGTAGTTCCAGGCGCAATAGCGTTCACGCGCACGTTGTATTTCCCCAAATCGTAGGCGAGTACGCGGGTCAGGGCGTGAACGCCCGCCTTGGCCGCCGCATAGGGCGGGGAAGACGGCTGGAGCGTCGTGATTCCCGACATGGAGCCGAGGTTGATCACGCATCCGCCCTTTTGCTTCTCGAAAACGGGCGTGAGGTACTTCGAAGTCAGGAACACGCTCTTCAGGTTTCTGTCCACCACGGCGTCCCACTCGTCTTCGGACGTATCGCCCATGGAAAGCTGCTGGTGAAAGCCACCTGCGCTGTTAACGAAAATATCGATGGCTCCCGCTTCGCTTGCGATGCGCTCAATCATCTGTTTCACGGCCACCGAATCCGTGAGGTCGCAGTCGATGAAAGTGGCGTCGCCTCCACCCTCGCGGATGGCGGCCGCGGCCGCTTCTCCGGGTTCGACGTCGATGTCGACGAGATACACTTTGGCGCCCGCCTCGGCGAACCGCTCCGCCGATCCTTTGCCGATGCCGCGCGACGCGCCCGTGATGACGGCGACCTGTCCGGAAAAATCAAAACTCGTCTTGCCCATGAATCGTTCTCCTCAGGGATGATGAACCTTTAAGATCTCAAGAATTTCAATACGCGCTCGTTGAAAATATCGGGTTGCTCCCACTGGGCCATGTGCCCGGCGCCCTGAATGATTTCCAGTTCTGCATGGGGGGCGGCTTTTTGGCAAGCGCTCCGGCGTTCTTCGAGCGTGGGGTAGGCGATGACGTCGGCGTCTCCCCACAATATGAGCAACGGCATGGAACACGCCGGAAGCAGAGTGGGCAGATGGGGCTCGCGGTTCATGGCGTAGATATTCATCCTCGAGTTTTTGAGGTTCGTCCAGGCCTGGGTGAGGTACGCCTCATCGGCGCACTCTGGATTCTTGAACATCAGCGCCTTTTGGTTGTGAACGAACACCGCGTGCTTCTCTTGGGGGCTCATTTCCCTGGTGGCGCGGAGCTCATCGCCGAGCTTGATTTCGCCCGTGATCCCCAAACCCCCCGGTCCCAGCAGAACGAGTTTTTGGAATCGCGAGGCGTTTTCCTGGCAATACGTCACACTCATCGTCGCTCCGAAGGAAAAGGCAACGCACAGACACTTCTCGATTCCCAGCCCGTCGAGCAGCCGCCCAATGCCTTGCGTGACGGAGGAGGCCGTGTGCGGTTTCGGCGGCGCGTAGCTTTGTCCGAAGGCGGGGAGATCGATTGCCAATGTCAGGTAGTGCGCGGCGAAGAAGGCTTGATTTTTTGCCCAGTGGTTCGCCGCCCCGAAGCCGCCGTGCACGAGGAGGAGGGGTTCTTTGTCGCCGTCTCCCGCCTCGGTATAGGCGAGCGGGCCGTCGGGAGTTTGCAGTGCTTTGGATATGAGACGAGCCAATGGGCATCCTCTGATGGTCGCGATTTGGTGGAGGCTATCACTTTTCGCCCGAAGCTGTGTAGCCGGTTCGGGGTTTTCGCCCGCCGGATTTTGTTTGCTCCGAATCCATGACATGGCGATTCGTTCGTTTGCATATGATACGTCGAATTTCAGAAGGAGCTTGCGGACCTTGCGAGAGAGGAAGCGCGATTCTCAAGCGCATGGTGCGCTAGAAAGCGCCTTTGATGAGTTCGATGA
>JAPPHK010000054.1 GCA_028820795.1 Nitrospinota bacterium | reverse complement strand
GGGGCGAGGCGGAAAGCGAGGGCGCAGGCAGCAAAAGGGTGCAACTCAGAAGAAAGTCTTAAACCTTCACGCCGCAGCCGGCCCGTACGAGGGGGCCGCATTCCTGATTACCCAGGACCCGAAGCGAGTGTCCAGCACGGATCATGGGTTATCTCCGCAGACTCATCGGCGCAGCGACTGATCTCCTCATCCCCCCGAAATGCCTTTTGTGTTCGGCTTCCATGGAGATCGGCGACTCCCATGCAATTTGCGTCCCCTGCACGGACGCCTTCGAGCGCTTCGCCCCCCCTTGGTGCCCCAGGTGCGGCAACCCTTTTCACTCCCTGACCACCCTCGCCCACTCCCCGGCCCACGTCTGCGCGGATTGCCTGGAAAACGGGCATCACTACGACATGGCCCGCGCCATCGGCGCGTATGAGGGCTCGCTTCGGGAATCCGTCCAGCTCTTCAAGTTCCAGGGCTTCACGAAGCTCGCCGGCGAGTTCGCGCCCCTTCTCGCCAGGCTTGCGGCGGAGGAATTCGAAATTGCTGAAGACGCCGGAAACGTGATGGTGACTCATGTGCCCATCGACCCCGCCCGCTGGAGGACGAGAGGCTTCGATCAGGCGATGCTGCTCGCTCTTCGGACAGCGGCGCATCTGGGACTCCCCCATGCGGACCTCCTCGAGCGCGCGAAGGCGACCCGCTCGCAGACGGGACTTTCCGCGCGGGAGCGGCGCCGGAACATGCGCGGCGTCTTCCGGGTTCGCTCCAGGGGAATGCGCCAGACTCTCGAATCAGCCACGTGCATCCTCGTAGACGACGTCGTCACGACCGGTTCGACCGCCTCGGCCTGCGCGCGGGAACTCAAAAAAGCGGGCGCCGAAGCCGTGCACCTGCTCACGATATGCCGTTCGTGAGGGCGGGCGCTATCGTCGGGACAGATCGCGATTTGCGCCCTGCGGGTTAGCTCATCAAAAAGTCACGAGAAAGACAACGAATACAAGCAAGTATGAAGGAAACTTTAAAAATAATTTCGTTGACAACAAAACAGTTGACAACAAATATGTTGCATGATTTAATTCAACAGATTTGTTGAATTCGGGACAAAGAATTATTAGAGGGGAAAAATGAAATCATCTACTGGCCGTTGGGTGAGCGGCGGCGATTTTTTTAATCGTAAACCCGAATTACAGATACTGGAAGCACAAGTCCACGACCGCAATCACGTTTTGTTGACCGGACAGCGGCGCATGGGAAAAACCAGCATTGCCCGGGAACTCGGGAAGCGGCTCGAAACCAAAGGCTGGGTTTTCCTCTTCGCAGACGTCGAGGGTGCTACCTGCCCGGAGGACGTTATCACCCAAATCGCACAGGCCGCCCACCCGGTTCGTTCTATCTCATCACGTTTTGCCTCTGCTATGGGGCGCTGGTTCACCGACAACATAGAGGAGATAAACACGTTAGAGTTTGGTGTGAAGATACGCGCCGGGCTGGATGCAGGCAGCTGGAAACGTCACGGGGCGCAACTACTTCGTAGTTGCGCCGAATATGACAAGCCGGTTCTCCTCGTCATCGACGAATTGCCGATTTTCCTGATACGGATGCTCCACAATGACGGCGATGCCCGTCGGGTGGACGAGTTCATGAGTTGGCTGCGCGGCGTGCTTCAAGCACTTGGAGAAGATTCTCCTGTCCTCATGTTATCGGGCAGCATCGGCCTGGAACCTCTCATGCGCAGACTCGGCCTGCCCGATCGCATCAACCACCTGTACCCCTTCCGCCTGGGTCCGTGGAGCCGCGATACCAGCATAAAATGTTTTGAACATCTCTCTAAGAGTTACAAGTTGCCCATCGAAGACGGTGTTGCGAACGCGGTATATGAAGCACTCGGTGTCGGCATTCCTCACCATGTGCAATCTTTCTACGCGCGACTGCGGGATTTTGTGATTATGCAGGAGCGGGAACGGGTGACGGTAGAGGATGTCGATATAGTTTATCGCACCGAACTTCTAGGGCCCTCGGGACAAAACGATCTTGCCCATTACGAAGCGCGTCTGAAGGAAGGGATCGAGGATGAGAACTACTCCATTGCCATGGAAATTCTGGCAGAGGCGGCGACTCAGGAGATGTTCACGCCTGCTTCGCGACAGTGTCTCGAACGCTTGTATTCCACGGTGGTCGACGATGCGCCCGGCCGCATCGCGGACACTCTCGAAGTCCTCGTATACGACGGTTATCTTGAATCCGGCGACAATGGCTTCCGTTTCTCGTCACGCCTGCTCAAGGATTGGTGGTCGGCGCGCTTCCGCGATCATCACACGCCCCTCGAAAAACGTCGTCCCGAGGAAAATTACCATTGAGGACCCAATGAGCGAAACGTCCAACAGGCAAATCCGCAAGTTCAATCCGGGCACATTCCAATCGGATGAGGAATTGATGGAGCAATTCGTCGTCCGAAACCGCGAACTTGAAATCGCCCTCGAAGTGCTGCGCGCGAACATCGACTCCCCATCATGTCAGCACATCCTGGTCGTCGCCCCACGCGGCAGGGGGAAAACCATGCTTTTGGCCCGCGTTGCAGCGGAAATACGCGCAAACGACGAACTCGCCCGACGCCTTCTGCCTGTCCGTTTCATGGAAGAAAGCCAGGAGATTTTCAATATGGCTGATTTTTGGTTGGAGGCGCTGTTTCACTTGGCCAGAGAGAGCGCCCCGCACGATTCCGAACTCGCGGAAGAACTGCGAACAACGCACGCCGACCTGTCCGCTCACTGGGGAGATCGCTCGCTTGAAGATCGTGCCCGCGCCGCCGTTCTGGGAGCAGCGGATCGGCTGGATAAAAAACTCGTGCTCATGGTCGAGAACCTGCAATCCATTTGCGAGAGCGTGGATGCGGATTTCGGCTGGAAGCTTCGTGGGGCGTTGCAGTCCGAACCCAAGATGATGCTGCTCGCCTCCGCCACCAGCCGCTTCGAGAGTCTGGACGACGCAGAGCAGCCGTTCTTCGAGTTGTTTCGAAACATCTGCCTGGAGCCGCTGACCACCGAGGAGTGCCGCCTCCTGTGGCAGGCGGTGAGTGGGGACGAAGTGAGCGGGCGCGAGATCAGGCCGCTTCAGATACTGACCGGAGGCAGCCCCCGCCTGCTCGTCATCGTCGCCGGGTTCGCACGCCATCACTCTCTTCGTCAATTGATGGAAGAGTTGGTGACGTTGATAGACGAGCACACCGAGTATTTTCGAAGCCATCTGGAAGTCCTGGCCAAAACCGAACGCCGCGTCTATCTCGCAGTCATCGACCTTTGGCGGCCATCGAGCACCGCCGAAATCGCGGCGCGCGCCCGTATGGACGTTCGAACCGTATCGACCATGCTCGGTCGGCTCGTCGAGCGGGGCGCGATAATTGTGGAAGGAAGCGGCAGGAAACGCTTTTATGCCGCCGCTGAACGCCTCTACAGCATTTACTACAAACTACGACGCGAACGAGACGAGGCCGCCATCGTGGAGAATCTGATCCGCTTCATGGTGATGTTCTACAACGAAGAGGAACAGGCTGAGATGTTCTATAAACTGGACAAGGAGGCGGCAAAATCACCACTCATTCGTGAAGGAATCAAACGTGTTTTGCACCACCTGAGAATCGAATTGCAAGCTAAATTTGAGACAGTCAAAGAAATCAATATTGCACTTAAAATGAAGGCATTCGAAAAAGTCATCGAGACCGCGGACCAAACACTCGCTTCTCCGGTTGCGAGTTCGTCCGAATTTTCGGATTCGGATGAGGCTTTTCTGCGGCACGCGAAGGTTAGCTCATATCTCGGAATGGGAGATTTCAATGCGGCGATTACAGAATGCAATGAGATACTTGAGCGTTTTGGAAACAATGACGAGCCAGAACTCCAGTGCTGGGTCGCCGTAACATTGATCAACAAGGGAAAAGCGCGAGAAAACCTCGGTAATTTCGAGAGAGCGATTGAGGCTTACGACGAGGTTGTCAAGCGATTTGGCAAAACCAATGATACAAATTTGCAAGTTATCGTCAGCAACGCATTACTCGACAAGGGGAATTCACTAATAAAACACGGCGAATTTAGCAGGGCGATTGCGCCCTGTAACGAAATATTACAGCGCTTTGGTGACATCAACATGCCAGTGATCCAGGAACAGGTCGCCGGGGCATTGCTCTACAAAGGAATTGCGCTCGGGAAACTCGACGACTTCATGGGGGCGATTGAGGCCTATGATGAGCTGATTGAGCGATATGTCGATAATAACGCGCACGATATCCAGCGATGGGTGATAGTGGCATTGAGCGAGAAAAGCATGCATGAAACACAAATTGGTAGCGCGGATGAAGCTCTGCGCACTTGTGGAGAACTCGAAAGAAGTCTCGTTAATTTTAGTGGGGAAATGAAACACTGGTTCGTATGGCGAATATTGTGTGTGCGCACAAAAGCGCTACTCCTGAAAGAAAATTTGCAGGATGCCATGGACGCATTCGGGTCCGCATATGCTGCGTTACCAGCCAACACCGAATTTACAACGCATGAGATGCTAAGACTTATCCCCGATTTGATTGTTGTTGGTGCCACGTCACATGAACTTGTCGAAATCCTCATGAGCGACGAAGAGAAATCTGGATTCCTTGCGCCACTTATCGTCGCTCTGCGTCAGATTGCCGGAGAGGAAGTTCGCGCGCCAGCGGAAGTGCTCGAAGTGGCTGCAGATATCCGTGAACGCATCGAGAAAAAAGCGGCGAAGGACGTTTCCGGGTCTTACCGACCGCTTGAATAAAGCCGCCTAGATAAAACTTCATCCTCACCCATCCCCAGCCATCCTCGCCGCGAGGATGAGCGCGTCGACCATGCTGGAAGGGTCGGCGAGGCCGTGTCCGGCGATGGGGTAGCCCGTCCCGTGCTCGACCGACGTTCGGATGATGGGCAGACCCAAAGTGACGTTGACGCCGCGCACGCTCGCCTGCCCCCGGGAGTCGAAGCGAAAGCACATCAATTTCCCCGGAATGTGGCCTTGATCGTGATACATGGCCACGACGCCGGCGTAGTAACCGCCGCGAAGTTTGCCGAAAATCGTGTCCGGCGGCTCCGGGCCGTGCGCGTCGACTCTCATCTCCCTTAAATCCGCGACCGCAGGCGCGATTTCCTCCACCTCTTCTTTCCCGAACAAGCCGCCCTCGCCCGCGTGGGGATTGAGGCCTGCGACGCCGATTCTGGGCGTTTTGCGGTCGAGCAGGCGCAAGGCGTCGTCCAGAACACGCGCCACGTAGACGATTCTCTTTCGCTTGACGCGCCTGAGCGCAACTCGCAAGGGACAATGCGTGGATACGTGCGCGATGCGAATCCCCCGGTGCGCCAGCATCATGACGGGCCGCCCCCCGCCGCACAGATCGGCGAGCATCTCGGTATGACCGGGGTAGTCATACCCTCCGGCCTGGAGAGATTCCTTGTTGATCGGCGCGGTCGCAATGGCGTCCACCAAGCCTTCGCGCGCCAATGAGACGGCCTTCTCGATGTACTGCCCCGCCGCCGCGCCCAGTTCGGGGAGAACTTTTCCGAAAACGCGGTGCCCGGGGGCGACGTTTTTGAGATCGAGCACGGGCGTGAGGACGGAATCTCCGTATTGCGCCAGTTTCGCCTCGTCTTTGATTCGCTCAAGACGCGCTGTAATCTTCATCCGCCGGGCGTGTTTCCTGAGTACGGCCATATCGCCCACGATGAGGGGGGCGCACTTTTTCCGAACGCTCGGCTCCAGAGCGGCTTTCAGGCAAACCTCGGGCCCCACCCCCGCCGGGTCTCCCATGGTCATCGCGATTACGGGTCGTCGTTTCAACGCGGCTCCCTTTCCTCCTCAGCGCA
>JAPPHK010000158.1 GCA_028820795.1 Nitrospinota bacterium | reverse complement strand
CTGACCCAGGTGGGGCTTCTCTTCACGGGCAGAGCCGTGATGAGCGCTTTCAGCAGCGTGGGCACGGGCTACGTCATCGACGTCTACGGCGGCGGGAAATGGCTGTTGGTGGGGTGCATGGCTTCGGCTGCGGTGTTCTACGGCGGAGCGGGGTTCGCAACGGGGTTTCTGACGCTGGCGCCCATCATCTGGCTGAGCGGCCTGGCGACGCACACCTGGCACCCGCCCTCGATGGGCCTGCTGGGAATGCGTTTCGACAAACGCAAGGGTTTCGCGCTGGGTGTGCACGGCACGGGGGCGAACCTGGGGCAGACACTTGCGCCCATCATCGCGGGGTATCTGCTCCTCGTCATGAGCTGGCGAGGGGTATTGCTGGCGAACACGATCCCGCTGTTCGCCACGGCGATACTCCTGTGGATATATCTGGAGCCTTTCCAGATCAGCGGAAAACAAAAGCCCGGCTCCTCCATCACCCCCGCTAATTTCGTGGATGCGCTCATCAAAAACCCGGGCATGATGGGGGCTTGCGTCTTCTCGGGCGTACGGACACTGGCGCATAATGTGATATCGATATTTCTGGCGATATTGCTGGTGAGAAAATACGGCGTGGGGCCGAGCGCGCTGGGCCTTGCGCTCGGCGTGTATTCTGCGGCCTCCATATTTCCAGAAACGATCGTCGGTTATCTCTCCGACAGGATTTCCCGAAAGCTGATCCTCTTCGTCGGGATGGCCGGTGGCGGAATCGCGCTGTTCCTGATTCCCCATGCGGGCACGGGAATTTACCTATACGTCTGCATCGCGTCGGTCGGCGTGTTTCTCATATCCATGCGCTCGGCGATATTCGCTTACGGGTTCGAGATTAGCCCGCCCAGTCTGGCGGGGAGCGTGGTCGGCGTTATTTTTACGGCCAACCAAATTTTTGTTGGCCTGGGATTGTTTTTTCTGGGTATACTGGCCGATGCATATGGCTTGGAGTTCGTTTTCGGAGCAATCGGCATCGCCTGTCTGGGCAGTCTGGCCGCTTTCTCGTGGTTGCCGAAAACCGCGGAGGATTCGTCTCACCAGCAGACGGCGGTGAATCCGGGAGATCCTATGCGCTAGTCCGTCATGGTTCATGCAGGGGATGCGATATGAGCGTTCGGATTGAAGAGCATCCGGGGTTTACCCATATCGAGAAACTCTTGCCCGGCGGCGCCCCCACTCCCGCGGCAAAGGATCTGCTGGCCCTGATCGGCGTCAGCGACCCGGTTGGCGTCACCAGGAATCTGCAATCCCTGGCCTTGCATCCTGCTTTTCCGCGCAACAATACCGAATTCCTCCTTCAACTGTTGTCCTCTCTGCGCGATACGTTCGACCCGGAGCGCGCCTTGAGCAACTTCGAGCGCATTCTGGGCACCCGCGATAACCCCGACGCGCTCCTCAAAGCCCTCACCCGATCGGATGATCGCAGAGCGGAGTTCTTCGCCCTGGCGGGCGGGAGCCAATTTCTGATCGAAACGATTCTGCGGCATCCTCATTTTCTCGACTGGCTTCTGCGGCCCGGCACGTTGCGGGCCACCCGGACGAAAGAAAAAATGGTTTCCGAGCTATGGAAATGGGTGCGGGAGAATCGGGACGCGCGAAACGGACCGGAAAACGCGATGCGCCGTTTCCGCCAGCGCGAATACCTGAGAATCGCGGTACTGGATTTGATGCGGCAAGTGTCTCTCATGGAGGTAACCACAAACCTTTCCTATCTGGCGGATACCTGCCTGGAGGTGGCGGTCCGTATCGCGAGGTCCGAACTCGAGCAAAAATACGGGAAACCCCGCTACAAGGATGCGGACGGAAGATGGCGGAATACCGAATTCAGCGTAATCGGGATGGGCAAGCTCGGCGGGCTGGAACTCAACTTCAGTTCGGACATCGATCTCATCTTCGTGTATTCATCGGACGAGGGGCAGACTACGGGGGTAACGGACCCTCACACCGGCCGGACGAAAAGAAGCATTTCCAACCACGAGTTTTTCGCCCATCTCTCCAGGCGCCTCATATCCCTGATGGCGACGAATACCGAAGAAGGCCATGTGTTTCGCATCGACACGCGCCTGAGACCCGAAGGCTCGCAAGGCGCGCTGGCGTATTCGCTCAGAAGCTGTGAAGTCTATTACGAGTCCTGGGGCGAAACGTGGGAGAGACAGGCCCTCATCAAATCGCGGCATTGCGCGGGTTCCGAAGCCTTGAGCGATGACTTCATGGAAATGATTCGTCCTTTCGTGTACCGGCGGACGATGGACATCAGCGTGCTCGAAGAGATTGGCCGCATCAAGGGCCGCATCAACGAAAACCTGAAAGGTCCAGACGCCGCGACGCGAAACGTGAAGCTCGGCGAAGGCGGTATTCGGGAGATCGAATTCATCACCCAGGCTCTGCAACTCATCTACGGGGGCCGCGAAACGCTTCTCCAGAACCCGAGCACGCTGGAGGGCCTCTCCATGATCGAGGCGCTCGGCCTTCTGCCCGCTCATGAATGCGATCAACTCTCGAACGCTTACGTGTTCCTGAGAGACGTAGAGCATCGCGTGCAGGTCACGCACGGCCTCCAGACGCACGAGATTCCGGCTGATGAGAAAAGCTTGAGCGTACTGGCTCGCAAAATGGACTGCGCGGAAAGCGCCGAACTGAAATCCCGCTTGGCGTATCACCAGAACAACGTATCTAGGATTTTCGAGAACATGTTCCGGAACGAAAACGGGGATGAAGAAACGGTATCGCCGAGTGGCCCTCCGACCCCGGCGCTTACTCTGGAGGATTCGTTATCCGCCGAGGATTTGGCCTCCTACAACTTCGTGGACCCGGAAGGCGTTAGCACGCACCTCAAGCTCCTCAGGAACGGCGCATCGCTCGAACACGTCAGTGCCAAGGCCAAACGGATTTTCGACGAACTCCTCCCCCGCCTGCTGTACCAAACGCTCGACCTGCCGGAACCGGACAGGGCCATTGCGCATCTCAACAAATTCGTGGAGCGAGGGGGCGGGCGTGAATCCATCCTGGGATTCATGGCCGAGCAGGAAGAATCGCTGGAGATCATTCTCAAACTCTTCGCTTCGAGCAATTATTTGGCCGAGGTGCTGATTGAGCAGCCCGGGCTTCTGGAAACGCTCTTTCAGAGGGAAACCCTCGCCGAGCCGCGCTCCGAGGTCCTGCTCGATGAGGAACTGAGAAAAATTGCAGGCGCGCAAATCGCGCCGGAGGAAAAATTCAATCGCCTGCACCTGCTCAAAAAAAGCGAGGAACTCGCGATAGGCATCAGAAGCATTCTCGGAGCGGCGGACATTCTTGAAACCCTCTCCGCTCTCTCACACCTCGCCGAGGCCACGCTCAAGAGCGGCTACGAGATCGCCTGCGAGAGAATGCTCAAACTCTACGGCGTCCCGATGGAATCGGAAACGGGAGCAGAAGCGCGATTCGCCATCATCGGCCTCGGCAAGATGGGAAGCGGGGAGATGAACTACGGTTCGGACCTAGACCTGATATTCGTCTACAGCGCCGCGGGGAATACGAGCGGACAGATCGAGGGAAAACCCGCGGAATACCGACCCATCTCGAATCATGAATTCTACATCAAGGTCGCCACGTTCCTGCGCGACGGCCTTGCCGCCTCGGGCTCGCGAGACCGGACCTACGAAATGGACCTGCGCCTGCGGCCCGAAGGAGAGAAGGGCGCGTTGGCCGCCCCGACAGATGTATTCATAGATTACTTTAATAACCGCGCTGAAATATGGGAAAGGCAGGCACTTACGAGATCGAGATATGTCGCGGGATCACAAGGGCTGGGAGCGGATTTCATGGCGCTGGTGAATGAATTCGTCTATGAGCGCGAATCGCCAGCAGACCTTGTCGAACAGGTTCGCCACATGCGCGGGCGCATCGAAAAAGAACTCTCCGCCGAGGATGAGGGAATCGCCGACATCAAGCTCGGGCGCGGGGGGATCATCGACATCGAGTTCTTGACGCAGTATCTTCTGATTCAAAACGGCGGTGCGTACCCGGAAATCCGGGTTCCGAATACCTATCTTGCATTGCAGGCCTTGAACGGGGCCGGATTGCTTGCGGACGAGGACACCGGCGCATTGCTCGACGGATACCGCTTCTTGCGCCTCGTCGAGAACCGGCTGCGCATCGGCAATGCGCAGTCGATCAATATCTTCCTGAAGACGAAACACGCCATGAACATGTTGGCGCGGCGGATGAATTTCGTGGATGATATGGACGGAAGCGCCAACGCCAAGCTTCTCGCCCAGTTTGAAAAACACACGGACCGCGTAAGAGAGGTTTATGAGAAAGTAGTAGTTGCGAACACGTGATTACGAGGCGGGAGTCAACGGCCGGGAATCCCTGCGCATTCCTTTTCGCACAGTCAATGTCAGAGGGCTCGAATTGCTAATCAATCCAGATCGTTTTCGCCGCTCCATGGAGGAGATGGCGCGGGTCGGAGCGACGAAAGGAGGGGGCGTAAATCGCCTCACGCTCACCGACGCCGACAAACAGGCGCGGGATTTGTTCGCCGCCTGGGTGAGCGACGCCGGTCTCGAATTGCAAATCGACGAGATGGGAAACATGTTCGCCAGGCGTGCGGGTCGTGAAGATGAGGCCCCTCCAAGCATGGCGGGCAGCCACCTGGATTCCGTGCCCAACGGGGGCCGTTTCGATGGCTCGCTGGGCGTGCTGGCCGCCCTGGAAGTCGTGAGGACGCTCAACGACAAGAACGTATCCACCAGGCGCCCGATAGAAATCGTGAACTGGACGAACGAGGAAGGCCCCCGCTTCCCGCCTTCGATGCTCGGAAGTGGTGTGTTCGCGGGCGCGATAGCGCTCGATACAGCCTACGAGATGAAAGACGCCAATGGAGCGAGATTCCTGGATGAACTCGAACGAATCGGCTACCGGGGAGATGCGCCATGCGCTCCCCGACCCATCGGCTCCTATCTCGAACTTCACATCGAACAAGGCCCTGCCCTCGTGAGCGAAGGGGTACAGGTAGGAGTCGTGGAGGGAATTTTCGGCCTCACGTGGCTTCGGGTCACCATGCGGGGAGAGCGCGACCACGCCGGCCCCACGCCCATGCATATGCGCAGAGACGCCCTGGTGGGCGCCGCACGCACGATCGCGGCCATCCGTGAAATTCCGGGGAAACTGCACCCGGAATTCGTCGCCACGGTGGGAGAATTCTCCCTCTCCCCCAATGCGATTAACGTCATTCCAGATGACGTGACGTTCTCGGTCGATTTCCGTCACAACGACCCGGAATTGTTGACCGAGGCGCGGAGACTCATCGAGGAGGCCGCGCGCCGCGAAGCGGAAAGGGAAAATCTCGAGGTCGAGATACAAGATGTCGGCGGCTCTACGCCCACCGCGTTCGACGAAAGCGTGGCGCAGGTTATCAGAAACGTGTCCGAGGAGGCGGGCTACAGCCATCGCCCCATGTGGAGCGCCGCCGGGCACGACGCCCGCTACGCGGCCGACCTCGGGCCCACGGCCATGATTTTCGTGCCCTGCGTCGCCGGGAAGAGCCACTCCGAGGAAGAGGACATGGACTGGGAGGACGCCTGCAGGGGTTGCGACGTCCTGGCGCGCGCATTGTGGAAAATGGCGGACTCATAGACATTTCATGCAAAACGAATGAGGGAGAACGAATGCCTAGAGTGAAATGGGAAAACGGGGCGCGATGCGCCGTGTGTCTGACTTTCGACGTGGACGGCGAGACGGTCTGGATGGGCCGTGACCCCTCGCTGGGGGGGCGCCCCATCCACAACTCCATGGGCGCTTACGGCCCCAAGGTGGGTATCCCGCGGATACTCAAGCTCCTCAGGAAA
>JAPPHK010000099.1 GCA_028820795.1 Nitrospinota bacterium | reverse complement strand
GGGATTCGATCAAGGCGTCGTCGGCGCGGGTGGCGGACAGCATCGGGGCGGACATACTCGGCGGCCGGGAGAGAACGGCGTCCGCGTGATCGGGCAGGCGGGGCGACGGAGCTGCCGGCGTGGAGGTTTTGGATGGCAGGCGCCGAGGAACTGAGGGCGAAGCTGGCCAAGGTGGAGGAGCTGTTCCGGCGCGCGGGGAGCGCTGGGGAGCGGGCGGCGGCCGGGGCCGCGATGGAGCGGCTGCGGGACCCATCAAGACTCAAAGCCGCGGCTTTTTTCCGCGGCCTACTAAGGAGCGAAACATGCCTACTCGCAAGGACAAGTTGGTAGAACTGGCCAGCGACCTCTTCGTGGATGCTACTGATTGGGATCTGCAGATTACCTCGGATACGCAGAAATACTCAGGTTGGTTTCTGGCAATTGCCACAGGTGGTTTGGCCTTAATTGCCGCGCGGTTTGATGCTTTAGTGAAAAGCTCATGGACTTCAGAGTATGCCTTTCTAGTTCTGATCGCCGCAACAATTATCTTAGTGGGAGCGTGTGTTGCCGGAATCTCGTATCACTATATCACAAAGGAAATCATAAAGAAAAAGCGCCAGCAGAAGACATTGATACTCAAACAAAAATGCCGCCTCTTCTTCACGAAAAAGAAAACAACAGCCTCTGGTGTTTTAGCGCAAGAAATCTGGGGCATGAAATATCTTGAGCAACAAGATAAACATAGTTGGGACGATTGCAAGAACGAAGAGAAACATTACGACAGATGCTCTGAGAGAATGTTGCTCTGGCAGCAAATACTAGCTGGCGCGGGTTATTTGTTATTGCTGGTGTACGCCATTGGTCCAGGCACTTAACAAGACTTTTATAATAGTGCGATTTGAAAACGAATGATGTGCTGTATTGGGTGGTATGGAGACAGACGGGCGGTAGTGGGATCACAACACGCTGAGGGAAACTACGCGAACGAGCGGTGGCGGGCATCCAGTCTGGGGAGAAGTCCTTGGCGGTGGCGCGGGCGCTGGGGGTGAATCTGCGGACGGTGTCTCGGTGGCTGGCGCTGTATCGAAGCGGGGAAGGGGTGACTGGATGCGCGCAAGCGGGGCGGCGGCCGCCGAAACTGGAGGAGGCGCAGTGTCGGTGGGTGTACGAGACGGCGGCGGGGTATACCTCCTTGTTTCATAAATTGGCGTCAAAAGCACACCGATGTGAGCATCCAGCAGTTCTGATTTGGCTGCGATGGCTCGGCGAGAGGCGGAACTGCGGGTTGACGAGACGGTGGCGGATGTCGAACTACCCTTCCATTCGATCGTCCTGAGCGTACGGCCGCGTCAGTGGTGCGAAGTCGAAGGGCGACATTCCCGGATTTGTGCAATCCTGCATCGAAGCGACCGTGACCGGAGGCGAGAATGAGAATCGTAGGCAGATGCCGGGGGTTTCCAGACACGAATCGTCATTGGCGAACCACGGCCGTGACCCCGGTCAAGGCACAGGAGCGAATGGTGGACGAAGTGACACCTTCGCCGACGACCGGATTGCGCTTCCGGGTGTCCAAGGGGGTGGCCGACGATCCTCTGTTTCGTAGGCTGTACGGGATAGCGTTACTAGTGATGACAACGCGGACCGAGCGAACGGCGAATCGGCAGTTCGATAGTCGCCAGTTCGGACCTCGGCAGAATGGGTCGATAACGGCGTTGGCGCTTCGACTATGAGATTGAAAAACCATATTGCGTATGGACTGGCAGCATCTAGACCCGACAGCGATCACCTACCCTGTTGTCAGCTGGACCAGAGGTGGATTTTCCGAAACCGCAGCGGCACCCGACAAGCGTCAATCCTGCGAGAGCGAGCAAAGAAGATGGCTAAACGAAACAAGCACACGAGACTCAGGGCTGGTGCCGGGAGACAAACTCTCCCGTCAAACTCAACGAACATTTTGCAGCGGCAGCAAGATGGAGAGGCGGTCGATGGCATCTTGGTCCGGATAAACAAGTCCGAATTCCAGGTCGCCGGAGGAACGGCGAAAAAGAGCGGCAGAGTGCCCGGTTACGAGGTTTCGGTGGCGATTCCCAGCTGGGAAAAGAACGTCGAGCTATCGGCTGTGATCGAGAAGGGTTATCGAGCCCAACAGAAGCTGCTTGCAAAGTTGCAGGGCGATGGTGCCAGCCGACCGTGGCTCGATCAGCGATTTGCGGAAATCGACAAGGCCGTGGCCGCAGGACTTACGACCGTTGCGGAGAGAATTCGCACGCGACGCTGGTGTGAAAAGGAGAGCAGCGATGCCATGCAGCGCCTGCAGGCCGCCTTTCGCGACTTGGAACACTGGGCCTCCAAGACCGTCCGGTACTGCGAACGCGCCGGGCAAGGCCTTGATTCCATCGACCGAGAAACTGTTCTGGATGCGGCTTGTCTCGGTATTCTGAAGGTCGGCGAAATCATTAACAGGGTCGAGCGGATGCAGCACGGCTTTTGGATCGACTTCAGAGCGGCGCACTATCTGCAAATTCGGGGCTGGCGCAACCTGATCGGACATACCGACGACTTGAGAGGAGAGCAGGCGATACCGCTTGGGACGGGCATCGTCAGGGAACTCCATGCGGCTGTCCAGCGCACCCGCTTTCCCGAGACCCACGATTCCTTCCAGAACATGTACATAGTGTCCGCGAAAGAATTCCGGAAACTCGAGCCGGGCGACACGGTCGAAACGAGCTCTTCGATTGCGATGATTCGGGTCGACGAGCACGGCCGATTCGCCATATTCCGCATGGGCCGCTCGGAGGAGAACCAATTCCTGCTTTCGGCAAGTGCCCCGGTGAAGGGGAGCGTCACCCTATACCATATTCCAACCGATTCGTAGAAAGCGCCTTCCTCAAGCGTATGAGACTGATCCTTGAACAGCGCCCAGCAGCGCCACCTCCTCCGACTGTCGGTCATGTGTTTGCCTCATCGAAACCCAACTTGAAACACGAACACGACCGGTGCTGATCCCGTTGGGTCCGGAAACTCCAGAATCGCAAGGAAGACCATAGTCGACGAAAGAGCCACGTCATTTGGCATAGCGCTGCGCGCAGCGATGTGCTTGGCCGTAATGGCATCCGCATAGGGTAGGAATGTGGAGACTGGACGAGACACGACGACCTGAATTGGATCGAGAACTGCAGATGGAGGCGCGCGTTCCACATCGGTTTCCCGTCGCCAGAGGTAACAGTAGGGAGCACGAAGTAAGCTGTCGAATGTGCGTAGCATACCTGCACATACAACCAGGACATTCAGGCCCGGAATCCGAGGGTTCCGAAGGCTCAATACCGCTCTTGGGACCGGACGAACACCTGCGGAAGGCGGCGTTTTCGGGGCTTGCCGATAGTGGGGACGGTACCGGTGGAAATCGTGAGGGAATCGTGCGGGATCCAACCCGGGACGGTCGTTGGTGGGCTCTGTACGTGGAATGGGCCGCGACTTTTCGGCGACCGGGATCCGGCGACGGCGGTGAAGCTCGTCGTGTAGTCCCGACTAGCACCGGCATCGTTCCCGCCAAGACCCGTCAGCGCCCACGGCGCCGCCACAGCCAGTGGACGGTGCCGATGCCCACCGCGGCCAGAACGGCCGCGATCAGCGCCGTCTTGACGGGGGTGAAGGCCGCCGCCAGCCATGCAAACGGCGAGGGCGCGCCGGCGTAGCTCAGCGCCAGCGCCGCGACGGCGGCGTTCTCCAGCGCATCCGCCGCCGCCAGCGCGAGAGGCAGCATCCAGAGCGGGGCGCGGAACAGGCGGAACAGCAGGATCGCGAACAGCAATCCGTAGGCCAGCGGAAAGAACATGTCGATCGTCAGACCGGTAGCCGCGTAAACCGTGCGCGCGCCAGCGTCGAGCCGGTCGAGGGTTTCGAACAGCGCCGCCGCCTCGGCGGGCGTGTACCAGCCGCGGCTGTCGCGGAGTGCGAAGCCGCCGAGCCGGTCCTGGCACCAAGCCAACCCTGCGATGCAGGCGACGGCACCGGCCAGCGCGGCGAGCGCGACGCGCAGGGTCCCCCACTGGGCCAGCGCTGCGCGGAGCCAAACCGCCATGCGTCATCCCGTCCTGTGCGATTATCCCATGTCTCCGACGCTGCAACTCGCAGCGGAACTCCCTGGGGCGCAAAAACAAGCCCGTGCGCGTTCCACCGGTGGCGACGCGGTCGCCTGCGGAGAACGGCACCAGGCTCCGACCGGCAATGCTCCGCCGAACCACCCGACAGGGACAGCTCCGGACAAAGGCCTCACGCATTTCCCATTAGCCGGCGGCGGACGTTCGCAAGATGCCCGTCTACCACTCCGGCGAGCAGCTTCACGTAGGCTACTCCACGAATTCGAGACCGTCCACATGGTTTCCTTCAACCTCCTCCACTACAACGGGTGCGGGATGCGCAAAACCATTCGATGTACGCTGGCGGTGGACGCCGGGCTGACGGACACGTTCGACGAGGGTGGAATAGTTGGCGAAGCGGATCGATTGAGGATGGCAGACCTTGACAGCAGGTACACGACTGACTAGGCTGGGAACAGCCTTAACGTCATGAAAGGAGACTGCGATGACGAAAGAAGTCAAAGATGGGAAGTCAGATCGACGTAGCCGAAGGGAAGCCCTGCTCGAAGAGGCTTTGGCTCAACCGGGTGTACGCGAACTGATGGATGTTTACGGAAATTGGCAAACAGCAGACAGTGGGTTCAACTCTTATCGCTCTGTGGTCAATGCTCATCCAGTCGCGACAACCACGGCCCACGCGAATATACAGAAGTGACAGCTAATGCCTACTTGGGGTCAAATTCTTCGCGAGCTTCAACCTCGCAACAACCAGCCACCAGAATTTGATCGCGTACGCCGCAAGTATCTTCACGATCTCAAAGTCCATACCAAGCGTGATGTGATCCTCTACGCGTCTGGCTGGTTGCAGAAGCAAGCCCCAGACGCATTGGTCACAATCGGTGACGAGGACATCCATGGACTCATGGAAGTAGCTCATGGACTGAAAGGACCGTCTCTTGATCTGATCCTACACAGCCCCGGTGGTTCACTGGAAGCCGCAGAGGGCATTGTTTTCTATCTGCGATCTAGATTCTCAGACATCCGCGTGATTGTGCCTCAATTAGCGATGTCTGCCGCGACGATGATTGCGTGTGCTAGCAACCAAATTTTGATGGGACAGCACTCTTTCCTTGGACCCACCGATCCGCAGATATTCGTTCCCACTACCTCGTTATGATCTCGTTCAATTCCGGCACAAGCGGTCTTGGACCAGTTCGATAAAGCAACCAAGGAGTGTGCCGATCCTACGAAACTCGCGGCTTGGCTTCCAATGTTAAGTCAATATGGTCCGGACTTCCTGGTACGTTGCGAGGCAGCCCTCGAGATGTCCAGGGATCTCGTGCAGGGTTGGTTGGAAACGTACATGTTCGCCAACGAACAGGACAAACGGCAACAAGCCACAAATGTAGCGAAGTGGCTCGCAAACCACAAGAATTTCAAAAGCCATGCCCGACATATTCCACGGGATGAGTTGATACGTCATGGGCTAAAGATCGAACCGTTAGAAGCGGATGGTAAGACGCAGGATTTGAGCCTGTCCGTATTTCATGCCGCCACCCAGACGTTTTCTGGAACAGGCGCGATCAAGATCATCGAAAACAACCTAGGACGCGCTTTCATTAAGAATTTGCCACCGCTACCCGGTCCTGGTCCTGCATTGAAAATCGATATCGGCGAGGGGCAACCCCAACCTCTTCCTAACTGATCCAGTCCGTCTCCACGAATCTCCTCTCCACCATCTAGGGAATGTCTGATCAATCGCAGTCGTTCGTTTCCAGTCCAGATGATATAAACCAAG
>JAPPHK010000064.1 GCA_028820795.1 Nitrospinota bacterium | reverse complement strand
ATCAGTGAGTTGATTCCTGCCGTCTTGTGGGAACGCCCGAATATCGATGCCATACTTGCATAAGAAATATGGGAGATTTTTATAAGCAGGTAACAAGAGAATTGGCTAATTGCGGGTTTGCATACTGGAGAGCCGCCAAGGGTTCTCATGAACTCTGGCGAAACAGTGCAACCAATAAAAAAGTGATTGTTCCTAGAAAATTGACAAACCGACACACTGCAAATGGTATTTTAAGGGTCGCGGGCAGTTCTCTAAAGGTTTGATTTCCCTTCGCTTCTCCGGTTTCTCTGTAAGGTTCCTGAAAAATCCCTTTTCGAGCACCGGAAAGGCGTGGGTATGAGGGTTTCCTGCGGCTTGGGAAATCTCCTGTTTGAAATTAAATCACCAATATAATAGAGTTTTGTTGTACGAGCGTTCCAGAGGACCCCATATACATTTCAAGTCCTTGAGGAGTGCGCGGAAAAATGTCTGCCGAAATGATCGAACTCGCCTTTTTCGGAATCGCCATCCTGGCCTATCTTTACCGGATAGAGAGGAAGTTTGACAGCCGCCTCTCCGCCCTGGAAGCGAGAGTGTCATCTCTGGAAGCCAGGGTTTCCTCCCTGGAGGCGAACATGTCATCCCTGGCAGCGAGCGTATCATCCCTGGCAGCGAGTGTATCGTCCCTGGACGCGAGAATGTCTCGTCTCGAAGGCATGTTCGAGGGTTACCTGGCGGGGCAAAAATCACCTGAATGATCGAGAGTTCCTACTCCACCACGGCCACGGCCCGGCACGGGGAGCCTTCGATACCCGGCATCTTGAGCGGCAGCGCGATGACCTCGAAGCGCTCCTGGGGAATGGCGGAGAGGTTCGTCATGTGCTCGATCTGGATGATCCCGTTTCCCAATAGCGTCCGGTGGACGACGTAGTTCTCGGGCACGTTCTCGGGAATCTTCTTGACTTCCTCTTCCTGGAGAAAGTCGAAGCCGGCCGCCTTCACGCCCTTGTCCACGAGCCATCTGGCGCCGTCGCCGGTGAGAAAGGGCGAGTTCCTCAGATAGGCGTCCGAACCCCAGAACTTGTCCGTGAAATCGGTGCGCAGAAGCACGATGTCGTTTTCACGCACGAGTCCCGCGTGCGCCTCCAGATCCCCGGCGGAGATGGGCGCATCCGCCCCCTTGGATGAGAAATCGAGCAGGCACGCCGGCCCCATGAAGCGATCGAGCGGCACCTCGTCCGTCGTCTTCCCCCAGCGGTAGATGTGGCGCGGGCAATCGAGATGGGTGCCCGCGTGGGCGAATATGGAGAGCCAGCTGTCGACGAACACCACGTCGGGTTCTTTTCGGGGCGGGAAGTATTTGCGCCGCACGGAGGTTTCGGCGTTCATCATCTTGCCCACGGCGGCCGCCACGGGGTCCATTTCGTCGTAGTGGGCGAGACTCAAGTCAATGATGGGCATGGGGGCTCCTTCGTACTGTATGCGTGATAGGTCATCCTGTGTTTACCGGGGAAATCGGGTTCATCCTGTCATAAAGCGGGCTGTTTGAAAAACTTATGGGGGGAAGCTCTGTGGGCTGTTGAAAAGGGTTTTGTCAAGGGAGTAACCCCCCTTGTCGGGGGGTGTTGAAAAACCCCTCTCCGCCTCATCCTGAGTAGCGGCCCTTCGACTTCGCTCAGGGCGGGCTCCGCCGTCCCCCCACCTGCCTCATCCTGAGTAGGCGCGTAAGCGCCGTATCGAAGGATGCCCTCTCGCCCGGCGCGAGGTGTTCGACTCCCTTCGCTCTTCGATATGCCGCCTTCGGCGGCTACTCAGGGTGAGGGAAGAGGCATTGGCGGTTTGCAGGGGTCGTAGACGGGGGTTTTTCAACAACCCCTTGTCAGGGGGACTTTTTCCCCACCCCTCGTCGGGGGCATCGCCTTTGCCCCCTGACAAGGGGGGACAGGGGGGTTTCTTTTCCAGTCGAGAGGGGCGTCCCGCCTACCCTCTGAGAAGGGGGCATTTTCACAACCCCCTGTCCGCCGGATATGCTTTCTCGAACTGCTTGCCCCGGCGAGGGCGCAGCGCTTCTCACGCCCCCCATTTGAGGATAGAATTTCGCTCGTTCATCTGGCTTTAGCCGGGAGGGAGCAGGGATGAAGAAAGCGCTTTGCCTCGCTCTGCTCGTTTGCCATTTGGCCGCCCCGGCCGTCGTTTCCGCCAAATGCTCACCCGGCCTGGTGCGCCATTTTCCGTTCAGGAAGGCGACGCCCGTATCCTATGTGAGAATGGCGAAAGCCCCGCGCCGAATCAGCATCCAGTGGTTCGGCCATGCGTTTTTCCGCATCATCTCCCCGGGGGGAATCCGGGTCGTGACCGATCCCTTCTCCCCGCACCGGGGCTACCCCATCCCGAATACCAGCCCCCACGTGGCCACCACGAGCGAGGAGGCGATGAACCACAGCTCCGTCGAGGTTCTGGGCGGGAACCCCGTCATATTGAGAGGCGTGCTCGGTCATGGGGAGAAATGGAACGAGGTGGATTACCGGATAGGCGACGTGCGCATCCGCAACGTGCCCATCGTTCAGGGTAGCGGCAGCGACGATTTCGATGCGGGAGAGGCCAAGGCCTCATCCTTTCTTTTCGAGACGGGTGGTCTTTGCATCGCCCATCTGGGTGATCTGGGATCGCCCATGAACCCCGAGCAGTTGCGAAGGCTGGGGAAGATTCACGTGGCCCTGGCGATCATCTCCGACCCCGGCGCCATGAACCCGAGAGTCATGGCGGATTTCGTCCGAAGACTGGGGCCCAACGTGGCGGTTCCGATGGACGTCCGCTCGCTCGAGGAGTTGAACGTATTTCTCGGCGCCTTCAGGCGCGTCCGCAGGCTGAAGGGAGACACCTACGTATTCAGCCGCAGGACGCTGCCGCGCCCGACCGAGGTCGTGCTCATCAGGCACAAGGCCTGGGAGTGGAAATAGGAAGACTTGAATCCCGTCTTTTATCTCTGGTAGGGACAGGCCCCTGTACCTGTCCGATATCCGTGCTTGGTCCGCCAAAGGACAACCACGGGGGGCGGACAATTCCCGGTATTGTCCGACTACGGGCTGAAACGGAAGCGATTGCGCTTTTTGTAGGGGCGGACCTGCGTGTCCGCCAAGCCCGAGAGTCCATGGCACCACCGCATCATCGGGCCGTAACAAAGAACCGGGCGGACACACGGGTCCGCCCCTACGGGAGTAGAATGGTAATAGGGAGAAGTCACTTTGTAGGGGCCGTTCGCGAACGGCACCTACTTGGGCATTGATTGCTTAAAAAATTACGCCATGAATGAGTTGAAACACGCCCGCCAGATCAGCTTTTCTCCACCTCGACGCGGTAGCTGTTGAACGTGGCGTTTTCGTACTCGGACAAGGCGTCGCCGGTGAGCTGGTTGGCCGCGCCGTCCTCGGGGAGTCCGCCCGCAGGCACGTGCACGACTCCGGGCCGGATGCCCTCGCTCACCCTGGCCTCGAAGGCGGACTCACCGAAATCGTTCCTGAGACGCACGCTGTCGCCGCTCTCGATGCCACGGACGGCGGCGTCCGCCGGATGCATGGTGGCGACGTTCCAGCCGTGGCGCAGCAGCTTCCTCGCGTTGTTGAAGGTCGAACTCGCGCGGAAATAGGTTTTCGGCGTGAGGAGCTGAAGCGGGTAATCCGATCCGTTTTGCTCTTCTTCCGGCGGAAAATGCGCGGGAGCGTGCTGCTCGATTCCCTCGAAATACACCTGGGCGCGCCCGTGCGGCGTGGCGAGGTCCCAGTGCGGCGCGGCGTCGGGGATATCGAGTGTAATATGCCCCTCGGCCTCGAGTTTCTCGATCGTGACGTCCCTGAACCATGGGAAGCGCGCATCCGCCCGCGCGGCTTCCAGGAGTTCTTCGATCCATTCCCTCGATGATTTCCAGGGGAAGTGCGCGCCGTAGCCCATCTTCTTGGCCAAACGGCAGACGATCTCGAAATCATCGAGCGACTCCCCGCGCGGAGGCATGGCGCCCGTCGAATAGAGCAGGATGTGTTTGGGATCCATCTCGCGGGCGAGATGGTAGAAGGTGCTGCCTACTTCCATTCCCCCGGTGATGGCGCAGCGTTCGAGCCAGGTGGACGCGGGCAACACCACGTCTGCGCATTTCGCCGTCGGCGTCATGAAGATGTCCGCCACCGCACAGAAATCGAGTGCGCGCAGGGCGCGCTCGGTCTTGTGCGCGTTTCCGGCTTGGCCGACCGGGTTGCCCCACATCACGAGTGCGGCGTGCACGGGGCCGCCGTAGGAATCTGGATTGAGGATGGCTTCTCCGACCCGTCCGGTCGGAATGGTGCGTTTCACGGGATTCGCGACGGCCCATCGATCGGTCATCACTTCGACGAGGCCGGTCCCGTGCGCCGTTTTGGAGGTGAAGCCCGCCGCGTGCGCCCCGTGGCGCAACACACCGCCTGAAGCGCCGGCCATGATGTTCAGGATATGCAGCGCGCGGACGGCCTGCTCCCCGTGCACGGTGCGCTGGTAAGAACCGTAGTAGACGATGACTTTCCCTCGCCGCATCGCCTGGGCGATGGCGCGCACGTGTTCCGTCGAGACGCCGCATTCGCGCGCCGCGCGCTCCGGCGTCCAGGGTTCGGCGGCGTTGCGCAGGTAATCGAGCGCGGGCCTGCAACCGGCGCCGTTCACCTGATACGTCCCGCTCAAGGCCGGTTTCGCGCAGGCGTCGAACGACCTGGCAGAAGCGGTTTCTTCATCCCAGACGAGCGGCGCGCCGTCCGCGCCAGGCACAAAGCGGGCGGTGTCCGTATTCACCAGGAATGCGGCGTTGGTTCTCTCGCGGAGGAAGGCCTCATCGGGCGCGCCCTCTGAGAGCATAAGGCGCAGCACGGCCAGCGCGAGCGCGGTGTCCGTCGAGGGGCGAATCGGCACGTGAACCTCGCCGAAGCGCTCCGCCGTCCGCGTACGGAGGGGGTCCACCACGATGAAGCGGCATCCGTTTTTCTTGGCTGCCTGTAAGGACTGGAGCAGGCCGCGGTATCCCGTTTCCACCGGGTTGTTGCCCCACAGCACGATCCACTCGCACTCATCGGTCGGCTTGTTCTTCACCTGCCAGTGGCCGAAGACGTCGTCGCTCGCGCCGAGAAAGGCCTTCCAGCAGAGGCTGCCGCGCATGTAGGGCTGTACGGCGCCGCCCCACATGTTCAAAAGCCGCATGATGGTGGCGGGGTCGGCGTCGCGGCCGCCGGGCAGGGTGTGCTGGGCGGAGTAGTGGTACATCATCACGGATTCGTTTCCGCCCTTCTCCTTGGCGGCCTCGAGTCCACCGGCGACCATATCCAGCGCCTCGTCCCAACTCACGCGCTCGAAGCGGTTCGCGCCGCCCGGCCCCGAGCCCTTCGCCCCCACGCGCTTCATCGGGTAGAGGAGCCTGTCGGGATGATGATACCTGTCCGGCAACTGGAACCCCTTGATGCAGGGTTTGATGCGCATCCTGGGATTCGCCCGGAACGAGGCGATCTCCTCACCGTTCGATTCGACCTCGAAGCTGCAGGGGTTGTTCCCGCAGTGGGGGGAGCAGATCGTATAGGATTTTCGCGTAGCTTCGGCCATCGCCT
The DNA here is from genome assembly GCA_028820795.1 of Nitrospinota bacterium. Taxonomy (GTDB): domain Bacteria; phylum UBA8248; class UBA8248; order UBA8248; family UBA8248; genus Bin107. Next base: position 275 of record JAPPHK010000064.1, on the reverse strand, counting down.
TCTCTCGTCGTATTCGCTGAGGACGCCGCTTTACATGATTTCTCGTGCATCCTAACATAGGGGTTCTTAGGTTTCTGAGCAAATGATGTTCGTCATCATAGAGCGGAACGCGACCAAATCGCTTCCATTATCTGACCCTTCTGGAGGTATGAGAGTATGAGCACAGACGGAACCGCGCAGGCGGAATACGTGCCCCCCACCTGGGACACGAAGATGCCCTTGCCGTCCAATCCCGAGACGGGCGAGGACGCGAACGACTACTACATCATCGACTG
>JAPPHK010000180.1 GCA_028820795.1 Nitrospinota bacterium | reverse complement strand
CTGCATGAAGGCCGCCATTGGAATATCTCTCCTTCGCGTGGAAAAACCGCCGGTTTCTGGCATTCGGCCTTCTGCTCACGTTCTTCTCGTTTTTCGGGCAGTCCTATTTCATCGCCGTGTTCAACACCGACATCCGCGCCGCCTTCTCGCTCTCGCACGGGGAGTTCGGCCTCGCCTACGCCGTCGCCACCGTCTCGAGCGCGGTGTGCCTGATATGGACAGGCCGCCTGATCGACAAGGCGAGGCTCAGGACTTTCGCGCTGTGCGTCTGCGGGGGCCTCATCGCCTCTTGCGTCCTGATGGCGGCGGCGCCCGTCTTCGGTGCGCTGCTCCTCGCCCTGTTCGCGCTCAGGCTTACCGGCCAGGGGCTGATGGTGCACACGGCGGTGACGAGCATCGGGCGGCATTTCACCGCCGAGCGCGGCCGCGCCGTCAGCATCATCTCGATGGGCGGGCCGTCGGGCCAGGCGGTGATGGCGCTCGTCGCGGTCGCCTTGACCGCGTGGCTCTCCTGGCGGCAGGTCTGGCTCGTGATGGCGGCGGGCGCGGCCCTCGTTCTGATCCCGTCCGTATCCTTGCTGCTGAGAGGACACGAAGACGCACACCTGGGCTCCGGAAGACGCGCGGAAGCTGCGGCGGCTTCCGGACCCCGGGGCGACTGGACGCGCGGCGACGTGCTCAGGGACATTCGCTTCTACTTCATGATGCCCGTGTTGCTCGCACCCTCGTTCATCGGCACCGGCTTTTTCTTCCACATGGGGCACCTGGTGGACGCCAAGGGGTGGAGCCTCGCCTTTTTCACGGGCGCGTATACGCTCTACACCCTTTTCTCCGTCTCGTTGACGCTGCTCGCAGGACCCGTCGTCGACCGGATAGGCGCCGTCCGGCTCATTCCCTGGCATCTCGCGCCCATGTGCCTGGGCCTCGTGGCGCTCGCGAGTTCCGACCACCGGTTCGCCGCGATTCTCTACATGTGCCTGACGGGGATAACGGTCGGGATGCGCATCACCATCGGCGGCGCCGTCTGGGCGGAGATCTACGGGGTGGAGAACCTGGGCGCCATCCGCTCGCTCGCCACCTCGTTCATGGTGGTTTCGACCGCGCTCTCGCCCGTCGTCTTCGGCTGGCTGATCGACCATTCAGTGAGCATGGAGAGCCTGGCCCTCATGTGCCTGGCCTACGGGGCGGGGTCGTCGGTGCTGAGCGGCGCGTCGCTCGGGGTGGGGCGTTGAGAGGAAAGGGATTGTGGTTTGCGAGAGGGTTTTCTTCTGTAGGGGCGGTTCGCGAACCGCCCCTACGGTCGCGTCTGTTCTTCCTTCATCGGCCGGGAAGGATTATCTGGTTCGTTCGATGAGTTCGCGCAGGGCCATGCGGCTTTCCGCCTGTTCGGAGATGAGTTCGCGCAGGGCCGTCATGGACTCGTTGTGCTTGCGCTCGGAGTCCGCCGCCCGCAATTCCGCGCCGCGCGCCATCGTGCGGATGCCGTAGTAGAGCAGCCCGAGGCCGCCGAAGGAAGCGATGAGGTTGAGATAGGCGGCGAGGAGACTCCAACTTTCAAAGGTCGTCATGGTTTTCTCCTTTGAGTCGGGTCCCCTGGCGGCCATGGTTGACTTGCATTATATCCGTTCGCAAGAGCGCCGCAATCGACCGGGAGAGGGCGGGCGCTAATACGCCTTTGCAAAATGGTGTTCTTTGCCTGTAGGGGCGGTTCGCGACCTGTCCCGACGCACTCGCGCCTTAGCTGTCCTTGCGCTTCGGAGGCGCGAAGCGCCGCCGCCAGCTCGCCGTCTGGGAGCGCGTGATGCGGTAGAGCATGAAGCCGCCGGCCGTCACCGAGACGAGGATGAGCGCGAAGCCTATCGTCATCGCCCGCTGGAACGGCGTGGCGCGACGGGTTTTCTCCTGAGCGGAGCCCCCCGCCTTCTCCCCGGCCGCTGGAGGCTTCTCCGGCGGCGCGACCTCGGGCAGCCAGACGAAGGGAAGCGCCACCATCCCCGCCACGAAGAGGATGGGCAGTATCAGGCGCGTGAAGTACAGGCGAAACACGTTTGATTCCCTCTCGCTGGAATACGTCCCTCCATGAGGCCCCCGGCGGTGTCTTACGCCACATTGGCGAAGCCCCGTCAAACTCCCGCATGGAAATATAAAGGGCAGACGCGCGCGAATCCACTCCTCGAGGGGTTGTTGTAACCCGGTACTGGGAGCGAACGCACACTCCCCGGGGTCGTTGAAAAAGCCCGATGCCGCGCAATCCCCTTCCTCGTCCTGCGCAGCCCGCCACTCCGCCTCACCCTGAGTAGCGGCGAAGCCGCGTATCGAAGGGCGAGATACGCGCTCGGCGGAGAAATGCGCTCTCCCATCCTTCGATACGGCGCTTACGCGCCTGCTCAGGATGAGGGTTCAGGGCGCTTGCTCGGGTTGAGACGTCTGGCGTAGCGCGAAGCCCGATGCCGCGCGATGGATCAATCCCGACCGGCGCGGGACTTATTTAACAGTTCCTCCCCGGTCGGGTTCGACGTCCACCCCCCCTTGCCGGGGGCTTTGTTTTTCTTACCCCCCTGTCAAGGGGGGGTAGGGGGGGGTGCTTTTCCAGTCGAGAGGGGCGTCCCTTCTACCCTTGAAAAAGAGGATATTTTTCAACAGCCCGTCTTTTTCGCCTCATGGGCGCGCGCGGTTTTCGTTTCGCCCGAAATGTGGTGATATGGACTATTCGCCTGTGGCAAGCGGACGGGAAGTTTTTTGAGCGTTTTCATTTATTTTTTCGGGTCATGGCAAGGGAGGCGGCAACGGATGAAACGGCCGAGAATCGGAATCACCTGCGACGTGGGCAAGCGGAATTATCCCGAAGAACCCAAGGTGCGTCCGCGCCACGTGCTCATGGACGCCTACGTGGAGTCCGTCATCAAGGCGGGCGGCGCGCCCCTGCTGCTCCCCGCCGTGGAGGACGAGCAGGCGAGCGTGGCCTTGCTCACCGGCATCCACGGACTCATCATCTCGGGCGGCGGGCACGACATCGACCCCATGCTCTACGGCGAGGAGCGTTTGCCCGAGTGCAGCCCCACGAACCCCAAGCGCGAGACGGCGGAGATGGCCGCCTGCCGGGGAGCGATGTCGCGCGACATGCCCGTGCTCGGCATCTGCGGCGGCATGCAGGTCATCAACATCGCGGCGGGGGGCACGCTCTATCAGGACATTCCCTCCCAGGTGCCGGGCGCGCTCACGCATCGGCCCGAGAACACGGACGAGAACACCTACACGTTCCACGAGATAGAGATCGGCGATTCCATCCTGGGCGAGGTGCTCGGCGCATCGTCCGTGGTGAACAGCCACCACCACCAGAGCGCGCGCGAGGTGGGGCCGGGCGTGCGCGTTTCGGCCAGGACCGAGGACGGGGTCATCGAGGCCATCGAGTCTCCCTCGCACCAGTTCGTCGTGGGCGTGCAGTGGCATCCCGAATCCATGTCGGCCTACGGCTACGCCGATATGGACGGGGCGGCGCAGCTCTTCTCCCGCTTCGTGGACGAGGCCCGCATCTACTCGGAATAGGGGGTGTGAGGCGGGGGCGATTTTCCGCAGAGATTTCCCCTTTTCATGCGCACATCATTCATCCTGAGTGTGTAGTGAGGAAACAAAGGGAAAGTTAATGCGTATTCAGCCACATGAAATCGAGGTGCCAGAAAACGATCCGTTCAACAACGATCTGCTCGGGCGGCGAGAGACCGTGCAAGTTCTTACCAGCATCGTGAGCTCCATCGAGGGGCCGTGTGTGCTGTCCGTCGATGCCGCGTGGGGAGCCGGGAAAACCACGTTCCTTAAGATGTGGGCGCAACACCTGCGAAACGAGGGTTTCCCCGTTGTCGAGTTCAACGCTTGGGAGACCGACTTCTCCGAAGAGCCTTTCATCGCTCTTTCCACCGAACTGACGGAGGGTCTTAATCAAGAATGTAAAAAATGTGCTGATGCTTCGCTAAAGGAGTCGCTGCAAAAGAAGGTTGATGAAGTAAAGGGCAAAGCGAAGGAGGTTGCCCGATCACTCATCCCCGGAATTATTAAAGCCGCTGCCGCTGGCGTTCCCTTGGTCGGGGGCGTAGTGGGAGAATCGCTAGTTGCCCTAGTTGAAGAAAAGCTGAACGCATATGAGGAAGCGCGCAAGTCGGTCAAGACTTTTCGCTCCTCCCTACAAAACACGGCGAGCACCTTGGCGGAATCTAAGGAAGGCCGTCCGCTTGTCGTGATGATTGACGAACTGGACAGGTCCCGTCCTTCCTACGCCGTCGAACTCCTTGAAGTCGCCAAACACATTTTCGCCGTGGATCACGTCGTCTTCGTGTTGGGTGTCAATCGCTCCGAACTAGCACATTCGGTCAATGCGCTTTATGGGGATGGCTTTGACGCTACGGGATATCTGGGCCGTTTCTTCGATTTGGACTTTCGCCTCCCTAAACCTGGCCGTGATTCATTTATAGGTGCGTTGATGAAAGAGACAGGGATAAATGATTGTCTGGAGCGGCTGCGAGATCGGTACAAACCAGAAGATGCGTCAAAAGAAGAGGAAGATGTCCTAAACCTTTTGCAGGCTTTCTTTGTTACGCCTGACTTAAGCCTTCGACAGGTCGGGCAGTCCATCCATCGACTAGGATTGGTATTCGCGTCGTTGCGCGAAGAGCAACCGTTGTTCGCCAGAATGACGATTGTGATGTTCATTCTGCGAGTACTTGACTTGGAGCTTTATCAACGGTTTATCGATGGCGAGGCTTCCGACCTTGAGGTTGCTGATGCAGTGTTTAATCTGCCAGGAATTAAGGATCTTCGACGGACGGACGTAGGCGATCAGTTTGAAGCCACGCTCATTGTGGCAATTCATGATAAAGCCTCACCTGAAATTAGGAGCCAGATAGGTAATTCAGAAATCCTACGTGAATTGCATAACAGGAGAAGTCCCAGCCGTCATGATGAAATGCGTCAACTGGCTTATGACATACTGCAGGAAAATGAAAGGTTGTATGGCACAAAAATGGTTGGATTCAAAGAATCGGTTCGACGAATTGAATTGCTCTCAACCATTCTTACGGAAGAGGTACAATCGTTTCTGAAATACAAAGCAACTCTGAATCAAGCTTTTGGATTGGTAGAAGCCCAAGCCTCCCCAAAGGACACTCCCTGATGGACAAGCGACTCGACCCCTACCGCTTCGACGTGGGAAGCGCCCGCGTGGAGCCGGATACCCCGATTGTGGCGGGGGCGTTCTTCACGCGGCGGGTCATCTTCACGGCGGGCAAATACGGGGTGGACGAGGGCGCGCAGATACTGGTGTGCAAGCGGCTCTCGAGCGACATGGAGATCCCCCAGTTCGATGACCCGGCAGGGTCGGGCTACGTGAGCGTTTCGTGTTCGAACGATGATGTCGACTTGATCCTCAGCTATCAGGAACAGGGCTATCTCGACGATTGGCGATCGGGCGTCGCGATCCGGGTCGCGCGCGGTTTCTTGTGCCAAGGCGATGAGGTGACGCTCGTCCTGGGCGATACCGGGGGAGGCGGCCCCGGAATCCGCGCGCAGACGTTCCCCGAGGCCCGCCACACGTTCAAGATCGTGGTCGACACCTTCAACCGCAAGCACTTCTACGAACTGGAACACGACCCCGAGATCCGCGTCGTGGGCGGCGCGCCCGAGACCTGGCAAATGGCGTGTCCCCAGACGCCCGCGCAGGGGGAGGCGTTCTCCGCCGTCGTGCGCGGCGTGGACAGCTGGGGGAACCCCGCGGAGGAATTCACGGGCGAGGTCTCGGTCAACAAGAGTCTTAGAGGCTGGCGCGAGGAGGATGCGGCCCCCGGCAAAATAGAGTTTTCCCCTGGCGACGGCGGCGTGAAGCGCGTGGGCGGCGCGAGGCTGACGGGCGAGGGGCCTTATCGGCTGCGTTTAGAAGACCCGGCGGGGCTGGTATCTTTAAGTCCGCCGATTCTGCCCAAAGACCCCGGTGATCCCTACTCCCTCTTCTGGGGGGACATCCACGGCCAGACGCGCTCCACGGTCGGCACGGGCA
>JAPPHK010000073.1 GCA_028820795.1 Nitrospinota bacterium | reverse complement strand
ATTCATCGGACCTTTTCAACAACCCCCCTCAAGGGGGGAGTGATTTTTTCTCTCGCCGGTCGATGACATACGGCGAGTCTGGAAACCAGGGGTTTTTCAACAGCCCCATACTCCTATACGATGGGACGGGTGATTGGCAGGCCCCGAAGTTCATTTTTCGGTGAAGTTTCATCATCCGTTTGGAGGAGAGCGTGAAGCACTACAATTTCGAGGAAATGGAAGCGCACGACACCGGCGAGAGAATCCAGCGCGTGGTTGCGGGTGAGAAGCTGACCGTGCTTCGCCAGACGATTCGCGCCGGCGTGGATATTTACAACCCCCATTCGCACCCGAACGAGCAGATGACGATCGTTCTGGAAGGCGCGGCGCGGTTCGCGTGCGGCGGGAAGGAAGTGGTGCTCGGGCCGGGCGGCGTGGTGGTCTTTCCGCCGAACCAGGAGCACTCCACGCGCAACGCGGGCGACGGGCCGCTCGTTCTGGAGGAGATATTCACGCCGGGCGTCGAGAAGCTGAACGAACTCGCGCCTGAAGACTGATTGGACCGGAGAGAGACATGAGCCGTCTCACGATTACGGGACTCAAGAAAAGTTTCGACGACGTTTGCGCGGTCGACAACCTCTCCCTGGCGCTCGAAGACCGGGAGTTCATGGTGCTCGTCGGTCCCACGGGCTGCGGCAAGTCGACCCTATTGCGCCTCGTCGCCGGCGTGGAGGATGAGGACGGAGGGCACATCTATTTGGACGGCGTTCGTCTGAACGGCATTCCGCCCGGGCGGCGCGGGGTGCAGCTCGTGTTCCAGAGTTACGCCCTCTGGCCGCACATGAAGGTTTTCGACGAGAAGAAATACTCGAACCTGGGCTTCGCGCTCAAGATACGCCGCTGGCTGCCGGGCATCCTGAACGAGCGCGCCCAGGACGTGATGCGGCGTCTGGGGATCAGCAAGAAATGGTCCCGCCGCCGCCCGGACAGCCTGAGCGCGGGCCAGCAGCAGAAAGTCGCCATCGGCCGCGCCATCGCAATCCCCCCCCAGGTTTTTCTTCTCGATGAACCGCTGGCGAACATCGATCCGGTCGCGAGGCTGGAAGTCCGAAAAGAGTTGAGGAGGGTGCACGACGAGATCGGGGCGGTCAGCCTGCTCGTGACGCACGATTTGACGGATGCGTTCCAGATCGCCGACAGGATCGCCGTGATGCGAGACGGCGTGATCGTCCAGGTCGATACGCCGGAGAACCTCATCAACCATCCGGCGGACTCGTTCGTCGAGAGTTTCTTCACGAGCGTGCACCATGAAAGGCTGCTGCAGGAGTTTCGCGCGAGGCGCAGGGCCAGGAAGACGGAGCCGACTCCAGACTCACCCTGATTCGGGGTTTTCCAGAAAATCCCGCCACGCCGCCCAATAGGTGGCGCCCCCCGTGTAATACGTGTCGTTGTGGCCTGCTCCCTTGATGGTGAAAAACCGCTTGTGCTTGGAGCCCGCCGCCTCAAAGAGCCGCCTCCCCTGCGCGAAGGGCACGATTCCGTCCTTATCGCCGTGCAGGACGAACAGGGGGGTCTCCACTTTCGGGAGCATGGCCGCGCTGTCGAATTTGGAGGAGACGATCCAGCTCACCGGCAGGAAGGGGAACATCTTCTTGCCCATGGCGAGCGTGCTCTCGAAGGGGCTTTCGAGAATCAGGCCGCGCGCTTTCTTTCCCTCCGCGGCGAGCTTCACTACTACGGCGGCACCCAGCGAGCGGCCGAACAGGAAGATGCGCCCGGGCGGTACGCGCTCGGCGAGCCAGGCGTACGCGGCCCTGCCGTCGGCGTAGAGACCCTCCTCGCCCGGTCTGCCCTCGCTTTTCCCGTAGCCCCTGTAGTCGAAGATGAAGACGCCGGCGCCGAGTTCTTTCTGGATGAGCGCGATGTTCTCCGCGCGGTGGGAGAGGTTGCCCGCGTTGCCGTGCGCCCACAGGAGGACGGGACCTTCCGCGTCTTTCGGAGCGACGTACCAGCCGTGCAGGCGCACGCCGTCGACGGCGGTGAAGGAGACGTTCTCATACGCGATGCCGTAGTTTCGGGGAGTAACTTCGATTTCCCGGTAGGGGTGGTAGAGCAGGAAATTCTCTAACAGCCCGAACATCCCTATGACCATCAACGCGCTTGCGCCGATGAGCAGATAGCGGTGGAATTTTTGCGAGAGTCGCAGCGGCCCGTTCTCATCGAGGGGTTAGCAGGAGTTCCCGGTGGGCGGTCTTAATGCAGAGGCCCTGAATCGTCGTGATGCCCGCATCCTCGAGACGGCGCGCGGAGGCCGGGTGCGTGATTCCCTTCTGCATCCAGAACGCGCGCGGGCGTATCTCGATGGCCTCGTCCGCCAGGGCGGGGATTTCCTCGGCGCGCCTGAAGACGTTTACGATGTCGACGCGCTCGGCGACCTCGCCCAGACTCGGGCAGGCCTTCTCCCCGAGGGCGGAATCGATTCTGGGGTTTATCGGGATGACCCGGTAGCCCGCATCCTGCATGTAGGCGGCGATCCGGTGGCTCGTGCGCGAGGGATCGTCCGAGAGACCGACCACGGCGATGGTACCGGCGTCGGCGAGTATGGATGCGAGCGTCTTATCATATGGGTTCATTCCGCGCGTCTCCTTGGTTTTCGGCATGATACCACAGCTTTTATCGAGCGCATGATGCGCTCGCGGGGCAAGCGGCGGCTTGCCCTCGTGAGAGGCTGCGTGTAAATCATCGGGGAGGGGAGAGGACGCGCCTCTCCCTGATTTCATTTCGAGATTTTTCTCTTATCTGTGAGGGCGTGACATGGCGGATACGGCGGTTGTCGAGATTTTTCACGAATACCACTGACCCTGGGCGTACATGGCCGCGGCGCGGCTGGACAAGGTGATGCCCGAATTCGAGGGCAAACTGCATCTCAAATGGCGCGCGTTTCCCCTGGAAATCATCAACGACCGCCCGGCGCCGCGTTACATCGTGGACCAGGAATGGCCTCTGATAGCCGTTCAGGAACCGCTCTCGCCGTGCAGAAGCTGGCCGCACGAGGAATACCTGCGGACCACCCTGCGCGCCTTTCAGGCCTATGCGAGCGCGTATGAACAAGACCCCGAAAAGGCGCGCGTCTACGACCTCGAGATCAGGCGCGGCTTCTTCTACGAGGGCAGGCGCGTGGACGAGGACGCGGTGCTTTGCGAGATGGCGGAAGAAGCGGGCCTCGACGCCTCGAAAGTGCGCGCGGACCTGGAATCGGGCGCCTACGAGGAGGGCGTGATGGACGACTATAGAGAGGCCATGCGCCTGAGGGACGAGGAGGGCATGCCGATGACGAGCCCCACCCTCATCTTCCCGAACGGGGAGGCCGTCTACAACCCCTACGCTTCGGATAAGACGATAGAGGGCGGCAAGCTCACCGAAGTCCACGCCCCGCCCGCCTACGGAGAGGCGGTGTACGCCGGCTACCGCGAGATTCTGGCCAGAGCGGCGGGGTGATGGGGGAGCGCGCCTTGTATTCTCGACCATGGTAATTTCCACCACTATTCCGATAGGTTTGTGATCCTATCGGGCGATCCTGAAGGATCGGCAATCTGGTCGGTCTTGAGCCAGAGGTCTTGTTATTCGGTTTTGTAGGCTGGACGCATGTAGGCATATGCGCGGCATCTTCAAGACGATGAACTGAAAGACTACTTGGCCCGAATTTCTATTGACACTTTCACCATGTTTGTAATATAAAATTCACCAAGTTTATATTGATAATTTCACCAGGTTCATGGGCGCATTAAATGCATGAGGACGCAATGATCCTGCCACGCCACCTGAGCGCCGAATTGCTGGACGCGCTGAGCTATTCACGTGTGATCAACATCGTAGGGGCTCGTCAAGTGGGCAAGACGACGCTCGTTCGGGACATTCTCCAGAATGGAAGATTCATCTCGCTCGACGATGATGCGTTGTTGGAAGCAATCGAAGACGACCCATGGGGGCAGTTGCAGCGGCTCGTCGGCGAACTGAAAGATGGGCCGTTGGTAATCGACGAAGCGCAACGCTCCGGGAAGCTGTCGCTGGCGATCAAGAGGATTGTCGATCTCGGCAATCAAATGGGGCGGTTTGTCCTCACGGGTTCCTCCAACATTTTCACAACGCTGCATGTGGCCGACTCGCTTGCCGGCCGCATGTTGACGTTGGAGTTGTGGCCGATGACCGTGGCCGAAACGATGTCGCGTGGCCCGTCGAAGATACTTGATTGGGCGATCTCCAAATCGCCGAACTTGAATGATCTGCCGGCGCCGGAAACTGTGACGAGGGCGGATTATATCGATCTCGTCCTGAGCGGGGGGTTTCCCGGAATCCGGGCTCTCGATAACAGGAGGCGGCAGAAGGTCTATCGCGATTACGTTGATACGGTAGTGGATCGCGATGTTTCCGATATCGTCCGCATCCGAAAAAGCGACGCCCTGCGGCGTTTGCTTGATCAATTGGCCATTCGTACAGGTTCCGAACTCAACATCTCGTTGCTTTGCAAACTTATCGGCGTGCAACGGAATACTGTCGAACAGTACCTTGATGTGCTGATACGGCTTTCGCTGGTCGTCAAACTGGGCGCCTGGACATCCGGAGAAGCCCGCCGCGAGATCAAGAATGCAAAGTATCATTTCGCCGATACAGGGATAGCGGCGGCGCTTCGAAACTTGACGCCTCGGTCATTCGATCCCGACGCTGATCCCAAAGCACTTGGCGGATTGATCGAGAGTTTTGTTTTTTCCGAACTCTTGCGCTCCGCGCCATATCAGAACAACGGTTTTCGTTTCTATCACTGGCGCGACCAACGGGGGCGGGAGATCGATATTCTTGCGGAGAGCGCAAACGACGTGGCGGCCATTGAGGTAAAAGCGTCCTCTTCGGTGAGCCGTCAGGATTTCAGGCATTTGGAATGGTTTGCCGGCGAAGGTCCGGGGAAGACCCGGAAAGTGACCTCGATGGTTTTCTATTTCGGCGAAGAGAAGCTGGGTTTCGGCGAACGTCGATATGCATTGCCGGTGAGCTGCTTGTGGGGAGCAACGCGGAAATGAAACTTTCGTTTCGAGACATCCGGCGTATGCGCTGCCGCAGGTTGATGGCCTGAAACTTCCTTCGATGAGGAGCGACATGAACTACCGCATTCTGGGCCGGACCGGCCTGAAAGTAAGCGAGATAGGCCTCGGCACTTCGCACAATTTCATGCACATGGCGAGCAGCGACCCCGCCAAGTGCGTCGAGATTGTCCATGAGTGCCTGGAATGCGGGGTCAATTTTTTCGATACCGCGCCCATTTACGGGGAATCCGAGCGGGTGCTCGGAGAAGCGCTGGAAGGCGCCAGGGAGAAGATCGTCCTGGCGACCAAGGTCTGGGAGTCGAGCGCCTCGGCAGCCCGCGCGAGCATCGAGCGCTCATTCCGCCGGCTTCGTACGGACGTGATAGACCTCATGCAGATCCACAACATGGCGGGCTGGCGCGAGGTGACGCCCGTGATGCAGGCGTTTCAGCGAGAGGGGAGAATCCGCTACCTGGGGATCACCGACAGGAGGCCCGGGAATTACCCCAAACTCATCGAAGCCATGAAAACGGGCGCGTACGACGCTATCCAGGTTCCTTGCTATCTGGGCGAGGTGCAGTGCCGCGAGGAGGTTCTGCCCCTGGCGCATCGGATGGACCTGGGCGTGATCGTCATGCGGCCCTTCAGCCATCTGAGAGCCGGCCTGCTCGGCCCGGAAGGCTCCATCTCCCGGATGGAGGAACTGAAAGCCCACGGCATCAGTACGCCGGGGCAGGCGCTCCTGAAATACCTTTTAGCGGACGAGCGGGTCTCGAGCGTCATCCCCGCCACGGGCAGGGCGGGCCGCATGCGCGAGAACGCGGCGGCGTCTGGCGGCGGCGCGCTTCCTCCCGAATTCCGCGCGCGGCTCGAGGCGCTCGTGGGCTGAGGCGTTCGTTTCGGAAACCTCAATGGGGTTGTTACCCCTTCCACTGAGAATGTTCACCATCATTCCGGCGAAAGCCGGAATGACGAACCAGAAAACACATAGACCGTCTTTGGTAGGGACAGGTCGCG
>JAPPHK010000266.1 GCA_028820795.1 Nitrospinota bacterium | reverse complement strand
GCTCCAGCGCGGCGGTGCCGCGGCGGGTGTCGTTGGCCACCCGAAAGCTCGGGTCATGCCGCAACCGGTCGGCGTCGTCCTGGTCGCGCCAGCCCTGGCCGAGCAGCAGCACGCTGGTGCGCAGCAGATCGGCCAGCGGATAGGTGATCGTGTTCGGGTCGCGCGGATCGACCAGACGCCTGGTCATCCACTCCACGATCCCGGTGCGCTCCAGGATCTCGCGCAGCAGCAACGCGCCGCTGTCGGCGCTCAGATGATCCGCCCGCGCCTCGACCTGCACGGAACCGTTGAAGGTGGTCGAAAAGATCGGTAGAGTTTCACCCACGGCGTGTCTCGTCCCTCGCGGTGGTGTTTGTGTAACACCTTGACTCTACTGCAAATCGGCGGACGCGCCTATTCTTTTCCTACCCCTCGGTGAATACTCCGGCCTTAGACGCAGCGCCAGGTCGCTCCGCCCGGAAAACTCCGCGTCACCCACGAGGCTTGCCCCTGACGTCGTTTGGCCTGAACGTGCACTTCGCACCAACTCCCTCCCCAACTGACCGCCCGCCTCCATGCCGGTCCTCCGTGCTCACGCCCCTGAATCCTCACAGCACCACTAACACCCGTCCTCCACACCCGTCGAACGAAAGAACACCAATTCCGGCCTCGTCGATAACTCCCTCATCCCCCCCGCAAATCGATTGCCAACGACACTCCCCGCGTCGAAGGGCGCCGGCACTCCCACTAACTCCTCACCGTCCTCCACCACTTGAACGTATTCCCTAATCGTCTCCTCGCCCGGTATCATATGGAAAAGATCAAGCAGCATCGCCAATCCCAACGAGTACAAATAAATCCCATCGGATGAATCGTCTTTCCACGCCGTAAAGAGGAGATACCCTGAGAACGCAACCCACTCCGCTGAACCCAAGTCCCCGTATTTCAACCGCTTCTTCCCACCATTCAAGAGAAGCGTACAATAGGCTACCTTTACGCTGCTAACGGCATCGCTTTTCAAATCAACCCGGCTAAAGTGCACATAATGCAAAAAAGATACAAAATCGAACTCCAACGACGCTCCTACTTCTACTTCCGTCAGTACTCCGGCAGCATTTTCCCCGATATATGACAACGCACCGTCAATCCTGCTATTTTTCAGAAGATCCCTTGTGTACTGATCAAACAGCACGTTCTGCAGTGAGCTATCAAGTCCATCAAGCGCTTCCACGAAAACCGCAAGACTGTCCTTTATTCTCGGACTTAAGTCCTCATCACTCGATGCCCGCACGATTTCCTCGCCGTATACCAACACGCCGAATCCCGCTCTGATCAGCCTTGAGATGGCAAATGCGAGATCTGAATATGCCCGGACCATTGTTGACGAACGTTCCTGCATCGCCGAACGTGTCTCGCTCTCGTGCTCCATCTTGGATACATTGGCCGCTAGTAGCGCACTGTTCACTGCCACCACAGCGCTAGCCAAGCTCACGGACGTACCCAACAGTAGCGACAAGACCGGCAAAATCGGCGATATCTTCTTTACTATAGGTGATAAGTCATCTGATCTCCGTCGCAAAACAAAGAACAGGAGTCCGCCAAACGCAACAAGAAAAACGCCCGTCCAAATAAAGAGCGTTACTATAGACAACTTGCTCATTTACGTAAGTCAACTCACCGCTACCGCGATAGCCCAAAACTGTCGAGATGGCTAGCGGAACGCTGATCCTCCGTCGTGCCCGTCGGTGGACTTCTCATGAAAACCCAGTTTTCTTCGACAATCCGGTGTTCATAGACCGAAATTCGGATGCTGTTTCCTTCAAACTTCACATCCCTGAGCTCTGGTAACAGTTCATCGGCTTCGCTCGTCAGGACTCGCAGCCCATCGTCAATCTTAACATCCGTCACATTGCGATACGCTACCTCCTCAATGCGGTTGTCCACCTCGAAGACCACCACTCGCCCGCACCTCCAACTGTCGGTGCCATCCGTCTCCTCCGTTGATCGCCCCACCGTGCGAAGGACCGCGTCCCATGCGTCAGCAATCCAGCTCTTAAACCCGCCGCCCGCTGCGCCACTTCCGAGGCCCCAATTGTCGTCACTGTTTTCAGTGATCCAGTTGAGCAATACGCGCAACGCTATCACATAGGGGAGCCTTTCGCAAGACTCGCAGTCGAACGCCTCGAAGTCCGTAGCCATCAAGAACCCGTGCTCTCGGTCAAAATACGTGAGCTTGAGGGCGTACCCTCCCTTCTTTGTGGCATCGGCTATCGCGCCTGCCACCTCTGACATTGTATGCTGCCGGTCGTTGCTCAATCCAAGCATTGATAGCGACACCGTCCCGGACACCGTCGGCCGTGGCAGATAGTCCGTCCAAATCTCGGTCGCTCGTACTTCCGTTGGATCCATGCTGGAAAAGGATCCTCTATTATACGCCACCTTCCGACTTAGCCCAGTGGATCCGAACAAGCCGCCGAGCTGCCCTCCTGTCGTCTCCAGACCCATAGTACCCAACTCATTCAGATACGAACCCCAATCACGCTCTACATCCAGCTTGCCACAGGTGAATTCCATGATTGATTCATCTACAAAGTCGTTAATGCGCTGTAAGTCATCACGCGCTGACGGGAACTCGGTCGACAATAGATGATCCCACATGTGTCGCGGGAGCGAACGCCCGGCCGGAGGAAAGTAAATATTAATAAGATTGTCGATTGCTTGTGCAACGGATGCACGTTCCATCTCTACTCTCGTACGCTGATGTTGAGGAAGACGCCCAAGCCGATAGGTATCCAAGAGGCCGCCGAACGAGAATACATCTCCTAGGAACAACCCGAAACTCTGGACATTCGGGAATGGATACCCCTTGCTGAAGCGCTTTAGCCACGTCCTCTCCGCAAGGTCTTCGTAGGGAATGCCGTAACCATAGAAGAACGTGTCCGTGTGCTGAATTGCGATGTCACGTCTCAATTGGTCGGCGGATGAGAACATCGGACCCGGCAGGACGTAGGAATCGACAACGACGTCCGGGTTATCCGGAGCACGACGCGAACGCAGAAGAGAGTAATTGTCGGGAGCCGCGGCAGTGCCCTGAGCACCAGCGGGAACGAAGAGGAAGCCCGCTGTTGCTGCGGCCATAGTCTCAGGCACGACGCTCACCGTGGGCATTGCATCGCCTTCGATGAGGAGGCCATCCGTACAGGCTCGCCGCAGGGCGCGCAGGCCGTTACGATACTCCTCTTGTACGAAGTTGGGAACAAGCGCACCACTTTGATCTAACGACCAACGGGATCTAAGCAGTTGGGCGAGATCGCCGTACGGCGACGTCAGCGCGCGATCAAAGCCGGGAATTGTGTCGTATTTGAAAGGGGAGATCGCGATAGGCATTTCGTCGCGCGGATCGCCATCTCGATCGGCGTCCAAATCACGAAAAGCGGACAAGACACTTATGAATTCGTCAAAGGTTGCAGGGAGTTCAAGATTGAGATTATCGAGCCAAGATTGATTTATCGTCCATGACCCGAGATGCCTATTAGCGTCTTCGTTGCGATTCTCAGACAAAACTGTCGGCATCATGTAGATGCTGCCCGTGGGACTAGTAATAATCTCTCTTAGACTCTGTGAGTCCTGCAGGACTTTCGAATACCATAGTGTTCGTTGGTCAATCGAGGAGTCAATCGGCTTGGCTATTCCTTCTTGGATTATAGCTGCGTTGGCCCAGTTCTCGACCGGAAACGGGTAATGGATTATGTCTGGCAAATCGGCGGATGCCTGTCGTTTGGCGAGTGCAGATGAGAATTCATCAAGGGGGATAAAGTAGTGAGTAATGCTGACGTTGGTTCTCTCTTCCATCCCGATAGTTTCGAGGAGCCCCAGATTGGACGCTTCATTGGCTGCGACCAAGGCCGTAAGATCAATCGGGTTCTCGACGATCGGAAACGATCCAGGTGCGGCGATAGTTTGCTGCGGCTCTGCTCTAGCGACGACGCAGGCGGCAAGAGTGAGTGCGATGCAGACACGAAGCGCGAACGGTAAACTGGACTGCGTTTTCACGATAAATCCTCCGGAGAGCCGAGGCTGTTGAAAGATTGATGGCACGGAGACACTCTCCTACTCATGGAGTTGAGGGCAGTATAGTTTACTCGCAGACGATCGCGCAAGGGGGGGGCATAAGCGCTAACTTGATAGTCGCATCCGGGCTGAATATCGTGATGTCAGATACACTGACCGTACCGTTGGCCCCATGTTTCTTCCATGACTACGCCGGGGTGCCAGCCCGGTGCGAACGCTTGGTTCTGATGGTTCGCAGGGCGGCGGCGCACAAGGCGGTGAAAGGAAGCGATGCCGTCAAAACAGATCTCGGTGTTTCGCGGGCACGATGCGCCTTGCTCCATGCGCCGATCCGGCGGCCGGTCACGTCCAGCGACATGCCGCGTGCTCGTAGCGTCGTTGGTCCAGGTAGCGGAGGTCGTAGGCCCGGGCGCGGGCCAGACAGCAACTCCGCTGGGCGGGTATACTTTGATTGGCCAGCGACTCCAGCACGTCGATCGCGGTAGCCCCGGCCGCTCTTACTAGTTCCTCGTAGATTCGGACCGCGGAAGCCGCTCCAAGGCGGGCACGATCCATCGGATGAACTGGTAACCTGTTTCCAGCACCGCGCCGGTGGTACGCGATCGATTCGTGCTGGTTCCTCTGCGTCAGTGTCTTCCCTCTTCGTCACGAGCTCACCCTGCACCGACACTTGGCGACCGCGAAAGCGTTAGCGGCGTCGACCAAGAGAGCAGGCCCAGGGGCAATCTTTCGCCTCGGGGTAAGAGAATGATGACTCATGGGGTGAGTGTCCGAGCCACACGAAAACCGACATCGGCGCCCCTATAGCCGGTGGTGTCGCCCCATTCGCGACTCGCGGAGCGCAGGGACCTTGGTTCGTCGAACCACGAGCCGCCACGAATCACCCGACTACTGCATTTTCCGCTTTCCCATGCGCTGCCATCGACGGGCGCGCCGCGATAACTGTCATTCGCGCAGTCCTCCACCCACTCCCACACGTTCCCGAGCAAATCGTACAACCCATAGTTGTTTGCTACATAGGTTCCTGTTGGTGCCATTGGGGCATGTCCGTCGTCGCACGACGCTACTGTCCTCCCGTCAAGTGCCTTCTTGGCCGTTTGATCGGCGCCATTCGCATGTCGACACTGACCTGATTCCGTCTCTCCCCAGTATCGCGCCGTGGTCGTGCCGGCGCGTGCCACGTACTCCCACTCGGCTTCGCTGAGCAAGCGATACGGCTCCCCGGTCTCGATCCGGA
This sequence comes from Nitrospinota bacterium, assembly GCA_028820795.1. GTDB lineage: Bacteria > UBA8248 > UBA8248 > UBA8248 > UBA8248 > Bin107. The sequence continues at coordinate 795 of JAPPHK010000266.1, read as the reverse complement.
GCCACGCGACGAATCGCTGCACGTCGTCCCAATTCACGTTGATTACCGGCCGCCGGCCGCGTCCCGACCCTCCGTCATCGGGACCATAGCCCCCGCAGCCGCCGGCGCTCACGCACGCGTCCCATTCCTCGAACGTCACCTCGTACGCGCCCACGGCAAAGGACTCACTTATGGTTACCCGATGCTGCGGTCCTTCGTGGTCATACCTGCCTTCTTCCGAAGACGGCGACCCCATCACGTAGCTGCCGGCTGGCACTACCACCATCTCCGGACACGCCGCACAATCGCGAAACTGCTCTGCCACCGCCGGAGCTTGAAGCCTCTGCGTAGCCGTGTGCAGCAGCGATAACGCTTCCCGGTAGTGCGAGCCGCCACGACCCGCAATCTTCAGGTATTCGGTCACCGCCGCAACCGCCTCCTCGTAGTGGCCCGCCAGATCCAGTACCTGCGCATACTTGAAATGAAACTCGGCCGGTATATTCAGGTCGTGCTTCTCCTGCAAAGCCAGGATCTTCTTCATGGCCTCTTGTGCAGCAGCGTAGTTCTTCTGTTTGATGAAATCCTCCGCCTGCACCAGATGCAGGTCGGCCTGAATCGCCGGATCCAGGTCGGCGGCCACGGGCCATGTCACCAAGGCCAGTGAACAGAGGGCCGCAACGGTAATCAGCGAAGGTCTCGTCGACCCCTTCGTACGAGTAGCGAGGCGTCGGCCACGCACCCGTGCCGGCCTCCGAAAGGAGGGTTCATCCCGGGTTATTCGCGCTCCAGCCCGAAAGTTGGCTGAATTGAGGATTC
>JAPPHK010000037.1 GCA_028820795.1 Nitrospinota bacterium | reverse complement strand
GCAGCGCCATGCGGGTGAAATACGCCATGGCACCGCAGTGATTGCTGCCGCGAATAGCTCCCGCTGCGATGCCAGTCTGCGCTGCCTTGCCGATCACCTTCCGCATGGCTAAGGCAGTGCCGATCTGGCCCATTGAATTGCGTCCGTCCACTATGACGAACGAGGGGCCTTCGCGGACGATTTCGGGCTCGGCGGTCGGGTCCACGCCTTTAACTGTCAGTTTCTCCGCGTAGTCGGGTACCCGGATAACGCCGTGCGAGTGGGTTCCGCATAGATCCGCGTCCACGAGCGAATCGGCCAATAGAGCGGCGTCCGCTTGGGACATGCCGCACCGCTCGAAAACGGCGACTACTAGTTCCAGTAGCTCTTCTGCATCAACGCGAATTTCGTCGTCCAACTTGCTCATCCTACCTTTCTTGCGCCGCCTGCGTAATCGCCGCGATTTTGTCGGCAAAGCGCACTTGGCTGTCGTCTTGAGGGGAGTAGCCGATCACGCGCCGGGCATTGGCCAAGCTCCAGAAGTTGTGCGCGTTGCCGCTGATGCCGTAGAAAATTTGGAAGGGTACGCCGTTGGCGTCGCGGATATCTGGATATCTTCGGTCTCAATGCTTTTGATTACCAATTGCACTTGGTCGCGCACGCTGAGATAGGCCCCAAGCCTCGGTGTCCATATATCACTGGGCAGCTAGAAATCAGTTGGCTTTGTGTCACGAGGATCCTATAGAGGAGTCCACTCGTGCCGGTAACTCACCGCCGTAATTCTGACGCAGCGCACGCTGTCGGAACAAAGGCTCAGCATGGCTGGCTCTGGAGAAGCGAGAAGAGTCCATCCTTCACCTAGCTCAGGGTACGCTGTCGTCGGTTCGTCTCCAAGATCTACTCGCGCAGCCGCACCTAGCAGCACAACATTGTGATAGCCAAGTTTTTTATCTTTGAGTTTATGAAGCCTGCTATAGGAAGTTGGCCTAGGAATCCTTGGCACAGAACCTAGTTGGGCAGACGCGTATAGCATCCCATCGAAGCTCAGCACATTGGCGACGTATTCGGCCACTGCCTGCGTAGGGATATAGTTGATCAGTTCCTCGTGTGGCTGGACGGGTCTGGCAATGAGTGTATGAAAAGCCTCAAGAAAGCGTAGCCGCGTCATTCGTTGCTTACAGTCAGATCGAAAGATGCTTGCGGTGAATCCGATACCGATCTGCGTCAGATCTAAGAGACGGAGGACTCTGCTTGAAGAGAAGCGGCCTATCACAACTAAGCTGCCTACCGACGGGCGAACCTCAGCGATGGCGGTATCTTCGGACAAGGCACCATAGAACACCGATATGCCTGCTGGATTCATCCGCCCGGCAGAGGCGACGTTGGCCGGTGGCGGGCCGAGTTCTCCTGCAGGATGCTGTCGTATGGCTCCCACCTTTACCCCGGACTCCGCGCGCCGAGCCCTGAAGATCGATTCTATGTTGGTCCCGGGACCGAGTTCTATAGTAGGTAGTTCGTTCGCCTGATCGCTGTCTGGCTCTCCGAGTATCTCTGCAAGATATGCCCTAGCCGTATCGTCGAAGAAACGCCGCTCGTGACAAACGCGGTACTGGAACTCCGACCAATCATGCGCGTACTTATTGGGGAAGTCCCGACGGTGAAATTTCTGCTCGCTATCGAAAAACCCCTCTGAATCGTTATTCTTAAGGATCGGAATTAAATCGCTAGCCGGGTCATGATCGATGCCGAGTTCTTCCTGTAGGAGAGAATCGAGCGCGTCTCCACGCTGCCTGTGGTGACGCCTGTCGGAATCTCTCCGGAACACTGGACGATAATACTCACCGTGGCAGCAGTAGGTACGCAGCGGCTCATCGACGATCATAGCCAGCTTTTCAAGTGAGATCCCATGCCGTCCCACTTGGCAATAGCTGCAGCTAATTGGCTCGGCGGAGTCGTCGGCGATATCTCGAAGGGAGTCGTCGCCGATACACGAAAGACAGATCGTCGGTGTTGAACTCATGCTAGTACATCCTTCTTGCTGGTAGTTCGCTGTGTCTACTCGGGGTTAGCCATGATGGATCAAGACCGGATCGAAACGCTAACTTCTGCGTTACGGACGCAGCGCTCTCCTAATCGATCTATGGCCTCGTTTTGGTGGCCGCCTCGGCGGTTCTTCGATCGCTACGCGGACTCTGGGTCATCCACAGCCGTGTAGACAGCGGCCTCGAAGTCAGTCCATGCCGCAGCACGGACTGCCGTTGCTTCATGACGCAACCTTTCCATTGATTGACGCCCGCGAAACAACTCGCTGACAAGCGACCGTTGTTCGCTTAAGGGTGGTAGCGGAAGCGGAAATCTGGATACCTCTTTGCTGTTGATATACGCCAGATTGGTAGTGCGCTTGGCCTTGGACCGGAAATAACTTTGCCCGTATGCTGAGTTGATCACCGCGAGTACAAACTCGGGAATAATCTTCGACATATCCATCCGAGCCCTTAGAACATGGTTTTGATGGATGCAATCCGGTATTTCGCTCTTCCAGATTGCACCCCGCCCGACCAGTTCGGAACTATTCCCTTCACAAAGCAAGATATCTCCATCTTCTAGGCGATATTTCGGCATATCCCAATCCGGAACATCGATCATCTTTATTTCTGTAAGATCGAGTTGCCAACGCTGCACGTTGGCGACTCGTAGATAAGGACGTGGATGCGTACCGGGTCGGTTGCCAGGTGATTTCTGAAGGCCGTAGTTGACTCTACCCACCGTGCCCAATTCGATGACTGGGAATTTCGGTTCTGCTTTTTCCAGGTGCAGTTTCGTGCGGAGGATCCCTTCATGGCTCCAGCGATCGAGGTTCTTGAAAGAGGAGATGAAGACGGGGCGGTCGGGCAAGAGCGCAGGCGGCTCGAAACCAAGCGCCGCCTCAAACGTCCTCATCGCCCGTACTTCGGCTTCATCGGCTTCGCGCTCTATCTTGGCCGCACGCTCCAACGCTTCGCAGTGCACGGCGACGATGGCTCGCTGCTCGTCGAGCGGTGGCAAGGGGATGTGCAGGTCTTGGAATGCTTCGGGTGTGATCCGCCTGCGCCCGCTCGTCCCGCTCGCCTTGTGGCGCAGCGCCTTGATGAAGCCACCGGTCCGCAGAACCAGCTTGACGAATTCACCCTCGAGACGAGCGGAGTCGGCTGTGAAGACAGGAAACTCGGTGGTGACCACCGCCCTCTCTATCTCGGGTGGCAGCATGCCAATGGCGCCGCTTCGTGCGTCGATCTTGGAAAAGACGATGTCGCCGGAATAGGCCGCGAACATACCGCCCTTGTAGGGCTGAGTCCGGTTACGCGTTGAAATCTCCCCAGTGAGATGCACTGTGATCGGCGTCCAATCTCCGAAGCTGCCCTTGATCGCGATTGTCTCGCGCCGCTGGGTCATCAACTCGCAGAGCGGGGTGAGCGGAAAGTGCGAGTGTTGGTGCTCGACCTCTCCGATGGTAGTCCACGGTTCGAGAGCCCTCCACCGCCGAATTAGGCAGCGGAGGGCAGGCGAAAATCCGGCGCGTCCTCCGGCACGGCCCCCGCTTCCATCCATGTCTGGAAAGCGCGATAAGCGTCGAGAGTCGCTGGTAATCCGTTTGGTACGGTCTCACCCGTCTCACCGGTCGAGGTGATGCCAACGGCCTCGGGGGCTGCGACGAAAACCGGATAGTCGAATGCCTCGCGCACCGAACTCCACAGAACAGCATTGTGGGCTTCGTCGATGCGTCGCAAACCTGCTCGCATTTCGCCCAGCAATGCCTTGGACCGAGCGGCTGCTTCCCCTTCGAAGGCAGCCGCATAGTCTCGCTTCAACTGGGCGGCGTGCCTTGCGTCGGTCGCCTTTCCATGCCAGCGTGGCCCGTTCGCCCGTGTCGGCCCGATGCCGCGGGGATAGGCCGGCGGCACTCCGGCGCTCCAGCTAGGTTTCGTGCGTTCGACTCCGAGTTCGGCAAGTGAATCGAGGATCGTTGCAATCGTCGTGCTCTCTCCGGTTACGATGTGCCTCCCAAGATCAGCGCAAAGAGCATCGCGTTTGGCATCGAAGGCCTCGTCGTGACCACCATGCGCTGCTGACCAAACAGCTTCCCACTCTGCCTCGTCAGCCTCCGTAAAGCGGCGAAGGAAGACCAACGACGCCTTCACGGTCGCTTTAGCAGAGCTGAAGGTTTCCTCGGGTAGACTGACGACCGCTAGTATGCGCGCCTTACCTTCGCACCAGCGGCGCAACCAAGCGAGCGACGGGTTGTTAAGGTTGCCGTCAGGCAGGACGATACCCATACGTCCGCCGGGTTTGAGCAGGCTCAGGCAGCGTTCGATGAAGATGATTTCGGTGTCGCGGTTCGGCTTGCCCCTACCGATCTCGAATAGGTCAAGGATATTCGTTCCGGCTGCCTCCCGCATGCGCTGGTAGCTTCGGTCCCAAGCGTCGCCGTAATTTTTCCTGCAGTGGTCGCGATAGGCGTTGTCGTCGGGGATGCGAGTCTCGTCGCTACCGTCGACTTTCTGGTCATTGCCTACGTTTGATCCGAAGGGTGGATTGGTGACGACGATGTCGAAACGACCCGGGAAAATGCCGTTTATGTCGACAAGACCGTCGTGATAGTGGATGCCGCCGTGACCGTCTCCGTGCATGATCATGTTCATCTTGGCGGTGCGCGCGGCTCGAGGCTCAGCGTCACAACCGAAGATACATTGCCATGCGAGCCGGCCGACTCGGGTATCGATTGGGTGGTTCTGATTGTCTGAGGGCAGAAGCTCCCGATTGAGCGCGGCGAATGCCGCGTCGACACGGCTCTCTTCCTCCTCGGGTTCAAGACCCTGCTCTTCGATCTCGATCCGCGCTTGGTCTTTCTCGACCTGAATGTCGGCGGCGATCTGACTGCGGACATGCTCAAAGGCACGAATGAGGAAGCCACCCGATCCCGCCGCCGGATCACAGATCAGCTCGCCCTCCTTCGGATCAAGCAGATTGACCATGAAATCGACGACCGGGCGAGGAGTGAAAAACTGACCGAGCTCGCCCCGGAACGTGTTTCCGAGGAATCGCTCGAAGGCGAGTCCTTTTATATCGTCACCGGTTTTCGAAAGGTCGAAACGCTCAAGCTCCTTCACGATCCGACGGAAGGTATCCTCGGAAATTTCGAGGCGGTCGGTCGCAGCGAAGAGGTCATTTGCTTCGTAATGGTTTTTCGTTTGTTCAAATAGTCCATCGTGAACGAGCGGATCAGTTGGCAGACGCGTTGAGGCACGAAGATCGAGATAGTCGACTGTGAACGTGCCGTGCAAGCCCGAACGTTCTACATACATCTTCACGAATAGGACCTTCGAGATCGTATCGAACGCACGCCCAGGCTCCATCTTATGCACGTCGCGCAGGATCGAGTGGCACCGGAACAGGAGGTCCTGGAATTCCCTGCGGTTGAAGGCGCGGAGCGTGTTCTTGATTTCCTCGATCCGCTTGGCATTGCCCCAATCCGTCGCCTTCGCGATCTCATTAATCTGCACGAACTCGCCCGGTACCCCAGGGACCAACTTGAAGATGGCGGTGTAGCGCGCGTTGTGAGCAATGAAGAACTCGCAGCCGACGGCGCGGGTGTAGCTCTCGCCCTGATAATAATCCTTGATATTGATGTCGACGTTCTCGGCCTTGCATTCGATCACCAGAACCGGTGTTTTGTTCTCGGCCTTAGCTTGGGGGGATTCCCAGACTACGATATCGGCGCGTGGACTCTTGTGTCCGTGCATGGTCCGTCGTTCTTGGTCCATCTGGTTGAGCCCGTAACCATAGTTGTCGCAGAGGTGGCGAATAAAACGTTGGCGGACGGTTTCTTCCGGCTTATCCGCCACGTTACGCCATTCGTCACGCAGGGGAATCCAGAGTTGGTTGCCTTTTTCATGCAGCTCTTCAGAAGCCTCTGGAAAAGAAGTGTCGGGCGCAGTACTAGGTTTCTGTTCGATATTTTTCGCCATTTTGCCTTTTGGGATTCGTTAGAGGGGTTAATCTAACCGCGTTGGTCGTAAGGTGAGATTATCTCATCCCAGTTAAAACAAGTGCTGGCCTTGTACCC
>JAPPHK010000262.1 GCA_028820795.1 Nitrospinota bacterium | reverse complement strand
CCAGAAAAAGTCCACTCGTGGTAGCAGAACTCCGAAAAAGGAGATTGACTTGATTCGACAGAGATTGAACAGGGTGCGATCGGTGGAGAGAGAAAATGAGTGAAAACGTCCGATTTGAGCGGAGCTCTGGGAATGTGTTTAAGGACATTGGATTCCCTGAAGCAGAGGCGGAACGCGAGTTACTGAAGGCCGATCTCGCCGTTGAAATCTACCGCATCCTCGCGGAACGGAAACTGACGCAGGCGAAAGCCGGAGAGCTCCTTGGAGTGGATCAGGCGGATGTGTCGCGCCTGAAGAACGGAGATTTTGACCGTTTCAGCGTGGAACGTCTGTTTGCATTTCTGAATCGGCTCAATCGCAATGTCGAGATTCGCATTACGCTAGCGGAAGACGCGGAGGGACACCAGCGGGTTGTCGCAGTGTAGCGACTAATCGGAGGAATAAGACATGACAGAGAAACTATACGAAGCCGCTTTTCCGTATGCCGAGGACATCCTCGCCTTGCCGGTGGAAGACCTCGACCAAACTGCGAAGTGGTACGGCGCGGCCTTTGGACTCGTCGAGGTCGAAAGGCGCGACGATCCCGTGCCGACGGTCATTCTCGAACGCGATGGTGTGCAGATCGGGTTTGCGGTCAATGGCGGCGACGCCAGCCAAGAAGGCGCGGCTATTTTGGTGAGCGACATCCACAAGGCCCGCGACGAGATAGAGGCGAATGGGGTCGAGACGGGCAATTGGCGCGTGGACGAGCGCGATGGAAAGAAATACCAAGTTTTCTTCGTAATCGCTCCAGACGGGCTTTGCTACTACTTCCACCAGCCGATTGAAGACGCTGGATAGCGATTGCGCGATTAATCGGGGCGGCTTACGTCGATCACGCAGACTGAGATTTTGAGTGCTTGGTCGGGAGATAGGGTTGCTTTTAGTCTCTCTTTCAGTTCTTCGGCGTTAGTTGGTTGGGTGCCAGAGGGGGGTGGCTGCGTGCGGCGCCCGTCGATTTCGCCAAACCAAAACACCAAGTAAATTCCGTAGCCGTCCGTGTCCGGGTCAATCGTGTACTGGGCGATCAACTGGTTTCGTGGTGCGCTCCAGAGATCTTGGTGCATATTCTTCTTGATTTCCACCGGCACCTGAAAATCCTCGTACGAAACGCGTATATCGGCTCGCTTATCGTTAGCGTACTGGCCCTCGCGTTGGGCATCGACTCCTTGTGGGAGGCGCTGTCGTAGATCCGAAAGTAGCGCATCCCGACAGTGGTCTTCGTGCTTCGGAGTCGGAGGCTTCTTGTGCGGCTCGTTCCAGTACTGACGCCAATCGTCGGTATTGCCGCGTCGTATCTGGTCGGCAAGCTCGCGCAGCCGGTGCATCAGGAGAGCCGCGAGGTCGCCGGGGTTGGCGGGCGTACCGCCATTCAACGTCTGGCAGACCTGCTCGATAGTGAAGTGGCGATAGCTGGCGTCGCGCCAGGTGATCCGTTGGGCATCTTGTACCCGCGATAGTACGTCACTCCAGCGGGATAGCGCCGGCTCGGCAAGGAGGCGGTCCAAGGCGTAGCTCGCGTCCTTGGTGGGAGAAGCGGCAAGGCGTTGTATCAGGTCGTTGACAAGGCGAGAGGCTTGCATTGCAGGCGTAACCTGCCTGTCCCACTTATTGGGTCCGATGTGGCTTCCGACGAGGTGGATGAGGAGTTCCAATTCCGGAGTCTCCAACACATCAAACGAGGACTGCACGCGGCTATCAAAGAACACCACTAAGTGCCGAATCCGGCTTTCTCGAACCTGTACGAAGTTTCTTAGGGGGTCATTGTACGTCTCGGGCGAAACGATGATGCCCACCGCCAACCAATGCACGCGTTGGGCGTCATTCATGCTTTTCCGGGACAGCTTCCTTTCGATCAGTTTCTGAAGCGATGATCTATCGGCGTGCTGAATTGCGGCCCAGAGTAGATAATCTAGTGATTGAATCTGCTTCTGCTTGCAGCGAGTCGGAAAGGCTCGAAGCAGGGGCAAGCTCGCGTACCAGGCAACTTGAGCATGGGCTGAATCGTGTGCGAGTTCAAAAAGTTTATAGCTATACTCAACATCGTCTCGAAATCCGGAAGTGACGAATTGTACTTGCACCTCGGCGACAATTTCAGGACGCGCCTCAAGTAGGCGTTGATACCATTGGGGTCGATAATCGGAGTGGGGCGTAGAGTAATAGAAAGCGAGTGCTGTACGAATCCGGCGATCATCCCATCGGGATGAATCTTCTGGTGCTGTCCTTTCGACTTCTGCCAAACCTGCCAAGAACGGCCAACCAAGATAGTGCGTACGGCCCTTCTCTTTAAGCCGGAGAATCTCCTCAACGTCCGGAACGTCCTCTCGCTCAATCGCACCGCGAAGGCCCTGAAGTGTGGCATCGACTAACTTATGGTCGTCTCGGAGCAATTCTGCTATAGCCTTCGGTCCGTCGTCGTCGCTAAAACGGTAGAAGCGTCCAAAGTACTTGTCCGCCATTTCGTATAGCAGAGCTGGCTCGGCTCGGTTCTCGCGTAGAGCGATCTCGTTGGGCCGGACATAGTTAAGCCAGTGATCTTCTTGCCGCCGCTGTGCTTCAATAGATCTCCGCTCTTCTTTTTGTAATACCAGTTCCCAGGGGTGAGGAGTAAGCAACCGATCCAAATTGGCCTTCAATGTCTCGTTGCTCTGTGCGTGTTCCCGCAGGATTTCAAGTGATAGGCCCTCGTTGCCGATTTGACTGGTATGCGCCCGAACTGCCCACTCAAACAGGAGTTCAGCAATGTGCGGTTTGGTGTCGGCCATGATAACAGCCTGCTTCAGGCACCAGAAACCGAAGGCGGGCGGCGGACTGGCACCGTACCGGAGGTCGTTGATGTCGAACGAGTGGGAGCTAGATTCGTCAGACTTGGGATGTCGATCTAATCTCTCTAAGAGGATGGCCTTTTGGACTTTGGGGCGCTGCTCCAGCCAAGAGCGGACGTCGCGAATGGCTTGGTCTTCCGAAGAACTCGATCTGGTAGAACGCGCGACTGAGGCCAGAATGTGCTGGTTGCTATCTGTAAATCCGTGGCGATTCTTCAAAGAACCCACGCTGAGCCAGTCGTATAGACGCTTCGTGTCCAGTCCGTCTCCGTGGGCTTTCAGGCCCTGAGCCAAGAGCCTTAGAGGAAGGCCACTCAAGTGATGACTCTCCAGAGCCGGCCGCAGGCTGGGAAGCCGCTGCTGCAGACTGTCGAGGAGTTCGGCTACCTGCTCGTCCGATGATTTGGCGAGAAGATCAATCTCCCAGAAATGCCAATACATGCCGATGAGGTTCGGATTACCCGTCTCGGAGATGTAGTCCCACACTTCCGACGGAGGCACCTCTTGGGGATAGAGTTGGATGAGTAGAACCCCGAAGAGTTCGTTGTTAGGATCGGGGATGCTTCCGGTGTGAACATCTGCCAGTAGCGCTTTGAGCTTGTCCGTTTTTTCTGGACTATCGGAGCAGTTATGGATGAAGGCATTGAGAGCAGCATAATTGACGCTCGGCCGTAGAGTGTCGTCACAGACGATTTCGAGCAGAATATCGGAAAGACTCGGCAAGGGACTACCTTCCGCCAAAACGTCCAATACGAATCTGGTGAACATCTGGTTGTCCCGGATGCGGTCGTTGTCCTTCAGGATCTCCCTGAACACGGGTGCCATATCGGGCGTAGCGAGTGATCTGAAGGCGACGTCTTCCGGTCCTATCAACTGAAGGTACATATCCTTCTGTTTCATTTCAGGAGTGACGCGCACTCCGAAGGTCGCGGAGGTTTCCCACACGGAACTAAGCCTGATCCCTTCACAGTTTAGGGACTCTAGGAGTGTGTATTTATCGTCGGTGGAGAACTCACGGATGTCGCCGTATAGCCCGACGCCGATAGGATTCCTCTTGATGAGGTCCGTCCGGGCGTCTTCGCAAAGAGCTGCGAGCCAAGCGGACAAGCCCCTCATCTCTGTAACCACGATGCCGTCCTCTCCCGTAATTAGGGCGATTACGCGACGAGCGGGAAGCACGCTTTTGATAACTCCGGCGAGATACCGAGCTCCGAGGAATTCGGCTATGTGGCGATGGACCGGGGTACGGTTATTGGATGCGCCTTTGAACAACTCCGTGATAAGTGCAGGCCGGAGCATTTTGCTGTGGTCGTAGTCGCACTGGTCCGGAGCGGGATAATCTTCGTCCGCCTGACCGTACAACGTGTATCCGGCCACTCCCGAAATCAATTGAATGGCACAGAGCCGCCCGGCGGCGTCGAGAAGCTGATCGGATGAAGGTGGACCTTTCGATGCTTGCGCCTCTTTATGTCCCGGGTGGTGCTCGTCAACGATCTTACGGCAAGCCATCTCGAAAGTCTCTTTGCGGCTCTCCGGCCAGCCTCTGCCGCTAGCGACCGCCTTGGCCAACATATCAAGGCTTAGGGGATTGGCGAGTAGTCCGTCTACTCCCCGCTCTTTGGCTATCTTGATGAATGTGTGGGCGTCTGGGATATCCGCCCGAGCATTCAGGATTTTCTCCACGTCAGAGTCCGTCAGGGGATCAAGGCGTAGCGCTGTCACCTTGGAATCCGGCGACACGGATTCTAGGCGCTCCTGATCATAGGTCCCTAGCCAGTCCATTTGTCGGCAAGACAGCCGAAAGCGCGGCTTGCCCAGCGCGCGAAGAAGCTTCCGAACCTCTCTGAACGCGCTCTCGCCTTGTGAGCCGGCCCTGACCTCATCTAGCCCATCAATGAACAGTGTCTTCTCCCGCCATTCGGGCGGAAGATCACTCACGTCGTATGTGAGGAATTCATCGGCGGTGATCACATGGGAATGGGCCTTTTCCCCAAGCGCCTCGCACTCGGCCTCAAACGCCGTCGTCTTGCCTGCTCCAGGATCGCCGAGCAACACATAGGCCGGTGCATCCCGGAACGCTTCGAGAGGCTGGGACTCCTTCTCCCGATGCTGATTCGCATCTTCTGCTAAAATCTCAGTGCAGGTGCGGGGAACGATCATGCTCATGCTTCCTCGAACCAGTAATGGGCGGGCACCGTGAGAAACTCATTCAGCGGTATCCCGCCTTCCCCAACAAGCAGCGAACTGCGCGGACTGAAGCACTGCTCAAACTCGTCCATGCCTCCCAAGGGCATCCTCTTCGCGCCGCTCTTCACTTCGATGGCGACGATCCGAGCGCCCCGTTGCAGGACGAAGTCAACCTCTTGCGACCCGTCTCGCCAGTAGTGAAGACGGATGTCGGATGTTGCGGTGTTGAACAGGTGCGCGCCGACCGCGCTCTCGACGATGCGCCCCCAAAAGCTGCGGTCCGCCTGCGCCTCAGCGAAGGAATATCCCGAACCGGCGGTCATCAGGGCCGTGTTGAGCACATTGAGCTTGGGGCTTGAGGCGCGAACTCGATGCACTCGGCCAGCGTATTTCGGCATCCCGGCTAGCAATCCGGCGCTCGCGAGCAAATCGAGATAGCGCGCTAAGGTGGTTGTATTGCCAGCGTCTTGGAGTTGCCCCAGCATCTTGGTGTACGACAGGATCTGCCCGGAGTAGACAGCACCCAATTCAAAGAGCCTCTTCAGCAGCGCAGGTTTGTCCACCCTGGTCATGGCGAGGAGGTCGCGTTCGATATTCGGCTCGACGAGCGCGCCGAGGATATAATCGCGCCACCGATCCGGGTCCCGAACGAATGGAACTGCACCCGGGTAGCCGCCGAAATAGAGGTAGCGCGGCAGATCGAAGTCGAAGGCCGCGGACATTTCGTCGAACGACCAGTGCGTGACGCGGATAGATTCAAAGCGACCGGCGAGGCTCTCGCTCAATCCTGACTGCATGAGCAGCGGGGCCGAGCCGAGGATGACCACGTGCAAAGGACAACCTCTGGCGCGGTCGGCGTCCCACAGCCCCTTTACGGTCTCCGACCACTGAGGAATCTCCTGAATTTCGTCGCACACCAGCACAAATCCTCCAAACTGCTCCGCTTTGAGCCGGGCCTCTTCCCAGTTTTCCACCAACCTTTCCCTCAATCTTTTTTTATCTGGCACCTGTGGCGCAAAGAAGGTCGCCTCCGTCGTAGCGGATGGGATACGGAACCTATCAGATTCGGGTTCATCGACAGCCCAGTAGCGGCTTTCGAGGTCAATCTGCCGCAGTACTTGGCGCACAATCGTGGTCTTGCCGGTTTGGCGCGGCCCGAATAGGGCGATAAGCTGCCGGGGCGGCTCGGCGAGTCGGTGGTAGAGCGTGGCGACTTGAGGACGTTGGAAGAGTGCCATACAGATTAAATTACGCTACTGAG
>JAPPHK010000124.1 GCA_028820795.1 Nitrospinota bacterium | reverse complement strand
ACTGCGCCACCGCGTGGGGGTGGCTGAGTATGCGCTCCACCTCCTCGATGGAACCCGCGTTCGTGAGCAGGTGGATGTCGATAGGCAGGCAGATTTCGCCCTCCACCAGCAGCGGGGATTCCAGCAGTCTGTCCAGGGTGATGTTGACCGTGCCCTCGATCGCGTTCTCTATCGGAACCACGCCCCAACGCGAGCGGCGGCCTTCGACCTCATCGAACACGTCGTCGATACTCTGCTCGGGCGTGAGAGCGGCCCCATCGCCGAAGCGCAAGATGGCGGCCTCGTGCGTGAAGGTGGCCTCGGGTCCCAGATAACTCACTCTCGGCAAATCGTTCATGACGCAATACCCCGGTTCAGAAAAGACGCTTCGAAAACCGCGCTATCCTACCCCAAGGCCCCGCGATTGTGAACGCCCCGAAGCTCTGGCAAACTGGCCAGGGTTCACCGACGACGACCGGCATTTCATACGAAATCATGAGGAAAAGAATGAAGATTACAGACGTGGAAGCATATATGCTCACCGGCCCGCCCGAGGAGCGCGGCCATTGGGTCAGTCACTATCCCGTCCACCAGGCGAACGAGTTGCTGATTCGCCTCAAAACCGACGAGGGACTGGAGGGTTTCGGCCTGGGCAGCAGCCGCCTGCTCATCAAGGGCGCGGCCGAGATGTTCAACGAAGGTCTCAAGGAACTCATCATCGGCGAAGACGCGCTCGCTCCCGAGAGGTTGTATGAAAAGGTTTTCTCCATCACGCATCAGAAGATCGCCTTTATCAAGGATTGGTCCCGAAATGGGCTGCTCATCACCAGCGCAGCAATCGACCTCGCCATGTGGGATTTATTGGGAAAAGCCTCGGGCCAGCCCCTGTTCCGCCTCTTCGGCGGCTACCGGGAGGAAGTCCCCTGTTACGTCACCTGCGCCTATTACCGCGACGGAAAGGATTTGGCCGAGTTGCGCGAGGAGATGGAGATGCTCCGCGAGCAGGGGCACCGGGCGTTCAAGGCGAAAATCGGCGGCGCATCGCTCGAAGAGGACATGGAACGGCTTTGTGTCATCCGCGAGGTCATCGGCGATGAGGCCGAACTCATGCTCGACGTGAACAGCGCCTGGGATCTGCCCACCGCCATAGAGGGCGCGCGCCTGCTCACCGAAATCCGCCCCCGGTGGCTCGAAGAGCCCGTGCGCTGGTTCGACGACAGGCGCGAACTCAGGATTCTCGCCCGAAAGACGGACATCCCCCTCTCCGCCGGTGAGAGCGAGCAAACGGGGCACGGCGTGCGCGCGCTACTGGAGGAGCAGGCGATTGACATCGTGCAGTTCGACTGTACGCGCATGGGCGGGTTCACGATGGGGAGAAAACTCGCGGCCCTGGCCGAACTCAACCACGTGGAAATCGCTCCGCACCACGACTGCTTCATCCACGCCCACATCGTGGCGGCCTCGCCGGCGGGCTGCATCGTGGAGTCTTTCACGGACCCTGAGCGCGACCCGCTCCAGGCGGAACTTTTTGAGAACCCGCCCCGCATCGAGAACGGGACGCTATACTTGAACGACGCGCCGGGGCTGGGGCTTACGCTCTCGGAAGAAGCGATAGAGAAGTTCGGTACGCGCATCGCGTGAGGGGGACGATGAAGGTGCTAAGCGATTCGTCAGTCAACCCTATTGTTATTTTGAGCTGCTGAACCTAGCTCAGGACTTGCCCCCCGACCTTATCCGGCAAGCGATAACTCGTACTCCGTCCACCACCGGGATTCCGGAGTAAAATCCCGCGGGCCTTCAAATCCTGAATATCCCGAAGCGCCGTATCCGTAGAGCACTTCGCCAGTCTGGCGTATTTCGAAGTTTGCATGTGTCCTTCGAAATCATCTTCGAGCATACGATTCACAACCAGACGCTGGCGTTCGTTGACGGGCTGCCGGTTCATTTCTCCCCAAAGCTGCGCCTTGAACAGAACGCTGCGCAGCGTATTTTCGGCACTGCCGATTGCGCGGCCGAGGCAACCGAGGAACCATTCCAGCCAGCCCGTTATATCCGGCGTGCTGCGTTGTTGCTTTTCCAGTTGAGCGTAATAATCCTTGCGCTCTGATTCAATTTGCGTCGAAAGGCTGTAGAAGCGATCCGCCATGCCGTCCGAACGCGCCAACGCCATATCGGCGATGGCCCTGGCAATGCGGCCGTTGCCATCCTCGAATGGGTGGATCGTGACGAACCAAAGATGAGCGATGCCTGCTCTCAGGACGGGATCCAGGTCGCTTTTACTCTCGAACCACCCCAGAAACGACTCCATTTCGCATTCGAGCCGACCCGCATCCGGCGCTTCGAAATGAACCTTTTCACGTCCAACGGGACCTGAAACAATTTGCATGGGCCCGGCTTCGGGGGTGCGCCAATCGCCGACTGTGATACGACGCATCCCGCTCCGGCCCGCCGGAAACAACGCGGAATGCCAATCGAACAGACGTTCTCTCGTCAAAGGCCTGGAAAATTTCCGTGTCGCATCCAGCATCAGGTCAACGATGCCCTCCACATTACGGCTTGCCGGCATTAGCCCGGCGACATCCATGCCCAGGCGCCGGGCTATGGATGAGCGCACCTCCCGGGGATCCAGGTTTTCTCCCTCGATGGCCGATGATTTGACCACATCACTCGTCAGGGTACTGAGGCTCGCCTCACGCCTGAGTTCAAAACCCAAGCCTTCCATCCGGCCGAGCAGACGACCCTGCCGATGGCGAACCTCGGCAAGCATCGAGGCGAGTTTCCCCTCGTCCCAGGTGAAGTCCGGCCAGCTATGATGTTCGTGTATCCACATATCAATCACCGCATAGTTTGCAGTGATTATGCCCTTTATTCACTGCATAAGCAAGCATATTCGCCGCACGAAATACGGTGAATAATGCTCCCATTCACCGCAAGGCATACGCGCCCGGATATATCCGGGCCGTTTTACCAGCCTGGGGCCGGCCCCGGCTCGAGAACGGAACGCTATACCTGAACGGTGCGCCGGGGCCCGGGCTTACGTTGTCGGAAGGGGCGACAGAGAAGTTCGGAACAAGGATTTCGTGAAGGGGGGGGGAATCCCCCCGGTGAACGAGAGTTTAACGCGTCCCAAGAATAAGAAAAAATACTCCCCCCTTGAGGGCTGTTGAAAAAGTCCTCTCCGCCTCATCCTGAGTAGCGGCGAAGCCGCGTATCGAAGGATGTCCTCTCGCCCCGGCGCGAGGCGTTCGACTCCCCCCGCCCTTCGACAGGCTCAGGACAGGACCCTTCGATACGCCGCCTCCGGCGGCTACTCAGGGTGAGGAAAGAGGCGTTGGCTGGAGGTCGCAGACAGGCATTTTCAACAGTCCCTTGAGGATCGATCTCCCTCGGGGAAGACCGGCGGTACGGCGCCTGAAAAATTCCGCGTCTATTGATCTACCAAAACCGCCCGGCGGGGCGCTCGAGCCCATAGTGATCCCGCAGCGTCTCGCCTTCATATTCCGTCCGGAACAGCCCGCGACGCTGAAGAATCGGAATCACCTCTTCAACAAAAGCATCCAGCATCGTGGGAAAAAGCGGCGGCATCACATTGAAACCATCGGCGGCGCCGTCCCGGAACCAGTCCTCAATCAAATCGGCGACCTGCCCGGGCGTGCCGGCGAAAGTAAAGTGGCCGCGGGCACCGGCGAAACGGGCAAGAAGCTGCCGCAGGGTAAGGCCTTCGTTGCGCACGAGATCGACGACCAACTCGGAGCGGCTGCGCATGGTTTCGACACCGGAGGGTGGAGGGAAATCGTCCGGCGTCAGCGGCGTGTCGAGCGGCAAATGCGAGAAATCATGTCCGTCGAACCGCGAGGAGAGCGTTCGGCGACCGATCTCCGGGTCGGTATTCTCATTGAGCTCCTGCTCCATCCGTTTTGCTTCGGTCTCGGTCGACGCGATCATCGGGCTCAGGCCGGGCAGAATCAGGACCTGGCTCGCGTCGCGACCCGCCGCAACCGCTCGCTTCTTGATATCCGTGTAAAATTTCTGCGCCGTCGCCTTTTCGAGATGGGCCGTAAATACCGCCTCGGCGTGACGCGAAGCAAAGTCACGCCCGGCATCCGACGACCCCGCCTGCACCAGCACCGGCCGCCCCTGCGGACTGCGCGGCAGTGTCAGCGGCCCCGCGACGCGATAGTACTTGCCGCTGAAGTCGATTGGACGAATGCGCTCGCTTCTGGCGTAGACGCCGCCTGCGCGATCATCGACCACGGCGTCATCGGCCCAGCTGTCCCACAAATCCTTGACGACCTGGACGAATTCCTCGGCCATCAGGTAGCGGTCCGCATGACTGTCCTGACCCGCATCACCGAAATTGCGCGCGACCTTCGCCATCCAGGTGGTGACGATATTCCAGCCGGCGCGGCCATTGCTGATGTGATCGATCGAGCTGAACTGCCGCGCGAGGTTGAAGGCCTCGGAATATGTACTCGACCCCGTCGCGATCAGCCCGATCCGCTCGGTTGCGACGGCGAGCGCCGCCAATAAAGTGACGGGTTCCAGCCAGAGTCGCCCGGACCGCGCAGCATCCGGCGCCAACATCAGCGAATCGGCGAAAAAGATCGAATCAAAAAGCGCTCTCTCCGCACGTTGGGCCAAATCCACATAGTAGCTTACATCGGTAAGCGAGGCCGCCGAAGAATCGGGATGGTTCCAGGCTGCCTCGTGGTGGCCCCGGGACTGGATGAACAAATTGAGGTGAAGTTGCCTGGTCATAGGAGATACCGGCTCTCATCAGGGGAAGGCAGGCTCGCCGGACATAATACCCAATTCACGAACAGGAGCACAAACCCGGCAAAATCCCATCAAGCCGGCTCCGAAGCGGTAACTACAAATACTTCCAGAACCAGTCGACCGCCTCGACCATGCCGATCTCGTGGTGCTCGGAGCTGCAGAAGTAATAGGGCTCGTAATGCTGCGCGCCGGGGAGTTTTACGATCTTCTTCGGTTCCCCGTAGGCCGGCGCGGGCGGGTCTAGCGCGAAGGGCGATGGCTTGCCTTTCATCGCCCCGTGTTGGATATTTTCCCTGGCGCCCGAGTCATTTCGCAATCGCCTCATGCCTTCGGGAGAGTGCGGGGGTTGTGGCCCGCCGGGCGCCGCTTTCTTATTCCCTCCCGATCTCCTCGAGATTCCTGATCGCGCTCCTCAGATCATAATCCTGGGCGCGGCGCAACGTCGTCAGGCAGGTTTCCCGCCCGTCCCGCGGCGAGAACGGAACGCTATACCTGAACGACGCGCCGGGTCTCGGGCTCACGCTCTCGGAGGAAGCGATTAAAAAGTTCGGGACAAGGGTTGCGTGAGAAGGGATCGGAAGCAAGAGCTCTCTTCTCTCCGACGCACCCCCGGTCGATTGCGGCCGAAGGAGCCCGTCTCTGAACAACTACTTTCTTGCAAATAGAATCAGCCACAACGCCGTCATATCGGCGGCTCGGGCCGGTGCCTTCTGATTCCATGGCCGATGCGGAGATATTTGTTTCCTACCTGATGATTTTACCTCGGAAGATCAAACGCTCTCGTCCGTGTCGGACAAGGCGGTTTCGATCTCATCGGACAGGGCGGCGTCAATCGCGGTCAGGAACGGCTTGGCAAACTGCTTCAATTTAGCCTCCCCGACGCCGCTGACCTCGGCGAACTCCACCTCGGTGCGCGGACAGCGGCGCGCCATGTCGATCAGCGTGCGGTCGTGAAACACGACAAAGGCGGGCACCCCGCGTTCCCTTGCCAGTTCCAGCCGCAACGCCTTGAGAACATCCAGCAGCTTTGTTTGCCAGTCGGCCAGGGGCAACTGCTCATCGCTCCACACCGGGGCCTTCTTGGGGCTGTGTGAGACTGCAGCATCCTTGCGGTAAATGAACTCGCCCTCGCCGCGCAACAGCGCGCCGCCCTTGTCGGTGATTCCAAGCCCGCCGAAGCCACCGATGTCGAGTCGCAGAAACCCCGCGGCGACCATTTGACGGATCATAGAGCGCCACTCGTTCTTGCCCCGCTCGGCCCCCACTCCGAACGTCGGTAAACGATGATGCCCGAAACGCGTGATTTTTTCGTTCTCTGTCCCACGCAAGACGTCGATCAGATGCGCCGCGCCGAAGCGCTCCCCCGACCGCCTGGCCGCCGACAGTATCATCAGCGCCTCCTCCGTTCCGTCGACGAGCTCAGGCGGAGAGAGGCAGATGTCGCAATTGCCGCAAGGATCGATCCGTTCCCCAAAGTAACTTAGTAGAGTCACCCGCCTGCAGGCCGGCGTCTCGCAATAGCCGAGAAGCGCATCGAGCCGCTTGTGCTCCCGGCGCCTGCGCTCCGGACCCGCGTCCTCGTCTTCGATGAACCGGCGGCGCATCCGAATGTCATCCAGCCCATAGAGCATGTGAG